>JAGQRO010000083.1 GCA_020425315.1 Hyphomonas sp. | reverse complement strand
CAGGAGCAGGCGATGCAGATCGCCATCGATGCCGCGAAGTTCACGCCCGACGAAGCCAATGGCCTGCGCCGCGCCATGGCGACCTTCCGGCATCTCGGCACCATCCATCGGTATGAGGACATGCTGGTCTCGCGCATGATCGCGCGGGGCTATGACCCGGCCTTCGCGGCATCCTGCTTCAACCAGATCAAGGGCTTCGGCGAATACGGCTTCCCGGAGAGCCATGCGGCCTCCTTCGCGCTACTCGTCTATGTCTCCTCCTGGATCAAGTGC
The DNA here is from genome assembly GCA_020425315.1 of Hyphomonas sp. Classification (GTDB taxonomy): domain Bacteria; phylum Pseudomonadota; class Alphaproteobacteria; order Caulobacterales; family Hyphomonadaceae; genus Hyphomonas. The sequence goes on along the minus strand of JAGQRO010000083.1, from coordinate 34,144 downwards.
CACCATCCGGACGTGTTCTGCGCGGCGCTGCTGAACAGCCAGCCCATGGGCTTCTATGCCCCAGCGCAGATCGTACGCGACGCGCAGGAACATGGCGTCGAAGTCCGTCCGGTGGATGTGAACCTGTCGGACTGGGACAATACACTGGAGCCGGCAGAGGGGGAGAGCGGCCACTTCGCCGTGCGCCTCGGTTTCCGCCAGATTGACGGCCTTGCGCAGGCGGAGATGGAGGAGCTGATGCGCCGGCGCGGCGCGGGCTATGACGATCCGGACGCGCTTAGGCGGCGCACGCGCCTGCCGCGCGCGACGCTGGAGCGGCTGGCCGCGGCGGATGCCTTCCGCTCCATGGGGCTGACCCGCCGCGACGCGCTCTGGCAGGTGCGCGGCGCCCCGGCAGGCCACACATTGCCCCTGTTCGCTGCCGCCGACGCCGCTGAACAGGGCCGGGAGGAAGCCGTCGCCCTGCCGCTGATCCCGCCTTCGGAACACGTGCTGCAGGACTATCAGACAACGCGCCTCTCGCTCAGCGGGCATCCGATGTTCTACCTGCGGCCCGTGCATGCGGCACGCGGCCTGGTGCCCACGGCGGAGGCGGTGCGGGCGGCAAACGGCGCGCGCGTGGCAACCTCCGGCCTCGTCCTTGTGCGCCAGCGGCCGGGCACGGCCAGCGGCGTCGTCTTCGTGACGCTGGAGGACGAGACCGGCATCGCCAATCTCGTCGTCTGGCCGCGGGTGATGGAACGCTACCGCCCGGTCGTGATGCGCTCACGCATCCTGCATGTGGTCGGACGCGTGCAGTCGGCCGACAATGTCACCCATATCGTCGCCGAGCAGCTGATCGATTGTTCCGGCGATCTCGCCTTCCTGTCGGAGGAGGCGATGGGCGCCTCGCTGAAGGGCATCCTCTCACGCGCCGACGAGGTGACCCGCCCGCCGGTCGAGAGCCGTAGCCCGAAGCCTTCACACACCAGCGGCCGGCATCCGCGCAATGTGCGCGTCATCCCGAAGAGCCGGGACTTCCACTGACAAAGGGAAAGCGCCTAGCGCTTGACTGGCCGGATCGGATTGCTGCCGTCCCAGTCGAGGGCCGCCTTGCGGATGTGTTCGAAGAACGGGCCCTTGGTGCCGGAAATGTCGGAGATCTCGATCACGGTGCCGGGATGGGCTTCGGTGTCGAAATAGGCAAAGCGTCCCTGCGGCCCGCCGATCTGGCCCTCATGGCCGACCTTGTAGCCGAGGCCGAGCGCCCGGTCGTAGAGCGCCTGGTAGTCATTGCTCCAAAAGGACATGTGCTGCAGGCCCTCATGGCCGGCGTCGAGGAACTCCTTGTACATGGACGGCGCGTCATTGCGCTGCTGGATCAGCTCGATCTGGAGGTCGCCGGAGTTCGCGAGGGCAATGCTCATCTCGACATCGGAGTCGGCGCCGCGATGGCGGAACCAGTCGGTCTGGACCCGGTCGATATAGTACCAGGGGCCGACGCCCATCACCTCGATCCAGTGCTTCATGGCAGCGTCGATGTCCCGCACCACATAGCCGTTCTGGCGCACCGCGCCGAAAACCCGACTCATCTCTTACCCTTCCTCATCTCCGGCCTGATCGCCTCTCCGGAGTAAGCGCTTGCACCACGAACGACCGTTCGTTTAGCTTTCAACCATGTTTACGACAACCGAATCGCACTCCCGCGACCGCATTCTCGAAACCGCCCTGGAACTGTTCTGCCGCAATGGCTTCGCCGGCACGTCCATCCGGCAGATCGCTGCGAAAGTCGGCCTCAGTCCCTCCAGCCTGTATAATCATTTTGACGGCAAGGACGCCATCCTTGAAGCCCTGATCGAGCGGTTCAATCCCGCCCATTCCGCCGACCGGCTGTCCTTGCCGGCCTATGAGGCGCTCAACCGGGATCCCAATGCCTTCTGCCGCAAATATGCCGGCGACTGGCTGAACCAGTGGTGCGATCCGAACGAGCAGAAATTCATGGAGCTCCTGAACTCGGAGCCTCAGCGCCTGTCCGAACACCGGGCCAAATTCAGCGAGACGCTGTTCGAGCGTGAGATCAAGGAAGTGGCCTATTTCTTCTGGGGCTTCGCCCGGGCCGGGCTGATGAACGCGCCGGACCCGGTCGAGTGCGCGCGCCTGTTCATGGGCGGGCTGACCTTCGTGCGGTCGCAATACCTGCTCTGGCCGCCGAAGCCGGCGCACAAGGAAACCGTCGCCCGGGCGCTGGACAGAGTGGTGAGCAATTTCCTCCACCTGACCGCGCCGGCCCGCTAGGCCAGGCCGGCTTATCCCCCGAAATGCGGTCGCCAGAGGTGACTGCGATGTTGCTCCCGGGGTCGACATAGTTGACTTGCGGTGACCGTTTCGGCGTGTCCGGAGCCGATTGCGGTGACCTACCGGCACGCCGCCGGTACCGGCTCCCCGCGTTCCGCCCGCTTCTGGCCGATCCAGGCGGCCGTCCGGTCCACTTGTCCGGCGGACAGGCCGAGATAGGTAGCCGGGTCCAGAAGCGTGTCGATATGGCCGTTCAGACGCGGTCCGACCAGTTCGTCAGCGAGCAATGCGTCGCGGAAGCTGGCGCCGCTGGCGAGGCTGGCCGCCGCGATGTCGCGCACGCGCAGCTCGGCCTCCTCCCGGCTCATCCGCTCGCCGAGGAAGAGGACGACGCGCTGTGACATTATGAGGCCGCCGGTGGCGTCCATATTGGCGCGCATCCGGTCCGGATAGACATGCAGCCGCCCGATGAGTTTGGCCGAGTCCGCCACCATGTCGGCCGCCTCGATGGAAATGTCGGCGAGCGTGGTGTTCGGCCTTGATGTGTTGTCGCGTTCGAACACGCTCTCGACGTCCTCGAGCAGGACGCCCGCCAGCGCCGGAATGGTGCGGCCATAATAGATGAGGCCTTCGGAGAGATTGGGGTTCACCTTCTGCGGCATGGTGGAGGAGCCGACAGCGGTGGCCGTGCGCACTTCGGCGAGTTCGCCAATATCGGTTTCCTGAAGGCGGAAGACTTCCCCGCCGATGGCGGCATTGGATTTGGCGATGAGGGCCAGCACCTGCGCATATTCGGCAAAAACGTCGCGCGCCGGCCGCCAGTCGGCCGGTTCCGGTGTGTCGAGGCCGAGATAGTCAGCGACGCGTTTCTCGATCTCGGCGCCATGGTCGCCAAGGCCGAGATGCGTGCCGACCGCGCCCTTCAGGAGGCCGCTGGTGCGCAGGCGCGCGCGGACTTCGTACAGCCGGTCCATGTTGCGCCGGTTCTGTGCCGCCCAGACGGAGACCTTCTTGCCGAAGGTGATCGGCAGGGCATGCTGGCCGAGGGTACGGCCCATCATCGGCGTGTCGCGATACTGCGCGGCAAGGCACAGCATCGCCTCTTCCTGCGCGGACATGTCGGCCAGCAGGACATCGATCGTGTCCAGCAACTGCAGCACCATGACCGTGTCATAGATGTCCACCGTGGTGACGCCATGATGTAGCGCGTCGCCCGCTTCCGGGCTGAGCGAGCGGCGCCAGACATTCAGCAGCGCGACCATCCGATGGCGGACAATCCCGTATTCCGCCGCGAGATCTTCCTGTGTGGCATGGGCGGTGTCGGCCTTTTCCGCGATCTCGTCCGCGGCGGCGCGCGGGATGACGCCATAATCGGCCTGCGCGGCGGCGATGGCGGCCTCCACCTTCATCACCAGCGCGGTTTCGTTCTGCTTGCTGAAAATGTCTTCAGCGGAGGTGTCGGCCTGCGCCCCGCCCGGCCAGCAAACCTGGCTGAGCAGTACGAACACAAACGCGGACTGGACGGCCCTCATTGGAACACGGCCGGCGCGATGGTGAGGGCGATGACGGACAAGACGATAATCCCGATGACATTGAGCAAGGATCCCGCCCGCATCATGCGCGGAATGGAGACCGAGCCGGAGCTGAACACGATCGCGTTGGGCGGTGTCGCGACCGGCAGCATGAAGGCACAACTTGCCGCCAGCGTCACGGGAATAACGAAGACCAGCGGGTCCATGCCGGTTTCGGTGGCCAGCGCGGCAAGCACCGGCAGGAAGGTCGCCGTGGTGGCAAGGTTGCTGGTAAGCTCGGTGAGGAAGATGACCAGCGCCGTCGCCGCCACGATCAGCACGGCCACATGCACGCGGCCGAGCGGGGCGAGCTGTTCACCGATCCACAGGGTGAGGCCCGAGGAACTCATGCCGCCGGCAAGGGCAAGGCCGCCGCCGAACAGGACCAGCACGCCCCAGGGCAGCCGCCGCGTGTCTTCCCAGGAAACGAGCGTACCCGGACGGCTGCCGCAGGGAATGATGAAGGCGAGCACGGCGGCCAGCATGGCGACGCCCGTGTCGGACAGTTCCGCAACGCCGGTGATTGCGGCAATCGGCTTGCGCCCGACCCAGCCGACGACCAGGAACAGGAACAGCAGCATCACCCGGAACTCCGCCTTGGAGATCGGGCCGAGATCGGCATGCAGCGTGTTCACATGGTCGCGCACGGCCTGGGAAGCCCGGAAGCGAACGGTGAACAGGAGCCGGGTCAGCACCAGCCAGGCGAGCGGCATCATGATGAGGGCGAGCGGCACGCCGACCATCATCCAGCGCGCGAAATCGATCTCGCGGTCATAGTTCGCCTGCATGAAGCCGGACATGAAGGCATTGGGCGGCGTGCCGACCAGCGTGGTCATGCCGCCCAGCGTGGCCGCATAGGCGAGGCCGAGCAGCATGGCGGTCTCGAAGTCCCGCCGCTGCACATCATCAAGCTCCATCGTCTCGCGGATGACGACGACGACCGACATGACGATGGGAAGCAGCATCAGCGTGGTCGACGTGTTGGAGATCCACATGCTGAGCAATGCCGCCGCGATCATGAAGCCGCCAACCAGAGAGCGGCCATTGACGCCGACAAAGCGGAACACCAGCAGCGCCACACGCCGGTGCAGGCCGGTGCGCTCGATGGCGAGCGCGATGACGAAGCCGCCGAGGAAAAGGTAGATCGTCGGATGGGCATAGGAGGGCGCCGTGTCGGCAATCTTCGAAATGCCCGACAGCGGGAACAGGACCAGCGGCAGGAAAGCCGTGACCGCAACGGGCACGGCCTCGGTCGCCCACCAGATCGCCATCATGGCGGCAATCGCGGCGGTCGCCTGCCCGGCATCGGAAAGGCCCGCCGGACGGAAGAACAGGTGGAGCAGGATCGCCACGACAGGGCCGGCAATCAGGCCGGCCAGCTGGTGGGGCGCAAGGCGTCCTTCGGCTGGCGTCACTGGGCATCCTCCCCGGTCGTGTCGGTTTCCTGCCCCAGCGAGGCGATCAGCGGCGCGGCGGCGAGCGCCATGCCCCGATTGTCATGCGCCACACCGGGCACCGTCCGCACCTGCCAGGCAAGCGGCACGTCCAGCGCGGCGGCCTCGGCAGCGGCGACATCCATGAAGTACAGCCCGCGCGCCATGCGGTAGGGGCCCTGACGGTCTGCCTCCGGAGTGTGGCGCAGGCTGGGGTCTGCCGGGTCGATATCCTTGTCGCCCAGCATCACCAGCACCGGCTGTTGCAGCCAGGCTTTCGGCGTGCACTCACCCTCCGGAATGCCGCCGAGGCCATAGGGCCAGGCTTCGTCCGTGGACGGCAGCGTGTACCAGCCGGCATTGGCGGAAATGGCAAAGGCCATGTGTTCCGGCTCGGCGAAGCAGACGAAGCGGTGCACATATTGCGCCCCGGCCGAATGGCCGAAGATGACATAGGACGGCGCGGTGACGCCGCGCTTGTCCTGCACATAGCGGAACAATGGCTCGATGGCGCCATAGGCGCGCGGCTTGCCGGTGCCGATGCCGCCGAGATTGTAATGCTCGGCGCCCGGGAAATCCTGTTTCGAGAATTCCGGCACATAGACCCGCAGGCCATAATGTTCGGCCAGGTCGACCCAGTTGTCGCGGTACTCGTCGGCATTGCGGCCGACACCGTGCATGACGATGACGACGGGCGCATCGGCGGCCAGGCCGTCGGGCTCGACGGCGAACACGCGCAGCATGGGGCCGGGCCAGGCGGCGAAGCGGAAATCGGTCCGCGAATTGGCGGGCCGCTCGCTGGAACTGGCGCAGGCCACGGCAAGACAAGCCAGCAGCAGCCCCGCCAGGCGGAGGAAAGTCAGACGCATCATGATCACTAGATACGGCCGGCGCCTCCATCAGGGAAGCGCCGGCCAGACCTCCCCCGGCCTAGAAGTTCGCCTGGAGCTGGATGTAGTATTCCCGGCCCTTGACCGAGTGATACTCGGTGTACCAGCCACGGCTCTCATCGGCGAGCGGCGGATCCTCGTCGAACACATTGTTGACGCCGAACCGGATGCGCATGCCGTCAATGCCGATATCCTTAAGGCGATAGTCGACATAGGAGTTGACGCGCAGGGCTTCGCTGACGCGCCAGAAGTCCGGCAGGCCATCGCCATCGAGATCCGGGTCTGCGGACGTGTCGTAGAAACCGCTGACATATTTCACGGCGGCGCCGGCGCCCAACCGGCCCTTGCGCCAGCGCAGCGTGCCGGTCGAGCGCCATTTCGGATTGCCGTTCAGCTCCACCCGGTCCACCGACAGCGCATCGAACTCACCGGCAAAGGCCGGATCGTTGGCGAGCGACGACAGGAGTTCGCTGCGCACCACTTCCAGAGACATCAGGCGGCTCGTGTCGATGGTGACATCGAAGTCGCCCCACTTGCCGCCATCGATCGACATGGCCATGCCGACATCGACACCGTCCGCCTCCTGACTGTCGAGGTTGATGAAATTGTCGACCACGAACAGGACCTGGCCGGCCGCTTCGCGCATGGCCGTCGGGTTGGCGAGGTTGTAGGCGTCGAAGGCCGCCTGGTCGTCCGCCGTCACCGACGCGCGCACCACATTCGGGTTGGACGATCCCTGCTGGCGCAGCAGGAAGTCGAGCGCCAGGGCCTCCTGGGCGCCGAACGTGTCGATCACGCCTTCCTGTTCGAAGCGCCAATAGTCGACGCTGAAGCGCAGATCGTCGAGCCAGCTGATGCCGAGGGAGTCGGCGAGATTGGCGTTGAGGCCGAGGACATAGGTCTTGGTGTCTTCATTCTCGAGGTCCGGGTTGGCCTTGCGGACTTCGGCGAGATAGGCATCGCCGGTGGAGACTGAATCGCCCGTCACGTCGGAGCGCCAATAGTCGTCATTGCCGAGGTTCAGGCGGCTGATATCACCGCGATAGAGCTGGACCAGGTTCGGCGCGCGGAAGCCTTCCGAATAGGCCGCCCGGAAGTTCAGCGCATTCACCGGGAACCAGGAAAGGGCGACCTTCGGCTTGATGGCGCCATCCTCGATGTCGGCGAAGTATTCGCCGCGGGCCGCCAGCTGCAAATTCCATTCGTTGACGAAACCGGAGTCGGCGCCCTTCACCAGCGGGATCAGCGCCTCAGCCGACATCGCATAGACATCGCGCGAGGCTTCGGAGTCCCGCGTCGGGCTGACGCCGACCACATCCGACACACCGCTGACATTGTTGAGGTCATAGGTGATCGTGCCATCGAGGCGCGGGTCACGGTCTTCCTCATAGGCTTCCCGGCGATAGTCGATGCCGAACGACACGCCGACATCGCCGGCCCATGTCTGCATGAAGTCATCCTTGGTGAAGCGCAGATCCCAGGTCGTCAGCGAGGTCGTGCCGACATTGGTGTTGGAAATCCGTACACGGTTCCATTGCTCTTCAGTGTTGGCGTTCGGGCCGCCGAAGGGATTGATCGCATCCGGCGTCGATTTCGACAGTTCCGCATCGAGCAGCGTCTTCGACAGGCGGTTGCTTTCGGTGTCTTCCGTCTCGTTCTTGCTGTAGCCGAGCGCGGTTTCCCACGACCAGTCATTCCAGTCGCCCCGGAAGCCGCCGAGCACGCGATAGGTGCTCGATTCGGTAGAGATGAAGCGCGGGCCAAGATCGGTCGGGCGCCAGTTGCCGATCAGTATGTCGAGCCCTTCGGCCGGAGCGTCGATGCCATCGATCCGGTTGGGCGAGCCGACCGCGCCGAACGGGTTCCAGTAGTTCTCCTTGGGCACGATCAGGAAAGCGAGACCGGAATCGAGCGGCTGGGTCGCCCGGTTCGAATCCGTGACCGAACGATAATAGAGAACCTCGCCGAAGCCTTCGACGCCATTGTCGAAATCATGCTCGACCAGCGAGTAGAAATTGTAGCGCTTGGCGTCGGAAATCAGCTGGCGGCCGAGCGCGGCGGTCGGGTCCACCATGATGTCCACACCCTCACCGAGGCTGTTGTTCGGCTGGTTCACGTTGAAGTCATAGCGCAGGGCCGTGTCGAGATTGCCGTCATCGATCCCCATACAGCCTTCGCCGGCCACGACGCCGATCTCATAGCGCGTACCGTTGAAGTCGCAAGGCTGGATGTGGAACGTACCGCTACTGTTGGTCACGTTGGAGCCGTTCTGGCGCACGCGCGAGCCGACGAACACGCCATCGACGACCGAGCCGGCAATGAATTGCCCGAACGGTGAACTTGTCGAAGTGTTGCGGAAGTCTGTGTTCGCGGTGGCGTATTCGGAATCGCCGAGGGCCAGGCGCTTGTCGACATACTGGAATTGCGTACCGAGCTCGGAAGCGTAGAGGCCGTCGCGGTCATAGAAGGAGCCGACGACCAGCAAATTCGTCTTGCCCTTGTTGAACTCGAAGCCGGTGGCGAAGTCGATCGTCAGTTCCTTCGAGTCGGTGCCTTCCAGCCAGTCGCGCTTCACCGTCAGGCGCGACCCGTCGAAATCCGCCGACAGGATCGTGTTGACGACGCCGGCCGTCGCGTCTGAGCCGTAAAGGGCCGAGGCGCCATCGCGCAGGACTTCCACACGGTTGATGGCCGCCGCCGGGAAGGCGTTGACGTTGGTGATCTGGCGCGGCACTTCGCCGACATCCTGGTTGATGCCGTGCGCGGTGATGCGGCGCCCGTTCAGCAGGACCAGCGTATTGCCCGTGCCCAGGCCGCGCAGGTTGACCGTGGCGACGTCGCCGCGCGCATCGTTCGGCCCGTCGGCGGCATCATTGATCTCGAACGAACCGGCCTGAGGCAGGTTTTGCAGGATCTCGCCGGTGGAGTTCTGGCCGAGGGCCTCGATCTCGTCACGGCCATAGGTGGACACGGCAATGGCACCGGAATCGGACGCGCCGGCAATGTTGGAACCGGTCACGATGACCTTGTCCTGCACCAGCGCATCGCCGTCGGCTTCGCCATCCGCCCCCTGTGCATACGAAACGCCCGAATGGGCCAGAGAGAGCGCGGCGCTGCCGAGCAGCAGCAATTTCTTCGAAGACATGCATTCCTCCCAGACATGTTCTTTTTGGTATTGCCGGAACCCTGCCGCAGTCGATTGAACTGTGTCAACCAAAACATACAAATGGTTCAAATTTTTTCCGGACTATGCTTTTTTTGCAAATTGCGGAACAATGCAGGCAGCGAATAGAGATCCTTCATGTTAATTGACACCCTTGCCGGCGCCCCGCGCCCCGACAAACGCGGCATCATCATCTCCGAGGCAATCAAGCTGTTCAATTCGAACGGCTTTGCCGACACGCGGCTGGAAGACATCGGCGAGCGGCTGGGCACGACGAAGACGTCGATCAGCTATCATTTCAAATCCAAGGAGGGCCTGCTCCTTGAGGTCTATGACAATGCGCTCGACTTTTCCGAAACCGCGCTGAAGGAGGCCGAGAGCCTGCCATCGGGCCGCGAGGCGATTCTCTATTGGGTGAGAGCGCATGCCTTCGCCCATGCGCGGGCACTGTCCGGCATCGCCGCGCCGCTGGCGCTGATCTCGGAATTCCCGCAGCTCGGCAATGATGCGCTGACGGCAGTGGAGGCGCGCCACCGGGCGCTGCTGACACGGTGCCGGGAATTCCTGCTGGCCGGGCGCAAGGATGGCTCGGTCAATGTGCGCTCGGTCGATGCGACGCATTTCTATCTGATGAACGTGATCCACTGGCTGCCGCGCTGGCTGTCGGAAGTGCGCCCGGCGGACTATGAGCAGGCGATCGGCGGGCTGATCGATGTGCTGACGCATGGCCTGTCGGCAACGCCCAACCGGCCGCCCGCGCCGCCGATCATCCGATCGGTGCACCAGGATCTCGATGCGGTGTTCGACCGCGACGCCCACAACCGGATGAAGCGCGAGGCGCTGCTGCGCACCGGCACGCGGGCGCTCAACACGCACGGCTTCCGCAACCTGTCGCTCAACGATGTCGCCGCCGAACTCGGCGTGACGCGCGGCGCCTTCTATTATCATTTTTCCGACAAGGAAGCCCTGCTGAAGGGCTGTTTCGAGCGCAGCTGTGACCTTGTCGAGGCGGCCCAGCACTATGCCCGCAAGGACGGTTCCACCGGGCTCGACATCCTGGAACGGGCGCTGCGCCACCTGTTCGAAGGCCAGGTCTCGAACCTCGACCCGCTGGTGCGCGTCAACCTCCTCGGCGCACTGGAGCCGAAAAGCCGGATCCTGATCGAGGCCAAACTGAAGCGCCTGAAGTCGGAATTCGCCGACATCATCGCCATGGGCATGGTGGACGATTCCATGCGCACGCTGGAACTGGCCGCGTCCGAACAGCTGGTGATGGGCGCCATCTTTGCCGGCAACCAGCGCCGCTTCGCCTTCACCCGCCCCGACGAGACCGGCGCCGATACCGCGCCCAGCTTTGCGGCGAACGATTATTTCGAAGTCCTGTTCCACGGCCTTGAGGGCCGCAAGGCCTGAGCGCGGCACGGCGGAGGCGATTGACGGGCGGGGCCAATCGCGCAACATTCACTCTTGTGTGAATGAGCTTTAATGGCCGTCACGAGGGAGGCAATCGTCATCGGCCCTTGCCGCGCAACGGTTCCGGATGTCCGGCCCGCGACTGCGCCGCGCGAGGGGCTCGGCGCCGGCCCCCTTCGCGGGCGGCTGGCCGGAGATGAATGGATGACCGAACGCGCCGCCCGCCCCCGCCGAAGCCTGCCGGCTTCGCTGTTCGCCCTCGGCGCGGCGGTGTGCCTGGCCGCCTGCACGCCGACCTCCGGATCGGAGTCCGGGCGCGGTCCCGCCTCCGCTCCGCCGGAAGCAGCGCCTGCCACGGGGCGTGCCGCGCCCAATCCGCTGCGCAGCGCCTATTTCGGTGACCTGCACATTCACACGGCCAATTCCTATGACGCCTATATCTTCAATGTCCGCCGCTCGCCGGACGATGCCTACATCTTTGCCCGCGGCGGCACGATCCAGCATCCGATGGGCGGCGATCTCAAGCTGAATTCCGGGCCGCTGGACTTCCTGGCCGTGACAGACCATGCCGAATATCTCGGCGTGCTGGGCGAACTGAATACGCCGGGCACGGAATATTCGAAACTGCCGATTGCGAAGAACCTGTTCTCGCCCAACCCGGCCGATGTGATTGCCGCCTTCGTTCCCTTCGGCAACAGCCTCGGCAGCGGCGAGACGATCCCCGAGCTTTCCGACCCCGCCGTGCCCCTGTCCGCCTGGATGGAAACCGTCCGTGCCGCCGACAAGTTCTACGAGCCCGGCATGTTCACGACCTTTGCGGGCTATGAGTTCACCTCCCACCCGCAATACCGCAACCTGCACCGCAATGTGATCTTCGAGAACGCCTCCCCGGAGACGCCCTTCACGGCGCTCGACTCGCAGAACCCGGAAGACCTCTGGCGCTGGATGGACGACAAGCGCGCGGAAGGCATGGATTCCCTCGCCATCCCGCACAATTCGAACGCCTCCAACGGCACCATGTTCGAAATGGCGACCTGGGACGGCGCGCCCATCGACGCGGCCTATGCGGACCTCCGGATACGGAACGAACCGCTGGTCGAAATCACGCAGATCAAGGGCACATCGGAAACGACGCCCGGCCTGTCACCCAATGACGAATGGGCCGGCTTCCAGCTGATGACCTCGCATATCGGCATTGTGCGGCCGATCACGAAGTTCGAGGGCGGCTATGTGCGCGATGCGCTGAAACGCGGCCTGGCCATCGAGAATGAGACAGGCGGAAACCCCTACAAGGTCGGCTTTGCCGGGGCGAGCGACGGGCATACCGGCGGCGGCCCGTTCGAGGAAGACAATTATTTCGGCAAGGTCGGCGTGTTGGACGGCATCCCGCAGCGCCGCGGCTCCGTCCTGCCTGACGGCGTGGCAAGTTGGGAAGAATACTATGAGAAGCGGGAAGACACGCCGCTCTCCTCCACCTGGGGCTCGGCCGGCCTCACCGGCGTTTGGGCGGAGGAGAACACGCGCGAATCCCTGTTCGCCGCGATGCGCCGCAAGGAGACCTTCGCGACCACCGGGCCCCGTATGCGGGTGCGCCTGTTCGCCGGCCATGGCCTCGACGGCATCAATCTCGGTACGGAGGATGGCCTGCGCGAAGCCTATGCCCGGGCCGTACCGATGGGCGGGGACCTTGCCCCCGACACGGCCGCAGCGCCGGAATTCGTGGTGATGGCGATGCGCGATGCGCTCTCCGCCCCGCTCCAGCGCATCCAGATCGTGAAAGGCTGGACCGACGAGACCGGCGCCGCACGGGAACAGCTCTACGATATCGCCTGCGCCGATGGCGGCAGTGTCGATCCGTCAACGCACCGCTGCCCGGACAATGGCGCCGGGGTGGACCTTTCAACCTGCGCCGTCGATGCCGGCAAGGGCGCCGCCCAGATCCACGGCCACTGGACCGATCCGGACTTCGACCCCGCCCGCAATGCCTTCTACTATGCCCGCGTTCTGGAGAACCCGTCCTGCCGCTGGTCGACCTGGGATGCCCTGCGCGCCGGGGCCGAGCCGAACCCTCGCCTGCCGAAAACGATCCAGGAGCGGGCCTTCACCTCGCCGGTCTGGTATCGCCCGCCATCCCCCTAGTCACAACAACAGGACAGGCCCTGTCAGGCCCGCCCGCCAGCGCCCCGGATCTCGAAACTTTTTCACTATAACGCGAATGAATATTGACACTTGTGAGAATGACCTACACTTACATTGGAGGCAGGCGCGCGCCTGCCCGGTGAGGGAGGGAAACAGAATGCCAGCCATCCGATGCCCGGCCCGCGACACCTGCCGCCCCGGTGACCAGCCGCTGTAGCGCCATGCAATCCTTCGCCCTGACTGTCGACAAATTCCTCGACCATGCCGCCAAATGGTCGGGCACGCGCGAGATCGCCGCGGCCGATATCGGCCGCTCGGTGAACCGGTCTGACTATGCCCGCCTGCGCGTGCGGGCCAATCGCATGTCGGGGGCGCTGGAAGCGCTGGGCCTCAAGGCCGGCGACCGGATCGGCACGCTGGCCTGGAACACGCTGCATCACCTTGAACTCTATTATGCCGCCATGGGCCGCGGCTTTGTGTGTCACACGCTGAACCCGCGCTTCACCGCCGCCCATCTTGCCGCCATCATCAATGAGGCCGAAGACCGCATCCTTGCGGTCTCGTCGGACCTTGCCCCCCTGCTCTGCGAAATCCTGGCGCTCTGCCCCGGCGTCGTGCATGTCATCCTGATGGATGAAACTGCTCCGGATACGGACGCCCTGCCCCTGCCCGCTGGCCGGGTGCATGTCTACGAATCCCTGCTGGAGACGCTAGGCGCCCCAGTATCCTGGGGCGAGTTCGACGAGTCCACACCGGCCGGCCTCTGCTACACGTCCGGCACCACCGGCAAGCCGAAAGGCGTGCTCTATACGCACCGCTCCAACTACCTGCACACGCTGCGCGCCCTGCAGGCGGATGCCATCGGCCTGACGGCCCGCGACAGCATCCTCGTGGCCGTGCCGCTGTTCCACGCCAATGGCTGGGGCCTGCCCTTCGCCGCGCCCGCCGCCGGCGCCAAGCTCGTCCTGCCGGGCCGGCACGCCGATGGTGCCAACCTCGCAAGGCTGATGCGGGAAGAGCGCGTCACCATTGCCGTTGGTGTACAGACGGTGTGGCTGGGCGTTGTCGAGCATCTCGATGCCACCGGCGGCGACCTGCCGGACCTGAAACGCATCCTGATCGGCGGCTCGCGTTGCCCGGACGCGCTGCTGCACCGAATGGAAGACCGCCTCGGCGCCGAGGTGCAGACCAGCTGGGGCATGACCGAACTCTCGCCCGTCGGCACCATCGCCCCGCCGGGCGCCGGCCATGCCGGCGATGGCGCCTCCGGACGCCCGCCCATGGGGCTGGACCTCAAACTCACCGATGCGGCAGGCGCCGCCCTGCCAGAGCAGCGCGGCGTGACCGGGCACCTCAAGGTGAAGGGACCGAGCGTTGTCGACCGCTATTACAAGGCCGGCGAAGACGCCCTCGACCCGGAAGGCTATTTCGACACCGGCGACCTCGCCAGCATCGACGAGACCGGCAACCTGACCATCCGGGGACGGTCGAAAGACCTGATCAAATCCGGCGGCGAATGGATCAACCCGGCCGAGATCGAGGACATAATCGGGCGCGACCCGTCCGTCGGCCTCGTCGCCGTGATCGCGCGGCCGGATCCAAAGTGGGGAGAGCGGCCGGTCGTCGTGGTCGAGCCGGCCGGCAGCACCGGCGTCGATGCCCGCCGCCTGCTCGACTCCCTGCGCGGACAGGTCGCCGATTGGTGGATTCCGGACCAATTGGTCTCCATTGAGTCGATGCCGCTTGCCGCAACGGGCAAGATCGACAAGGGCAGATTGCGCTCCGACTTTGAAAATGAAAGACTTTCCGTCGCAAAGTCGGGTGGTTGACGGGTGCGGAACGGCCGCCGTACCCTGACAGAGAAGAGGACGGCCAGATGACGAATACGACCCGGAAGCCCGCGCGGCGCAGCAAGGCAGAGCAACGCGCGGAAAGCATCGAGCAGATCCTCGACGCTGCCGAATTCCTGTTCTCCAAGAACGGCCTGCATGGCGTGACGCTGCGCGATGTCGCCAACCGCATCGGCATCCACACGACGCTGGTCCACTACTACTTCAACGACAAGCAGCACCTGTTCGAAGCCGTGTTCGCCCGCCGCGCCGGCGTGACCAGCGGGCGCCGTATCGAGGCGCTGGAAACCTATGAGCGCGAGGCCGGCGACAGCCCGACGGTGGAGGGCGCCCTGCGCGCCTTCCTCGATACCGACCTCGACCTCTATTATGAGGGCGGCAAGCACTGGATGAACTATGCCGCCTTCTGCGCGCGCGTCAGCAATACGCCGGAAGGCGCCGAGCTGATGGACAAGCACTTCGACCCCGTGGTGCTGAAACTGGTCGGCATCCTGAAGCGTGCCCTGCCCGATTATTCGGACGAGGACATCTTCTGGGGCTATCACTTCGTCACCGGCGCGCTGATGAACACGCTGGCCCGCACCGGCCGGATCGACCGGCTGTCGAGCGGCCTTTGCAAGTCGGACGACTTCCCGGCCGTCAAGGACCGGATGGCCCGCTTCATGGCCGCCGGCTTCCTCTCCCTGAAAGACCGCGACCTCTAGGCCCCTACGCCGCCTGCGCCTGTTCCCGCCGCTTCAGCACGCGTGCGAGCGCGACGAACAGGATGATGGCCAGGAAATAGAACGGGATCAGCGTATAGAGCGCGATCTGGAGCGAATTGTCCGGGAAGCTTGCCCGGAAATAATCGCTCGCCGCACCGACATAGGTGGGCCCGAGACCGAGGCCGATGAAATTCATCACCAGCAGCAGCAGTGCCCCCGCCATCACCCGCTGGTCCGGCCGGCTCTCTTCCTGCACCAGCGCGATGGAAGAAGAGAGGTAGAAATAATTCAGGAAAGTCGGGCCGATCAGGAACAGCATCGCCAACTCCCAGGTCGGCGCCCAGACGAAACCGACATAGAACGGCACGGCCAGCGCTAGTGAGATGGCCGGAACGATGGCATAGGCCTGCTTGGTCACGCGGGTGAACCGGTCGATCGCCCAGCCGGATGCAAAGATGCCGGCGCTCATGGCGATGCCGACGACGAGGGCATACCAGAGCGCGACTTCCTGCAGAGTCATGCCCTTCTCGCGCATCAGGAACAGGGTGGTGAAATTGCCGAGGCCATAGGTGACGAATTGCGTCGCCCCGCTGCCAAGGGCCGCCAGGACCAGGGCGGGATGGGTGAAGAAATCCTTCATCGTCGTCCAGAAGCCGGACCGCACGGCGGGCGTGGCCGAGGCGGGATCGAGGCCGCCTCGCTTCGGTTCCTTCACGAAGGCAAAGACACCGACCGCCGCCACGATGCCGACCGCGCCGAGGATGATGAAGGCGAGGCGCCAGCTGAACGCTGCTGCAATCGATGCCCCGAACGCAATGCCGAGTGCCGCGCCGATGGGCGGGCCGAGATTGAAGATGCTGAGCGCCGTGCCCCGGCGCCCCGGCGGGAAATAGTCCGTGATGATCGCATAGGAGGGTGGCACGCCGCCCGCCTCGCCGAAGCCGACGGTCATCCGGGCAATGACGAGTTGGGGATAGGTGCGCGCCAGGCCGCAGGCGAGTGTCGCCGCGCTCCAGATGCCGCAGGCAATGGCCAGCACACCGGCGCGATTGGTCTTGTCCGCCAGCCAGCCGACCGGGATGGCGATGAAGCAGTAGAAGAAGGCGAAGTAGAGCCCGCCGATCAGGCCGAGCTGGCCATCGGTGACATGCAGCGTGTCCTGGATCGGCTTGGCGAGGATCGACAGGAGCTGGCGGTCGAGAAAGTTCAGCACATAGACGAAGCAGAGAATGCCGAGCGTCACCCAGGCCCGTGTGCCGGGCACGTGAGGCACGGCCGGGCTGGCGGCGGGCATCGCTGCGGAATCGGCTGTCTGATCGGAGGTCATGACCGGATTCTCCCGTGAGAGGGGAATTCCGCGCCGCTCACCGGCCGGCGCCCTGCGCCCCCGGCCTTATCTATCCTGTCCATTCTGTTGCCTCCCCGGAAGTGTCTCGCCGCGAGTCATGTGCCCGCGACGGCTGTTTTTCTGCACGCAGGATGCAGCGGCAGGAAGCGCCCCGTCAATACTCACTCTAATTTGAATGAATGTTTTTTGCCGGGCCTTCTGCTGGCGTTGCAGCTCCCTGCCCGCGCCTCCGATTGCGCCGGGATTTCTTGCCCTGGCGGCGCCTGCGGCGGCCGGATTCCTCCCCTTCCCCCTCACTGAGGCGGCCCTGCAACGGCGCAAAAATAATATTCACACACACGAGAGTGAAAATTGACACGGGCGCAATATCGGCTAATCATTTCCCCAGTGACGACAACGATCGCCACCTTGGGAGGAAAACATGAAGTCTCGAATTCTAGGCTCGGTCAGCGCCGCGCTCGTTCTGTTCGCCCCTGCCGCACTCGCGCAGGAAGACGCCCCTGCCCCCGCCACGGCACAGCCCCAGGACGGGCAATCTGCTGACGGCGAAGCGGTTCAGGACACGGTGTACGTCACCGCGACCCGCCGCACCGAAGACATCCAGGATGTCCCCATCAGTATCAGCGCCTTCGCCCAGCGCGAGCTCTCCGAAAAGGGCATTGTCGGCTATGAGGGCCTCGCCGCCGAAACGCCCGGCGTGATTCTCAACAAGCCGAGCGCCAACTTCAACAACTTCACCGCGCGCGGCCTGGCCATCAATGGCTACAACGCCAACCTGCAGAGCACGGTGGCCATCTATATCGACGAGGTGCCGATCTCCGCGAACGGCAACTCCACCATTCTCGACCCGAACCTGTTCGATGTGGAACGCGTCGAATTCCTGCGCGGCCCGCAGGGCACGCTGTTCGGTTCCGGCTCCCTCGCCGGTGCCGTCCGTATCCTGAACAAGAATCCGGACCTTGATGAGTTCCAGTATTCGGGCCTCGTGGATTTCGGCCTCATCGACGAGGATTCCGTGCGCCAGCGCTATAATGCGATGGTCAACATGCCCATCGTCGAGGACCAGCTCGCTCTGCGCGTCGTCGGGTTCTATCGGAATGAAGGGGGCTGGGTCGACAATATCGGCACCGGCGAAAAAGACGCCAACGAACTCGTCAATTATGGCGGCCGCGCAATCCTGCTGGCCGAGCCGACCGACCGGCTGTCGGTGCGCCTGCTCTACTCCCATGAGAAGAGCAATCCGCGCGATTCCTCCCTGATCAGCCCGGAACTCGGCGAGCGGGTGAAGCTGTCGGACCGGCCGGACCTCTACCAGGGCAAGCTGACCAACATCAACGCCACCATCGATTATGATTTCGACTGGGCGACCTTCACCAGTTCCAGCACGTCGACATCCTACGACCAGAAATTCTACATCGACCTGGCGGGCACGTTCGGCCAGGCGATCCCCTTCGCCCTCGACGCCGATGCATATGACGACATATTCACGCAGGAATTGCGCCTGGCATCCGCGGACGGCGGGAATTGGGACTGGACCATCGGCGGCTTCTATTTCACCAAGCGCCGCGATGTGGACCTGAACTATCGCTCGCGCCAGGATTTCCTGGACATGCGCGGCCTGACCGGACTGCCCAGCGAATATTATCAGCGTGCCTACAATTACGGCCGCTCCAACGAGCTCGCGGCTTTCGGAGAGCTGACCTATCATGTCAGCGACCGCCTGCGCCTGATCGGTGGCCTTCGCTATGGCAATACGGATGCGCAGGGCTTTGCCGAGGATGGCGGTTACAACAGTAACTACCTCGCCGTCGCGCTGGGCGGTTTCTCGAATATTCCGCTCACGGTCACCCCGCTTCCGGTGGTGCGCGGAGAGAAAGCCAAGGAAAAAGGCCCCTCCTACAAGGCCAGCATTTCCTATGACTTCTCCGACGATGTCACCACCTATGCGACCTATGCCACTGGCTTCCGCGCCCCGGTGCGGAACGCCCGGGCCGGCCTGGCCTCCAGCCTCGACCCGACCGAAATCATCATTCCGGACGGTGCCGACTCCGATGACCTGAAGAGCTACGAGGCCGGCGTGAAAGGCTTCTGGTTCGACCGGAGGCTCAGCGCCAATATCGCCGCCTACTTCATTGAATGGAACGACATCCAGGTTCAGGCGAACCGCGTGTCGGACCAGGTGCAGTTCGCCACCAATATCGGCGGCGCGGAAAGCAAGGGCCTCGAATTCGAAGTCGGCTGGCTGCCGACGCACAGTCTGAGCCTCGGCCTCTACGGCTCCTTCAACGATGCCAAAGTGACTGACCTGACGCCTGAAGAAGCGGCGATTTCCGGCGCGGTGCTCGGCGCCCGCATGGCGGCGCCGAAGTTCCAGGCCGCCCTGTCGATGAAGTATGACTTCACCATCAACGCGGAAGCAGACGGCTTCTTCACGGCAAACCTGGTGCATGTCGGCTCCTTCCCGGGCCAGCTGCCGAACACGCCGGGCCGCCCGACCGTTCCGAGCCCGACCTATGACTTCACGGACTCCTGGGAAAAGGTGAACCTGTCGCTCGGCGCGAACTTCGACGACTGGACCGTCATCGGATATGTCGAGAACGTGTTCGACGACGACTCCATCACCTATGTCCATCCGGAAGCCTTCGCGGAAAGCCGCTACGGCACGCATATTCCGCGTACGATCGGTATCCGCATCAGCAAGGGGATCTGATCATGTCCTCCCCTCCCGGCATGCCGCTGCCATGGTCAATCAGGGCGGGCTTCACCGCAGCCTGCCTTATGGCAACGGCAATGCTGGGAGCTTGCATGACATCCGCCGCGCAGGCGCCTCTTGTCGAGGCGCCTGCGGGCTCATTTCAGGGCGTTGAAGCCGGCGGCCTGAACGTCTTCAAGGGTATTCCCTATGCCCGCCCTCCGGTGGGAGACCTGCGCTGGCGAGCGCCGGAACCGGCCGAGCCCCGGAGCGGCACGCTGGTCGCCGATCAGTTCGGCCCGGCCTGCATCCAGCCCCGCATCAAGAACGGCACCAGTGTGTATGCGGATGATATCGGCAAGGTCAACGAGGACTGCCTCACCCTCAACATCTGGGCGCCCGCCGACGCGGAGAAGGCGCCGGTTTTCGTGTGGATCCATGGCGGCGCGCTGCGTGCGGGCTCGGCCAGGGAAGCCCTGTATGACGGCACCAATTTCGCCAATAAGG
Organism: Hyphomonas sp.; assembly: GCA_020425315.1. Taxonomy (GTDB): domain Bacteria; phylum Pseudomonadota; class Alphaproteobacteria; order Caulobacterales; family Hyphomonadaceae; genus Hyphomonas. Next base: position 14,160 of record JAGQRO010000083.1, on the reverse strand, counting down.
GCCTGGTCGTTGTCTCCATCAATTACCGCCTCGGCGTGCTCGGCTATCTCGCCCACCCCGAGCTCAGCGCCGAGTCACCCGATGGCGTCTCCGGCAATTACGGCCTTCTGGACCAGATCGCGGCGCTTGAATGGGTGCGGGACAATATCGCCGCGTTCGGGGGCGATCCGTCCAATGTGACAATTGCGGGGGAGTCGGCCGGCGCCCTCAGCGCCATGTACCTTATGGCTGCGCCGGCCGCCGACGGCCTCTTCCACAAGGCCATCCTGGAGAGCGCCTATATGGCCTCGACACCGGCGCTGAAGGAGGCCGTCCACGGCCATCCCTCCGCCGAATCCGAAGGCGTGCGCATCGCCGCGGCGCTCGGCGCGGACGGCATCGCAGCCCTGCGGGCGATGGATGCCAAGACGGTCTATGCGAACGCGGCGAAGGCCGGCTATGCGCCCTTCGGCACGATCGACGGCAAGGTTCTGCCGCAACAAATCGCCGGCGCCTTCGATTCCCACATGCAGGCCGATGTGCCGGTCATTGCGGGCTTCAATAGCGGCGAGATCCGCACGCTCCGCCTGCTCGCACCGAAAAGCGACATTGCGCCGGACCAGTACGAAGCCACCATCCGGGCCGCTTATGGCGACCTCGCGGACGATTTCCTGGCGCTTTATCCCTCCGGCGACCTTGAAGAGAGCATCATCGCCACCACGCGCGACGCGCTCTATGGCTGGACGGCGGAGCGCCTCGTGCGCAAGCAGGCCGAGCGCGGTACGCCCTCCTATCTCTACCTGTTCGATCACGGCTATGACGCCACTGACAGCCGTGGGCTGCATGCCTTCCACGGATCGGAACTTCCGTTCGTGTTCGGAACGATGGACCGCACGCCGCCGAACTGGCCGGCTATCCCGGAGACCCCTGCCGAACAGCGCATGTCCGACGCGATGCTGACCTATTGGGCCTCCTTCGCGGCCACCGGAGCGCCGGCGGCAACAGGCGAAGCGGCATGGCTGCCCTATGGCGGCGAGGAGAACTTCATCGCCTTTGCTGATGTGCCGGAGGCGAAGACAAACCTGATGCCCGGCATGTTCGAACTGCATGAAGAAACCGTGTGCCGCCGGCGCGAGGCCGGGACGATGCAGTGGAACTGGAACACGGGCCTCTGGTCCCCTGTCCTGCCGGCCGATACCGGGGCCTGCGACTGAGGCAGGCCTCCGGGAGCCGGCGCTGCCGCATCAGCCTTTGCAATAGCCGTAACAGGCATTGCCGCTATACGACCAGTCGACGATCTCGCCGGTTTCATCGTCGGCGGTGAAGCGGTTGGTGCACTCATTGTGCATGTCGCCGATCCATTCGTCCTTGACCTTGTAGCTGTACTCGGTGCGGTTCTGGGGGCGCTTCAGCGTGCTGAAGGGGCGCACGCCGACCTGGCGTTCATACTTCATCAGGTCATCCCCCACCCAGGACTCCATGATTTCGTCATAGCCCATATAGTCGTCGCAGCTCATGTCGAGCATGGCACAGCCGGTCGTGAGCGTTCCGGCGCCGGCGAAGAGGATAAGGGCAGCAAGTTGGCGTTTCATCGGTGAGATCCTTTCAGGTTTTGATCACCTGAATGGAACCTAGGCTGCAGGACGCCCCGCCCGTATGGGGCGATTCCCCCAATTCAGGGGCCGGCAGGAATTTCCTGCGCGCGCGGCACGCCATCGATGGAAAAGACCGAGCCCCGTCCGGGCACGGAGCGCACGGAGATGGACAGCCCGTGTTCGGCGGCGAGGGACCGGACCACCGACAGGCCGAGCCCTTCGCCCTGCGACGTATCTGACTTCACATAAGGGGCGAACAGCGTCTCCAGCCGTTTGCCCTCTATGCCGGGGCCGGTATCGTGGACTTCGAAGGTCACCGCGCCGCGCCGCCGCCGCGCCCCGATCAGGATGGTGCCCGCTTGCGTATGCTTCACCGCATTGGCGACAAGATTTGTCAGCAGGCGCATCAGGATGACGGGGTCGCAGTCGACCTGAAGCGATGTCGGCGCGCCTTTCAGCTCGATGGACTTTGCTGCCGCCTCGTCACCGAACATGGTCACCAGGCTGGCGATCAGTTTCCGGGCGGACAATGGCGCAGCCGCCGCGCGGTCCGGCGGCGGGTGTGCCTCATGCGCTGCGGCGCGGCCCTCGCTGAGATCCCGCTCGATGATGCTTTCGAGATAGGACAGGCTCTCGCCCAGCGTTTCGTCTCCGGCCTGCTTGCGCAGGGCCATGCGCAGGGAGAGGAGCGGTTGTTTCAGGTCATGCGCGGTGGAAACAGCTTGCCGCCGGCGCGACTCCGCCAGCGCCACGGCGTGGGCATGGTCTGCCTCGACATCGGACAGGCGCGCGGTGAGGTCCGCCTGCTCGGCAAGGGCCGCGATGCGGGCATCGCTCGCATCGTCCCGCTCCCGCCGCAGGGCCAGCGCCTGCGCCACGAGAGCCGCGGCGAACAGGAACATGTCAAAGGTGAACCCTATATGGACGATCTTGGTCCAGACCAGGAATGGCAGCACATCCGACTGGCTGACAATCGCGCCGAACACGCTGATGGCGGCAAGGAAGCTTGCCGCGACCACGAACAGCATTGCGCCCTGGTGCCGGTTGCGCACGGCCAGGACGCCGCCCGCAAAGTTCGCCGCCGCAATCGCCAGGATGGCCGGCATGAGTATCGCCTGGGACCAGTTCGACGGCACCACGAACCCGGCGAGGAAGCCAAGGATCCAGCTCACTGCCAGCGTTCCCATCAGTATACGGTTGAACAGGGGGTAGACTTCCCGCGCATTCAGGAAGGTGCGGGTCATGAAGGTGAACGCCGTCATGGCAAGGCCGCCAAAAAAGATGCCGAGCGCATAGTCGAGGCCGAGATTCGGCACGACATAGGCGTAGGTGTAGCCATAGTTCACGAGGAAATAGCCATAGATGCAGATCGCGAAGAGGCCGTAATAGAGCGCCGTCTTCGCCCGCAGGATGGCGGCAAAGGCAAACAGGCCGACGATCAGCGCCGCGCGCACGCCGAACAGGAAGGCGTGGAATGTCTGCGTTCCCTCGACCTCGCGGATGAAGGCCTGCTCTTCGGTCAGGTACAGTTTCACATCGGTCCTGTAGCCATACGGAAAATTCAGCCACAGCTCGACCATTCCCCCCGGCGGCGCCGAAAACACCTCGCTCATGCTGAGGCGGTGCCGCGGATACCGGTCATGAACGCTGCCGTCGATGGACGCCTGCCGCCAGATCAACCGGCCGCGTCCATCGGGCTCGATCAGGTAGGCCTCCCCGTCATACCGCGTCACGAAGTCTTTCGGCTGAAGGCGCCATTGCATCGTGTGGTCTTCGGGATTGGCAATTTCCAGTTGCAGCCAGACCGGGCCGCCGACCGGCTGCGGCGGTGCATCCGGCCCGATCGAGGGCCGCCCGTCCGTCGCCAGCCGCGCCCGCGCCTCATCCAGTGTCAGGCGCTCATAGTCTGCGTAGGGCCGTTCCGGCGTCGGTTCGTACACCGCGCCCTGCACATAGGTGCCATACGACAGGATGTTGTCCACCTCCGGCCCATCCGGCACGATGGGCTGCGCCGAGGCCGCACCCGCCCAAAGCGCAAGCCCGATTAAGAGGCAGACTTGCCGCAGGAGTCTTGTTAGACACATGGCTCGGGGCATGCCGGCTCCAATTCAGACACGCGATGGGACACGTGCCAGATCTGACCGGAACTATAGGCGTCGTCATCGCCGATGACCATGAGATGGTCCGCGCCGGCCTGACCCGCCTGTTCGACACGATCCACCGGGCAATAGTCATCGGCGTGGCGGCCGACGGCCTTGAGGCCATCGCCCTTTGCCGCAAGCACCGGCCGGGCCTGTTGACCCTCGATGTCGGCATGCCGCTGGCCAATGGCGCGGAAGTCTTCGCCGAGTGCCGCCGCTGGAGCCCGGAGACCCGCGTGGCGGTGTTCACCGGCTTCACCTCGGTCGTGATGCTGGCCGACTGGATCGCCTCGGGCGTGGATGGATTGTTTCTCAAGACCTGCGGCGAGGAAGAATTGCGCCGCGGGCTGGAAATCATCCTGTCGGGCCAGAAATATGTCGCCACCGATGTGATGGCGCTGCTGGAGGATGCCCCGCCGCCGCCGGACCTGACCCCGCGCGAGCGCGAAGTGCTGGCCCTGATTGCCGCCGGGCTCACCTCCTCCCAGATCGGCGGCAAACTGGCCATCAGTCCAAAGACGGTCGAGAAACATCGTGCCACCCTGTTCGAGAAGTTCGGGGCCACGTCCGTCGCCGCCTTGTTGACGGCAGCGTTCCGGACGGGCCTGCTCGATCATTTCCGTCAGACCTGATCAGGCCGGCGGCGGCATTTTCGGCTTGAACTTCTTGATCCATTTCTTGCCATACGTGTTGTAGATTTCGTAGGCATCGTGGAACTGGCCGGGCCGCGCGCCCTCGGGCAGTTCGGTGAACATCTGGTAGAGCTTGTCGACGCCCGGCTTGTACACCGTTTGCGTCCCGCCATAGGTGTAGCTGTTCGACGTCAGGCTGGTCGAATAGGGCGACGGGTTGGACCAGGTATAGGTCGTGTTCGTCGTAACCGGTGTGTTATAGGTCGACGTGCCGCCCGTATTGGTCGAGTCGATCTCAATGAAATAGCGATAGTTCGCCTCGATCGCCGTCTCGGCCGCGCGCAGCAGCGTCATCTTCTTGAGCTTGGAACTCGACGTGTAGCCGTTTCCGGAGGATGAGACCGACAGCACATCGACACTGCGCCAGGACGGTTCCTGACCGCCCGTGAACCCGTCGATCTGGTAACCGGTCGCGCAGGCCGACGTGGCCAGCACCGCTGCAAGAACCAGGCATTTGCCATACATGATGAATTTCCTTTCCAGTTTGCGTCCTTGTCAGGCCGCCGGCCGGAAACCCCGGCTGGCATGCCGAAACCTAAGCCGCCGGGCTGGCGGGCATCATGGGGGAATCCCCCCAAATTGGCGGGGCCCCGCAGCGCGCCTTGATTTACCCTGCCTGCCCGGCCAAGCTTGCCGTCAGGTTTCGCGGCGCCGCCCGAAGCCGGTTGGAAGACCCCGTCTTCCGGAGGGACAGGAGGCCGGCTTGGCGTACACAGCATTCCGGGCAATTGCCGCACTGGCCTGTGTTGCCCTGGCCTGTCTCCTCGCCCCCGCCAGCCGCGCGGAGGCGCCCGGCGGCGAAGACGCGGCGGTTGATTTCCGCTACGTGCCGCCGACCGAAGACTGGGTCTATCTCCGCAAGGAACTGATCGTGATCGGGGCTACGCCGAAGCTCGACGAGATCAATTTCGGCAAGTGGATCGATACCTATCAGCAGAACATGACCGCGCGGATCGCCGCCGACTATTCCTCTGTGAGCATTGTCGGCCACAGCTGGCGGCACGCCGAAGCATATCAGCGCTTGCAGGACTATCCGGATTTCGAAACCCTGGCGCCCGGCACCTACACGAAAGCTGCGGACGGCCGCATCCTGCTCGACGGACGGCCCGCAGAGCCGCCGAAAGCCTATGAAATCGTTTCGGAAGTCGGCACCACCTGGCCGTGGATGTCGCTCGCTGCCTATCTGGATGGCCAGTCATGGGCGGTCGGCGAAACACGGGACCTGTCAGAAGAAATGAAAGCGGCTCTTTGGTTCGGCGCCAGCGGTGACGTGTCGCTCACCTTCATGGAACAGGGCCCGCGCTGGGGCCGCGACGTGCTCACCTTCCAGTTCCGCTCCGGATCCGGGCTGGAAGACCCGGGCGAGAAGCTGATCACCGCACATCTCGATGCCGGCACGCTGCGCCCCATCCTGATCCTCAGCACAGCCCGTATGCGGGGTTTCCGGACGACAAAAAGCGGCAAGCAGCGCAGGACCGTCCAGCACACGCGGGTCGAGCGCGTCTACCGCTTTCCAGACCTGCCCCTGCTGCCCATGGCGGTCAATCTGGTGGACGACAGCTTCGCCTACTCGATCGACTCGCTGCGCAAGCCCGTCGATCTCGCCATCACCGAATCCGGCGAGACACTCCTCATTCAGGAGGCGCGCAAGGATGCCAGCGGCGCCATCGAGCAGCGCATCGGCAGCTGGAATATCAGCGCCGGAAAGCCGGTCGATACGCTCCCGGTCCGATCGGGATTCAAGTTCGCCAACCCGTCCCTTGCGCCTAATATCAGGATGTTTGACCCATCATGGACGCATGTGATCGGCTCTGCAAGGCAGACGCTCGCCCTGCTGATCGAATCCGCCGGGAACAGATATTCCGCAGACGACATAACCGCCGTCTCCGCCCTCGGACAATTCGAGCTCGTCGGGTTCCAGTCCGGACGCCTGAAACTGAGAGATGGCGGATTTGACGCGACCTATGAAAGCCTTCAGCCGTCCGAAAGCGCGATTGTCGGCATCGCCGCAATCGAGGACACCGGATCCCTGATCGCCCTCGATGCCGGCGGCACACTGCGCCAATTCCGGATCGTCAATGACCCCGACAGTTTCTGCACGCCAGCGGCGGACCGTTTCCGGATGCATTGCGACGGGCTGTCTTTCCGGATTGAGCCGGAAGCCGAATACGCCGTCATCGGTTTTCCCCAATGCATGGCCGAAACCGGCCGCAGCCTGACGATTGCGCCCGACGGCCACCATGCGGCCTGGACGCGCTACACCCAGCAGGGAACCGAATGCCGCCCGGACGGATCCTCCTATTCGATCCGACTGGCCGACGGCGCCGCCGCCCTCCGGCTGGACGGGGCCGGAGCGGCATTCGCAGATGCCGGCACAATCGTCACCTCAGCCGGCCTGCAGACAGTCGAAGGCGGCCTGATACGCCCCTTCATCGGCGACGATTATGACCTCGATCTCGCCGGATCCGGCACACAGAAAATTGTCGTGTCCGCCCCCCACAAGACAGCCTTCCTGCTGGCCGAGCTCGGATCGTACTGGCAATCCGTCATCCTCCAGGTGGATCTCGCCTCCGGCCTGCTGCGCCCGATGGTGACCCCGCCAGATGCGGAAGCCTCCCTGGCTGCCGGCCTGTTTGGAAGCGATGTCTTCGGCATCACCAATAAGGGCCGGCTGGTCGTGGAGAACGTCTCCACTGGCACAGTCCAGGTGTCTCCCTTCCTGTCGAGGCAGGTGAAGGAGGCGAATGCCTGGTCGGCATGGGATGCCCATGTCCTGTCTGACGATGGGCAAGGCGCCATGCTGAAACTCGGATCGCAACAGGCCGTGTTTGGCGTAGCCGGAAACAATCTGGGTGCAGAAGGAACGGCCTCGCCTCCCTTCGGCGTCTTCATCGGTCAGAACCTGGATTCAATCGGGCAATTCTCGGATGGCACGCTGACCGCCTATACAGCCGGCGGCCTGTTAGTGACCAATGGCGCCCTGAAGGACAACAGCACCTTCCTTCCCCAGCCTGCGCGCATGGATGTCGGAAACATCCAGACCGTCGCCATATCCGGCAGCGGGGATACCCTGCGCATCGTTACAGCACGCCTGCCGGCTGGGGCCGGCGGGATTCCCGGCATCTTTCCCACAGTCGAGATTTACCGCATCGACGAGGGCGAACTCATTCTCGACCGCTCAATTGCGATAGAAATTCCGGTGTCCCAGCTCTTGCTGGCCGCCTCGCCCCGGCACAATCATATCGTCCTCGGCCGGCTCGTCGCCGGGGCGGAAGACCCGCACTGGGAACCCTTCACTCAGCTCTACCGCGTCATCGACTCGCTTTCCGGCGAAACTGTCAGCGAGATTCCCACCCTGCTGCCACAGGACACCAATGCCCGCGCGATTGCCTACGCACCCGATGGCATCAACCTGCTCGAACTGCTGAGCGGGGGGCAGTTCCGGGTCTACGACACAGACCTTCAACTGGAACTGGGCACGCTCGGCAATGATGCCGGCCAGATCCACAAGCTCCGCACCCTGTCGAATGGCGTGCTCGCCAGCGAAAGCCGCAATGGAAACCTGCAGCTCTGGACGCTCGATTTCATCGACACCGGCAGTTATTACTCCGATCTCGACAGGCGCGGGTTCAGCGTCATCTTTCCGAGTGCGAACCAGAGCCTGATTGCCACCCTGCTCCCGCCGACCGCCCAGAATGGCGAACCGCCGGCGGGTGCCTTCATCTTCACGCCGGAGGGCTATTATTCCGGCGACAAGACTCGCCTCGCCGAGCTGTCATTTGCCGACATCAACGGAACGATCGAATTCAGCCAGTTCGATCTGTGGCTGAACCGGCCGGACGTGACCCTCGCCCGCCTAGGCATGCTGTCTGAAGCCGATCTCGCCACCTACCGGACCGCCGTGGAGAAGCGCCAGTCCCGCCTCGCGGCCGGGGAGTCGGACGGGTTCGCTTACTGGACGCGGTCGGCCCCCACCATCCAGCTTGCCCGGGCCGGCACCGACAGCCTGATCTCGGACGGCGATTTCGCCGATATCCGCATCGACGTCAAAAGCGAAACACCCACCGAAGAAATAGTTATCCGCGTCAACGGAACGCCCGTCGCCCGGCGCAAGGACACCGGCACAGATTTCAACGAGACGATCCGTATACCCATTGCCTCCGGCAACAACCGGGTGACCGCCGAGGCGCGGTCCGTTGAAGGCATATCCGGCCGCGCGGCAACGCTGGACATTTTCCGCCCGGCGCCTGAGCGCCGGTCCCGTCTGTTCGTGTTCGCGGCCGGCGTGTCGGACTATGCCAATGACGCGCTGGACCTGCACTACGCCGCCAAGGACGCCACGGACCTCGCCCGGTTCCTGCAACTCGTCGAGGGCGAGACGCAGGTCAGGATCATGACGAATGGCGATGTCGGCGCGAACATCATGGACCAGGCGCGGGATTTCTTCGCCTCGGCGACACCCGATGACCGGCTCGTCCTGTTCCTGTCCGGGCACGGCTTCCTGACCGGGGACGGCGGCTATGTTTTCGCGCCGCATGAGTTCGACCCGGACCGGCCCGCGCGCACCGGCCTGCCCATCAGCGTGATCGAGAGCGCTTTCCGCGACACGCCCTCCCTCAACCGGGCGATCCTGATCGATTCCTGTCATGCCGGCGATTTCGATGCGCCGGCGGAAGGATTCGAACTGGTCTCGGCGCCGGAGGAGATCACCGTGCGCGGCACCCGCGGACTCAGCCGGGTGCGCGTGGCCCGGCCGGACGACAGTGTCGCCTCAGCCTTCCGCACCATGAAATCGGCCTTCTCCGACCTCAACACCGAATCCGGCGCGCATGTGATCGCGGCCAGCGGCGGCCTCGAATATTCCGTCGAGGGCACCGAATGGGAGAACGGCGTCTTCACCTATGCCCTGCTCAAGGGCCTGCGCGGCCATGCGGCGGACTTTGACGGGGATGGACAGGTGGAAATCCGCGAGATCAGCAGATATGTCCAGCAGGAAGTTCCCAGGCTGACGAATTTCGGCCAGGTGCCGTCGAACCGCTCTGACAATATCTTCAACAATTTCGTGCTTGACGGCGCCGACTGAACGGCCCGGCGCGCTCAGAATTCATACTTGCTGGGGGAAACGCCGAAGGCGCGCTGGAACATGGCGCAGAAGGCGCTGGCGCTGTCATAGCCGACATCCATGGCCGCCTTGGTCACATTCGACCCGGTCGACATCAGCGACAGGGCCTCCAGCAGGCGCACCTGCTGGCGCCAGATGGCGACGCCCATGCCGGTTTCCCGCTTGAAGGCGCGGGTGAAGCTGCGCCGGCTCATCCCGGCAAGGTTGGCCCATTTGTCGATGTCGCGCTGGTCGGACGGGTTCTCGATGATCTCCCGGCAGACCCGGATGAGGCGCGGGTCCGACGGCATCGGCGCGGCATAGGGCACCTTGGGCGAGGCCAGAAGCTCACTGATCAGGAGGCGGACGATCTGTCCTTCCCGCCCCTCGACGTCATAGTCCGTGTCGAAGGTCGTCACTTCCAGGATCAGCGCCTTCAGCAGGCCGCCCACTTCCACGATGTGGCAATCGGGATCGTCGCGCTCATATTTCGGGTCGATATACAGCGTGCGCAGCGACACTGGCCCGCGGCAGGAGACTTCGTGGCGCACCTGGCTGGGGATCCAGACCGCGCGCTGTGGCGGGATGACGAAACTCGTATGGTCTGTGACCACCGACATCACGCCCGACGAGGCATACAGGAGCTGGATCCGCTCATGCGAATGCGCGCTGTCGACAAAGCCGGCGGGGTATTCATCGGCCAGCGCCACGACGGGACGCAGGCTGAGATCAAGATCGACGGTGCTTTTCATCTCGTCCTCTCCGGACTGCCGCCCTCACGGGAAGGATGCCACTCCGCTGGTACATGACAAGATGATGACCGGCTTCGTGGCCCGATCAAGCAAAAATATGACCTGCGCTCACCTAGATGGCCAAATTTTCCGCAGCCACTGACCAAAAACTGGCCTCGCCGGCGCCGCTGGCCCTATCGAACGATCGAGAGTCCGATCCCGGCCGCGATGCCGGTGGCGCGATAGCCGTGCACCTCGCCCGCCTCGATCCGGCCGGCGAAGCTGTCCTCGTCGGCCGCGTCCGCCCGCACGAACAGGGCGAGTTCCGCCGCCTCCGACACCGGCCGTATCGCGCTGGCCTCCAGGCCTGCATAGGAGCGGTCGGCCGATCCGTCGCCCGGCGAAACGAGCCCCACCCGGCCAGTGGCGAACAGGGTCCAGTCTCCGGCTGTCCATTCCGGCCCGGCGAGAAACTCCGCACCCCGATCACCGGAATCGGCATCGTAGAAACCCGCTACGGTCGGGCCCAGAGGCAGGTCGAAGATCACTTCGCCGCTCCATTCAAGGCTCGGGTCTTCGCCCTCGCCGGGATAGGTCAGCCAGCTGGCCGCCACGGAAACGGTATAGCCCCGGCTCACGCGGACCATGCCCAGTGTATAATCCACCTCCTCATCGAAGGCGGCGTGGCCGGCGCCGAGGGGTGTCAGACGGTAGACCGATGCGAACAGGTCCACCCCGCCCGCCGGCATTTCAAACCCGGCGGCGAGTTCCAGCGTCTCCGCCCCAATCTGTTCACCCCGGTCCAGCACGGCTGAGGATACAGACGCCTCCGCGAAGACGTGTGGCTTGTGCGCCTCCGCCTCGGCCGGCAGGCAGGTAAACGCCGTCGTCGCCGCAAGGGCGGAACGCACGGCGCAAGCCTCGCCCGCCCCGCGGCGCCCGTTACGGCGCCACGGATGGGGCCTGTCCGCCTGCGGAGTGTTCTTCCAGCGTCTCGCCATCATAGAGCCTTCCATTTTTCATCACCTGGCTGACCGCCAGCGTGTTGCGGATATCGTCCAATGGACTGGCGTCCAGCACGACCAGGTCAGCCAGTTTTCCGGGCGCAAGACTGCCAAGGCTGGCATCCCGGCCGATCGCCGTGGCGCTGCCCATCGTGGCGGCCCACAGGGCCTCCGCCGGTGTCCAGCCGCCCTCGACATAGGCCTGCAATTCCCAATGCGTGCCGAAGCCCGGAATGTCGCCATGCGCACCAAGGCCGACCGTGCCGCCGGCGCGGAACAGGTCTGCCGCACTGGCGGCCACCTGCGGATAGAGATAGGCCTCCGCCGGCCCCGCCTCCACATCCAGGAACCGGCTCTTGCGGAAGCGCTCCGGCACGAAGCGAGCATATTTCTCGTCCTCGAACGGTTTCGTCCGCTCAATGAACACCTTGTCGGCTGGTGCGCCGCCATGGGTGATCATCAGGGTCAGCGTGCTGCTGGTGCCGCTCCGCGCGAACAGCTGTGTCAGGTCGTCATGATGCACCGGTGGCGGCATGGCATGTTCGACGCCCGAATAGCCATCGAGGATCTGGGTCAGGTCCAGCTTGTAGGACAGCGCGCCTTCGGTGGTGACGGTAAGGCCCAGCTCGTCGGCCGCCTCGATGATCCACTGGCGCACGCGGCGATTGCCGGCGCGGTACTGTTTCAGGTTCGACAGCCGGTAATGCTCCGTATACCGGCTGAGCACAGCGAGCACGTCGTCCCTGGTGCGGAAGTCATTATAGTCGAACACGGCCGGCCCGGTCGTGTAGAGGCGCGAGCCCAGCACGTCGCCGGTTTCAACCAGGTCTTCATAGGCCAGCATGTCGATGGTGAGGGAGGACGGATCGAACAGGGTCGTCACGCCATAGGCAAGGCCCGTCTTCAGGCCCCAGGCGTCGAACTGCAACACGTCGCGCCGGATGTCGGCGACATGATAGTGCGCATCGATCAGGCCGGGCATGATGAACTTGCCCGTCACATCCACACGCTCTGCCCCCGGGGGAACGGCCAGCGTGCCGGCCGGGCCGATGGCGGCGATCCGGTTTCCTTCGACCAGCACATCCGCATCGGGCAGGACAGCGCCCGGCGCGCCGCGCTGCGTCATCGGCAACAGGGTGGCGCCTGTCAGCAGGATGGCGCCGGAAGGCGTGTCGCGATCCGCCAGAACGGTAACGTCATAGCGTGTCGCCGCCTGCCCGCCCCGCCGGCCTTCGAAGGAGATATCCGCCAGCGCCATCCGGTAAACGGTTGATCCGACGGACCAGAAGAGGCTCGCGCCATCGTCGCCCCAGCCGAAATAATCGGCGCCAATATCCGTCAACTGAACATGCGGCACCTGCGGATCGGAGACGTCGACCTCCGCGCCCAGTGCCGGGTCGATACGATATAGGTGCAGTTGCTGGGCGATCTGGGCGAGCGCCCACTGCCCGTCGGGCGAGACGCGCACATCATCCGCCGCCGCAGAGCCGTGCGCGAAATACCAGTTCGGGCCCAGCGCCTGCGTCACAAGCTCATTGCCGCCCTCGAAGGAAATCGCGTGCACGCCGTCCGCGAAATTGATCATCACTTCGCCGGGCCGGCCCCGGAAGTGCGGCGTGCCGCCGATGCGCCCGGAGGCGAGAATGCGTGCCTGCCCGCCATCCAGCGGCAACAGGACAAGGTCTGCCTCGCGCAGCTGGCCGTACTCCATATAGGTCTCGTGCCGCAGCTTCGTGGCCGAGCGCACCACCACCAGAGCGTCGCCCGCCGGCGTGAACACGGGATGGGTGTAGAAAGCCGCATCGGTCGTCACCTGACGGGCGGCGCCGGCGGCGGCATCGGTGAGCCAGACCTGCCCGCCTTCGGCGCGGGTCCAGCTGACCGTGGCGAGCGCGGATCCGTCAGGCGACCAGGACGGGTGATAGAGCCGGTCGCTGTCCCCGCCGATCCGCACGGGTTTGGCATCCGGTTCGAGCGCTTGCGTGTAGGCGTGCCCCAGCGCCGAGAAGGCAACGCGGCGGCCATCCGGCGAGAGGGCGGGCGACTGGATGAGGCGGGCGCGGACGGGGCCTTGCTCAACGGGGGCCTGAAAACGCACAAGCTTGCCGAGCTGCTGGTCAACGGTCGCGGTAAAGGGAACCGCCGTGACCGCCCCCGAAGTCAACGATATCGCCCCTATCTTGCCCCCAACGGTCACATAGATCGACTGCCCGTCGGCGGAAAAATCAAAGCGCGGAGCCGCGTCATGCGTCAGCGCAGCCTCCAGGCTGTCAGGGTCGAGATCGAGCAGATGCCGGATGCCGCCGGTCGCGAAATCGAGCAGCATCAGCCGCGTTATGCCCGCGCGTCGCTCCAGGAAGGCCATGGAGGTGCCGTCCGGCGACAGGACCGGCCGGAAGCGCGGGACCGTGCCGCCTGCTGTTGTATCTGCAGGCAGGACTTGAACTTCCTCGCCGGTAGCGAGGTCCAGCCTGACGATCTGCCAGGGCGAGACCTCATCGAAGGAGGGATCGCCTTCCGCGAGCGAGGCGAGATAGAGTGCACCGCCGTCCTGTGAGACCACCGCATCCAGCGAACTCACCGTTTGCTCGGCTTCCGGATCTGCAGCGCGCACGACACGTCCGGCGGCTCCCGGCTCGGCCTGGACCTGCCACAACTCGTAGCCGTTCCGGTCTGCCCAGAAGCGCGACACGAAGATCGACTGCCCGTCCGGCGCCCATTCCGGCGACACGAAATCCGGATTGTCGTCATGGAAGGTCAGCTGGCGCGGATGGGCGCCATCGGCATCCATCAGCCAGAGATTCTCGGCCCCTGACCGGTCGCTGAGGAACAGGATGCTGGCCCCGTCGGGCGAGGCCACCGGCTGGGTGTCCAGCGCCATGCCTGTCGTCAGGGCGACAGCGTCGCCGCCGGCGAC
>JAGQRO010000082.1 GCA_020425315.1 Hyphomonas sp. | reverse complement strand
CGGCGTTGGCCAGCGTGTCGACGCCTTTGAGCATCTTTTCGCGGGCGTCAGCGCCAAAAACTACGTGTTTTGCAGCCATTTCGAGTTTCCTCTTTGAACTTGCTGTATTTTTATAAGGCGATCAGGGGGGCGGACTTACTTGTCCAGCACGCCCATGATGTCGCTCTCTTTCATGATGAGCAGGTCTTCGCCGTCGATCTTCACTTCCGTGCCCGACCATTTGCCGAACAGGACGCGGTCGCCCGCCTTCACATCGAGCGGGATGCGCGCATTGTCATCGCCGATGGCGCCGGCGCCGACAGCGACGACCACACCTTCCTGCGGCTTTTCCTTGGCGGTGTCGGGAATGATGATCCCGCCCTTGGTGGTTTCTTCTTCCTTGACGCGGCGAACGACGACGCGGTCATGCAGGGGACGAAGTTTCATGGCTATTTGCCCTCTAGTCACGTTGCGAGTTGAGTTGGTCTCACGGGAGTCAGCGGGCCGGAAAGGCGGTTTGGCACTCACCCATGCCGACTGCTAACGGTGGGCTGGAGTTAAGGTGCTGGCCGGGCGGCGTCAACAGCGCCTTGATGAATTTTTTGACCGATTTGCAGGGCCCGCGAGCGGCGCGCAGGAGCCTTGCCGCCGCCCATATGGGCCTGCAGGCATTGCTGCACAACCGGGCGGGCTGCGCCTGGCGCAGAGGAGGGCCCGATGCCCGCATCCTCGGCCCGTCAGGGCAGGCGAGGGCGAAACACGGTTAGCGAACCCTGAAGGCCCCCGGCGAGTTTGCCGGGCCGTGTTTGGCGGATCGGTATGCTTTCTGTGCGATGCTTCCTGTAACAGCTGCAAGGAGTCGTTGCTGGTGAACTGGAATTCGCAGGACCTGAAGGATTCACTCACATTCTTCGTTTTCGTGGCGGTCACGGCGCTCTGCCTGTCGTTCACGATCTCGATCATGGTGTATCGCGGCGTCCTCATCGCGGACCCTTACACTTTCGTCGTGGCGAACCTGTTCGTATCGTCCTGCGTGGCGATCCCGACCGCGACAATTGCCTCCCAGCATGAATTCCAGCTGCGCCGCTACCAGCGCCAGCTCGAATCCATCGCCTCCATGGACCCGCTGACCGGTCTCCTGAACCGGCGCTTCTTCCGGTTTGCCGCCGAGGAGGAACTGGCTCGCCAGAAGCGCACCGGCACCGTCGCCGCGATCGCCCTGTTCGATCTCGACAAGTTCAAGGCGATCAATGACCGCTACGGCCACCAGGCGGGCGACGAAGTGCTGAAGCGTGTCGCCGAAATCGTCTATGCGGAGCTGCGGGGCCCCTTCGACAAGTTCGGCCGCTGGGGCGGGGAGGAATTCGTCCTCATGCTCTCCAATGTCACCGAGGCCGATGCCGGCGTCATCCTGGAACGGGTGCGTGAGCGCCTCGCCTCGACGATTATCGAGGCCGGCCAGAACCCGGTCACCATCACGGCCAGTTTCGGCTTTGCGATGATGCACGAGGGCGCCCAGTTCGACGATGTCGTGAAGGCTGCGGACGATGCGCTCTACCGCTCGAAAGGGCGGGGCCGCAATTGCGTGACAGCCGCCACGTCCGGCCTGCGGGCGGCCTGACCGTTTCAGGCTGGACCTGCTGACGGCCCACCGGCAAGATCGGGGGGACGGAGGAATCATGGCGCGCCGATCCAGGAATGTTTCCAAAAGTGTCGAGAAGGCCCTGCCGCTTGGCGAGCTTGCGGGCCTGCGGCCGGAATTTGCCGAAGTCGAAAAGGTCTGGGCCGGCGAGCTGGCGCCGAAACTGTCCCTGCGCGAGGCCGCGCGCAAGAAGGCGATCTCCCGGGCTTTTTCACGCACGGCGCTCGGCGTGGTTCTGGCGATTGTCCCTTTTGCCGGATTGCTGATCCTGTCCTTCGGTACGCTGGGCTTCCTGTTCCCCATCGCCTTCCTGGTCGGCATCCTCATCGTCGCGGCCGTGTCCGGCTTTGCCTGGCTGAAGGTCTACACGCTGAAGAGCCAGACCAAGGATCTCGTCCTCAGCGCCGCCTGCGCGCCCTTTGGTTTCACCTACCAGACACTGCACCCCGACGTGTCGAACATCACCGATTTCGCCTCGCTGAAGGCGCACGGCAAGAAACTCTCCGAGGCCCTGAGCGGCGCCCAGGCGGGCGATGCAAAAGCGATCCAGACCATATTCGGCGAAGTCCGCGTCTCCTCCGGCGACACGAGCGCCATGCCGCCGCCAACGCCGGCCTTCGACATCCTGAAGGACGCCGCGCTGCTGCCGAGCCATGACCGGCGCAAGTTCGAGGACCTGATCGAAGGTGAACGCGCCGGGGCGAAATTCTCGCTGGTCGAGGCCCGGCTCGACACGTCCGGCGACGACAGCACGACCGTGTTCCAGGGCCTGCTGCTGCATATCGAATTCCCCGAACGCTTCCTCGGCCGCACGCTCATGGCGCGGTCGGGCTGGTGGAAACGCGGCAAGGGCGCCGGAGACCTGCAGAAGGTGGACCTGATCTCCCGCGAACTGGAAAAGGCCTTCACCGTCTATTCCAGCGACCAGGTGGAGGCGCGCGCCATCCTCTCGCCGGACCGGATGGAACGCCTCATCGCGCTGGAGCGCCACTTCTCCGGCGGCAAGCTGCGCGGCGTGTTCGACAGCGGCCACATGACCATCGCGCTGGAGGCGCCTGACCAGTTCGAGGCCGGGTCCGTGTTCGAGCCGCTGGTCGATCCGCGCCGCTTCTCCAGCGCGCTGTCGGAACTGGGTCTGGTCTGCGACCTGATCGACGGCTTCCTGACGCGCGACTGGGTGCGCGGGCGCCTCTAGGGACGCGTATCGTATTTGTCGATCTTCTTCTGGCCGAGCAGCATGCGCTGTTCGAGCCGCTGGCGCAGGGCCGCGTAGTAAGCCTCCAGGAAGGCGATATCGGTTTCGCCGGTTTCCTGTTTCCAGCCGATCTTGGCGCGGATCCGCTCAGCCACCTGCGCCTTGATCTCGGGCGTCGACTGGCGCAGCACGTCTTCGAGGACATGCAGCTCATGAATGCCATAGGCGTCCACCTGCTTGGCCGAGAAGGCGATGCGCGTTTCGGCCGGCTTGCTGGCGGCGGCATGGCTGATATCGCCCATCAGCGTGACCTTCGGATTGCGGATCACCCAGGTGCCGGCGATCAGGTCTCCCACCCGCATCTTGTCCTTGTTGAAGATCGGGAACAGCAGGAAGATGCCGGACCAGATGAGGCCCAGAAGGGCCATCCAGGCGGTCACCTGGTCCTGGCTCATCAGGGCGAACTGGAAGGGCAGGCCGATCTCGATCTCGCGAATGAAATTGCGCGCCAGAACGGCATTGGCCGTCAGTCGCCCGCCATCGCGTGAGGCGACCCGCAGGCCCAGCGCCCGCTTGCCCGGCGTTGCCGCCTTCGTGCCGATCTCGAAGAAGATATAGTAGAAATTCCGCACAAAGAAGAAGAAGACCAGCCAGAAGGCAAAGGCGATATTGCGCCCGGAGCCGAAGCCGAGCGGCGCGGATATGTAGCTCAGCCCGAGCAGGGAGCCGATCACGATGGCCCACTGGATCGCCACATCGATGGCGAAGGCGCCGGCCCGTTCGCTGGCGGTGGCGAGCTTCAGGCGCAGGGCCGCGCCTTCCGGCGTCACCAGCGTGCGCATCATTTTCGACTGGCGCTGTTCCTCCGCCATACGCGCGCGGCGCCGGCGGGCCGCGTCGATGCTGGATTGCGAAACGGGCTGGGCCGTCGTGGTGGAGGTCATGGCCGCACGCGCTCCCGCGGCAGGTAGAAGTAGAGCATCCAGAACACGAGGGTGATGCCCGCAACGGAATAGCGGACCGTATCGGAATTGATCAGCTGGCGGCCAAAGCCCTCCAGCAGCGCGGCAATGATCAGCATGACGACACAGCCCATGGCGATATTCGCCGCCCGCCGCCCGGCATCGCGCGCTGAAGCCATGCGCGACTTGCGCCCCGGAAACGCCACGGCCCCGCCAATGATGAACCCGCCCGCGCCTGACAGGATGATGGCGAACAGTTCCGTCACACCATGGATCATCAGCCAGCCGGTGAACTCATAGCCAAGGCCCTTGTCCCAGAACACCGCATAGATCGAGCCGATCAGCACGCCATTATAGACCAGCAGCCAGGCCGTCGGGATGCCGAAGGCAAAGCCGAGCGCAAAGGCGAAGAGGGCGATCTGGGCATTGTTATTGAACAGGAAACTGGAAAACGCCGTCAACTGATCGTCGCTGGCTTCGCCGGGCTCGGTATAGATCGTGGAGCGCAGGTATTCCGCCGTCGCCTCCGGATTGCGCGGGTCGAAGGAATGCTGGCCGTTGATCGTCCAGTACCAGTCCATGTCCTGCAGGCAGAGGAAAAAGGCGAGCGCGGCGCCGCCGAACAGGAACAGGGCCGCAAGCACGGTCGAAAAGGCCGCGCTGCGCACGGCCGCCGGCCAGTCCTGCCGGAAGAACACCGCGATACGCTCACCGATCGAGGTGCGCGCGCCATAGACGAAGAAATAGGCGCGCGTGCACAGGCCTTCGAGATAATTGGTGACGTTCTGGTCAAGCGAGATGGAGCGGGCGACGGAAAGCGATGACACCGCCTGGCGGTAGAGATGCGGCAGGGCCGACATTTCCTCATCGCTCAGCGCCTTGACGCCATTGTTCTCCGCCCGCGTCAGGATCAGGTCCAGCTTGCGCCAGTCTGTCTCGCGTTCCTCGCGGAAGCGGTAGGATTTCAGAACGTCGCTCACAGCATGTCCCTCTTCTTGATCTGAAGGTAGCGCGAAATCAGCGCGGCGCCGAACTGTTCCGGCCGGGTCTCGATGATCTGCACGCCCATGCGCTGGAGGCGACGGAACACGAGTTCGCGTTCCGACAGGAGCGAGCCGGCGATCACCGAACGGGTCACGTCTTCCGGCGTCTGCGGCAGGGCGTCGGCCATGGAGGACAGCGCCTCGTCCTCGAACGTCGCGAACAGGACGAGGTGGCGATCCGTCAGGCGGCGGACATTTTCCAGCATCAGTTCGGCGGAGATCGTGTCGACAAAATCGGAGAAGATGATGACCAGGCTGCGCCGCTCCAGCTTGCCGGCAAGATTGGTCAGGGCTAGCGTGTAGTTGGCTTCCTCTGACGAATAGTCGAGCCCGGCGGCGAGGTTCTGCGCCTTGGGAAAGCTGCGCGAGCCGGAGAGGAAGCCGCTGGAGACGCCCGGCCGCGCGCCGAAGCCATAGTACATCGTCCGGTCGCCATTGCGCAGCGACACATAGGTCAGCAACAGGCCGGCATTGATCGCCCGGTCGATTTTCGGCACGCCGCCCAGCGGCTCGCTCATCAGGCGGCCGGTATCGAAGGCGAAGACGATATTGTGGTTGCGTTCGGTGCGGAATTCCTTGGCCAGAAGGTGGCGGTGGCGGGCCGAATGCTTCCAGTCGATGGCGCGCCGGTCCATGCCGGCCATGAACTCGCGCAGGGCATCGAACTCGGCCCCGTCGCCGCGCTCGATCTGTGTCTTGATGCCGAACTCGGCATCGCGGGAATAGAGCCGGATCGCTTCATCTTTCACCCAGCGGATGTTGGGCGTGACGGCGATATCGATGTTCAGCTCACGGATGTGGCGCTTCTGGATCAGGCCGAGCGGCCCACGCCAGCGGCTCCACAGGCGCACCAAGCGCGCCGTGCCCCGGCGCAGCGGCGTCAGCGTGAACTCATAGGGCCGCACATTCCCCTCCCAGCCCTTCAGGCCGCGGATGGGGATATCCTCCAGGAACTCATTGGTTTCGAGCTGCACTTCCAGCCGCCCCGGCACCGGACCATCCGTGAAGCTGAACTCGACCGGCATGGGATCGCTGCCGCCCGAATAGAGGATCACCGGCGGCGATACGGCAACAGTGTAGGCACGCAGGCGCGCCCCGATCATTGCGTCCAGCAGGATCAGCCCGCCGACCAGCCCGATCCAGCCGGCCGCCACCACCCAGAGCGATGGCTGCAGCAAGGCAATTGCCACCATCAGCGGCAAGCCCAGCAGCATGAGCCAGATGGCGCGGGCGGTCGGGGAAATCACCGCGGCGCCGCCGTCTGTTCGATCAGCGCGGCGAGGGTTTCCTCGGTCGTTTTGCCTTCGATCTCGGCCGCCGGCGACAGCAGGATACGGTGGCGCAGGGTCGGCAGGGCGAGCGTCTTCACATCGTCCGGGATAACGAAGTCGCGCCCGTCCAGTGCCGCACGGGCCCGGGCCGCCGTGGCGAGCGCGGAAGCGGCGCGCGGGCTGGCCCCGGTTTCCAGCGCCGGCGAGGTGCGCGTGGCGCGCACGATATCCACGATATAGGCGATGATATCGTCCTTCAGCGTAGCGGCGGCGACCGAGGCGACGGCATTGTTGAGCTCCTCGACACTGATCACCGGCTGCACGCCGAACGCCTCCGGCGTGCGCATGCCCGTGCGCGTGCCGTGGCGGGCGACGATGGCGAATTCCTCGTCAC
>JAGQRO010000487.1 GCA_020425315.1 Hyphomonas sp. | reverse complement strand
TCATCTACGCCATTCCCTATACCTCGATCATCGACCAGACGGCCGATGTCTTTCGCAAGGCGTTGGGCGAAGGCGTCGTGCTCGAACACCACAGCAACATCGAAACGCCGGGAGGCACCGAAGAGGGGCGAGAGAAGGCCCATCTGGCGATGGAAGACTGGGCCGCCCCGGTGATCGTCACCACCAATGTGCAACTGTTCGAAAGCCTGTTCTCGGCCAGGCCGTCGCGTTGCCGCAAGCTGCAGAACATCGCCGGCGCTGTGATCGTGCTCGACGAGGCGCAGGCTCTGCCGCGCAAACTCTTGCTGCCGACGCTCGCCATGCTCGACAGTCTGGTCGCGCATTACGGCTGCTCGGTCGTGATCTGCACGGCCACCCAGCCGGCCTTCGACAGCGCCGAGCTGAAGGCGGGCGGCTTGCCCCTGGCCGGACGGGAACTGGCGCCGGACCCTGCCGGGCTGACCGAGGATTTCCGCAGGGTGCAGATCGTTCGGGCCGGAGAGATGGACGACGCCGCGCTGGTGACGGCCCTGCAAGAGGCGCCGCAAGGCTTCGTCATCGTCAATACCCGCCAGCACGCGCTTGCCCTTTATCGCCGCGCCGCCGGGGCCGGCCTTGACGGGATGGTGCACCTGACCACCCGGCAATGCCCTTTCGACAGGCGCAAGGTGATCGCCGACATCAAGGCCCGGCTGGCATCCGGCGCACCTTGCCGCCTGATCGCCACCAGCCTGATCGAGGCGGGGGTCGACCTCGATTTCCCCTGCGGCTGGCGCGCCGAGGCCGGGCTCGACAGCGTGATCCAGGCCGCCGGGCGCGTAAACCGCGAAGGCAAGCGGCCGCTTGACGCCTCGGTGCTCACTGTGTTCTCGGCCCCCGACAATCCGCCCTTCAGCGAAGTGGCCAAACTGGCCGAGGCGATGCGCTCGACGGCCGGGCGGTTTGCCGATCTGCTGCATCCCGATGCCATCCGCGACTGGTTCGAGAATGTCTACTGGCGTGCCGGCGCCGGGCGGCTCGATGCCGCCGAGGTGATGAATAGGTTTGCGTTTACCCGCAGCGAAACCAACTTTGCTTTCCGAACCGTTGCCGAAGCCTACCGGATGATCGACAGCCCGATGATGCCGGTCATCGTCGCCATCGAGTAGGAGGCACAGCGGGAGGTTGAGCGGCTGAAGGCCGAACAGGTATCCTCGGCCAAGCTCGCCCGTGCCCTGCAACCCTATATCGTTCAGATCCCTGCCCGCGCTCGTGAAACCTTGCGTGTGAACGGCGAGGGCTGCTTTTTTGAACGTGAGATTCGCGGCGACCAGTTCTTCGTTCTGACCGAGAATTCGCTCTATCACTCCGATTTCGGCCTGTTGTGGGAAGACGCCGATTTTCTCAGCGTGGATCAGTCTTTGATTTGAAAATGGCGCCGGACGATGCGGCCGCATTTAATTGGCATCATTTTCAATTCGGGCTTGTGAAATACTACCTGAGGTATAGTCTCGTGTCATTGGGGGGAAGATATGGCTTACGGAGTGCGATTGCTTGTCGGCGGGCGTAATGCGCTTTTCACGCGCCCTGAATTGAAGGTCGAGCGTGTTTCCTACGATGTGATGACCCCGTCGGCGGCACGGGGCATTGTTGAGGCGATCCACTGGAAGCCGGCAATCCGCTGGGTGATCGACCGGATTCATGTGCTCGAACCGATCCGTTTCCAGTCGATCCGCCGCAATGAGGTCGGCCACAAGGCGCCGGCCGGGGCGATCAAATCCGCGATGAAGCGTGGCGACCTGGGCGGGCTGCAAATTCTTGTCGATGAAGATCGCCAGCAGCGCGCCTCGACCGTTCTGGTTGCGCCGCGATATGTGATCGAGGCGCATTTCGAAATGACGCCCCGCGCCGGTGACGAGGATAATCCGGCCAAGCATCTCGATACCTTCAACCGTCGCGCCGGGCGCGGCCAGTGCTTTCACCAGCCCTGTCTGG
>JAGQRO010000486.1 GCA_020425315.1 Hyphomonas sp. | reverse complement strand
GCCGCTCTACAAGGTGACGCGCGGCCGGTCCGAACGCTATGTGAAGGACGACAACGAACTCGAAGCCTATCTCATCGGCGAAGGCACTGATGGGGAATCCCTGATTCTGCCCGACGGCACCATGATCGCCGGGGAAGACCTGCGCGACCGGGTGCGCCAGGCCTCGAACTTCCAGGCAAACCTCCGCCGCCTTGCGCTGCGCGCCTCCGGCGAGCTGATCGAACACGCCGCCCTTGCCGGAGCGCTGGCTGCTGGCGCGGGCGACGCCGAAGCCGCGAAGACAGCCGAACGCCTGAACCGCTTCGCCGAGGAAGGCGAAGACACCTGGGCCGGCCGCTTCGTTGAAGGCGCGCTTGTCCTGCAGCGCACCGTGCGCAGCGTGGACGAGACGATCACCCTGCCCCCGGCCCTGATCGCCAGCCAGGACGCCGTTCGCCTCGCCGAGCGTGCGGCCGGCCTCGCCGAATTGTACGAACAGCCCGCCATCCTGCGCCAGGACAAGGGCGGCGAAGTGACCGTACACGGACCGAGCAGCCTGCTGAAGGCCGTGCTCGACAGCGGCCGCAAGGGCCTGAAAGTCCAGCGCTACAAGGGTCTGGGCGAGATGAATGCCGATCAGCTGTGGGAAACCACGCTGGACGCCAATGCCCGCACCCTGCTGCAGGTCCGCGTCGACCATATGGAAGAAGCCGACGACATGTTCACCAAACTGATGGGCGACGTCGTCGAACCGCGCCGAGAGTTCATCGAAGAGAATGCGCTCGATGCGGAGGTGGATGTTTAGAAAGCGCTTGCGCAGGATGGGCGGAGCGATACCCACCGTCCGAACACGCGGCATGTTTTACTGGATGGGTCTCGCCTCAGGCTGACCCCGCCTTCCCATACATGGTTTATACATTGTCTCGTCACGGTCCTGTTCATGGCATGAAGGGACGCTTCTGCCCGCCTTTATCCGCCAGCTTATCCATCCCCTGCCATGCCGGAAAAGATGCTGGATGGAACACGCGCCCGCTCTCCCGCGTTGATAGTCCACCCAACAAAGGAGGCCGAAATGTCTGCTCAACAGATCCCCGAACACCAGGCCGCCGGACTTGCGCTCTCGGCACGCCGTGGCCTCACATCGAAATGGCACCTGAAGGGCAAGGCCAAACAAATGTATGACGACCTCAGCATGGAAGAGCTGAAGGCGATCGCCGAGCCGGAAGAGGACAGCGAAACAGGGTAAAACCCCCGATAATCCGGGCACTTATTCCGGGGCGGCATAAGTCTTCTCCGCCGCCCTCCCCTACAGCGCCGCGCGCTTCACGTCATATTCGCTGCAACAAAAGCAATACGGCACCTGAAGGAGCCCGCCATGATTGAACTGCGCCCGTTCGACCGCCTCGGCCGTTTCCGTAATGAATGGCTCGACGCGAACTATCACTTCTCGTTCTCGGGGTATCACGACCCGCGCCGTATGGGCGAAGGCGCCTTGCGCGTGTGGAACGATGACACGATACAGCCACACACCGGCTTCCCTCCGCATGGTCACCAGTCCATGGAAATCATCACCTATGTCCGCAAGGGCGCGATCACGCACAAGGACTCCATGGGCAATACCGGCCGCACTGAAGCCGGCGACGTCCAGGTCATGAGCGCGGGCGCCGGCGTACAGCACTCGGAATGGAACGCCGACGACGAAACCTGCCAGCTCTTCCAGATCTGGATCCTGCCGCGCGAACAGGGCGGCCAGCCGGGCTGGGGCACGCGCCAGTTCCCGAAAGGCGACCGCTCCGGCAACTGGACCGTCTTCGCCGCGAAGGATGGCGAAGGCGATGCCCTGCCGATCAAGCAGGACGCAAAGGTCATGGGCGCTACGCTGCGCGCCGGTGACACGCTGGACTATGAAGTCGCCCCCGGCCGCCATGGCTATCTCGTGCTGGCCACCGGCTCGGTCAGCCTGAACGGCCAGGTGCTGAAAGCCCGCGACGGCGCCGCCATCACCGGCGCGGAGGCCCTGACGCTGAAGGGCATCGAAGACGCCGAAATCGTGTTTGTGGACACGATTTAACCGGCTTCACATCAGCGTGACTTCGGGAACCGGCAGGGCGGTGATAAGTTGAAGACAGACCCGAATGGAGGTTCTGACCCATGAAACTTGTTCCCATCACCGCCCTCGCCCTCCTGCTGGCCCCGGCCGCCATGGCAGCGGAAATCAACGTCTCCATCTCGGAGGATTTCCAGACCAAGCTGCAGGATGATTATGGCACCCGCGAAGGTGAGTACCTGTCCAAGGAAGTGAAGGAAGACCTGACGCGCGAACTGGAAAAGGCCGGCGTGGATGTCGCCCGGATTGATGTGACCATTCTCGATGCGAAGCCATCCAAGCCGACCTTCAAGCAGCTCGGCGACAAGCCCGGCCTCGACTTTGGCGCCTCGCGCAGCCTTGGTGGCATGAAACTGTCCGCCGTGGCCTATGACGCCGGGGATGAGAAAACCAAGGAATATGAGTATTCCTGGTATGAGCATGATCTGCGCCAGACCGGCTTCACCACCTGGTACGATGCCAACCGCGCATCGAACCGGTTCGCCCGGAACTTCGTGGAAGATCTGAAGGAAGGTGAGCTGGCGAACCAGGACCCGTCCTGATTAAAGGACGAGTTCACACCGCTCG
>JAGQRO010000485.1 GCA_020425315.1 Hyphomonas sp. | reverse complement strand
GATTTCAGGCTCAAGAATACCCTGGCCCTGCCGGAAAAACTCCAGTTCAACATGAGCATCCTGGAGCGGACGGAGAAGAATGCCGCGGATACGGAACGTGACATCCTGGCCATCGACGAAGAAAAGCGGCTGCTCACTTTCGAAGCCAATGTGAAGGCCGCCACAAGCCAGACGGCCCTGACAGGCACATCGCCCACGGCACAGAGCGAAATCGAGCGGCAGCTTGATTCCCTGAAGCTGCAATATGCTGCGAAAACAGCGATCTATGCGCCGACACATCCGGAGATGCGCAGCCTCAAGGCCGCCATGGACGCGCTTGAACAGGAGCTTCAGCGCGCCCAAGCCCAGCCCGCGGCGCCTGCCCAGACTCCAGAGGAACAGACCCCTGCAGCGGGGCAGCAGAACATCGACGTCCAGATGGTCGATCAGAAGATCAAGTCCCTCGACGAACGCCGGGCATTCCTGGTCGCACAGGCTGAGGGCTTCAAGAAGGCCGCGGCTGATCTCAAGGACATCATTGTTCGAACGCCGGAGATTGCCGCCCAGCTCGGCGGGCTCGAACGTCAGAGGGACAGTCTCCAGAGGAGCATGGATGACGTCAACAGCAAGCTTGCGCAGGCCCGGCTCGGCGAACGTCTCGAACAGGACCAGCAAGGCGAGCGGTTCGAAGTCATCGAGCAGCCGATCACGCCGCAGGATCCCATCCGGCCAAACCGCAAGAAGCTTCTGGTGCTGAGCCTGGCTGCCGCCGCCGCCGCCGGCGGTGGTGTGGCCTTTGCCTCCGAGTTCCTGGACACGCGAATCCGGACGACGGCCGATTATGCATCGCGGATTGGCGGCAGGCCCTTCGCCGTGGTTCCCTATATTCCGACCCGGGTGGAGAAGCGCCGCCGGTTCGCCCTTTGGACGATTGCCATACTCCTCTTGATCCTGGTCGTCGCGGCCGCGCTCGCCGCCGTTCATTTCCTTGTCATGCCGCTTGACGAGATCGTGGCGAACATCATGCTCAAGCTTCAGTGAGATGTGAGAGATGGCTGCCGATCACGCAAACAACAAGCTGGACGATCCCTACCACCTCGCGGTTCAAAAGGCGCGGAGCGAACGGATCCCGGCGCCCGAACCGCGGGCCATTCCGCCCAGTCCGGCAGTCGTCAGCCCGCACGGCGCACAACGAACCATCGACGCGGTGTCGCTGAACCGTGCAACGCTCCTCGAGAACCGGCTGGTCAGTTTCCAGGAACGCACGCCCATGACGGCCGCATTCGACCTGTTGCGGACCAGGCTCCTGATGTTTCTGCGGGAGCGGAACTGGCGCACCGTGATCGTCACCTCGCCCACGCCGCAATGCGGGAAGACGGTGACGGCCATCAATCTCGCCATGAGCCTGTCGCGCCAGAAGGATGCGACGACCATGCTGGTGGACTTCGATCTTCGCAAGCCCAGCGTCAACCGCTATCTCGGTGTCCAGCGCTCCCGGGATATTCATGACCTGTTGAGCGGCCGGGCCACCTTGACTGAAGCGCTCTACACCACGGATGTCTTGGGTCCGAGTTTGCGGGTTCTGGGGGTCAATTCGCCCGTGCCGCAGCCCGCCGAGGTCCTCGGCAGCAATGCCATGGCGACCTTGGTGGAGGAGCTTCGAAGCTCCACGCCGGACGGAATCATCATCTTCGACATGCCACCGCTGCTCGGCGCGGACGACGTCCTCGCCTTTCTTCCGAACGCCGATGGCATCTTGCTGGTGGCCGCTTCAGGTCAAAGCCGCAAGCAGGAACTCGTGCACAGCCAGGCGCTCATTCCGGAGGACAAGCTGATCGGCA
>JAGQRO010000081.1 GCA_020425315.1 Hyphomonas sp. | reverse complement strand
GGCTGGCCCTTCTTGCCCTCAAGGCTTTCGAGCAGCGCGGTTTCCTCGCCGCAGATATAAGCGCCGGCGCCGTGATGGACGTAGAGATCGAAATCCCAGCCATTCACATTGTCCTTGCCGATCAGCTTCGCCTCGTAGGCTTCCTTCACGGCCTTTTCGAGCGCGTGGCGCTCATTGATGTACTCACCGCGAATGTAGACATAGCATTTGTGCGCCCGCATCGCGCGCGAAGCGATCATGCAGCCCTCGATCAGCAGGTGCGGATCGTGACGCATGATTTCACGGTCTTTACATGTTCCGGGTTCGGACTCGTCCGCGTTCACGACGAGATAGTGCGGACGGTCCCGTACTTCCTTCGGCATGAAGGTCCATTTGAGGCCCGTCGGGAAGCCGGCGCCGCCACGGCCGCGCAGGCCGGAAGCCTTGATCTGGTCGCAGATCCAGTCCGGGCCCTGGTCCAGCATTTCTTTCGTCAGGTGCCAGGCGCCGCGCTTCTTCGCGGATTCGAGATCCGGCGAGTAAAGCCCGTAGAGATTGGTGAAGATGCGATCCTTGTCCTGCAACATGGCCTAGTCCTCATCATCCTGGCTGGAGGGCACGTCGCCGGCATCCACGCGTTTGGAGAATTCCGTTTGGCCGCCGGTGGCCAGCGTCTTCGCCTGGGCGATCCAGTCTTCGCGCTCGATGCGGCCCGGGAAGCTCATGAAGTCTTCCACCCAGTCGACATTGGCGGGCGTCCATTCGGCGATCTGCTTGAAGGTGAAGATGCCGAGTTCGTTCAGCGCATCTTCATTCTTCGGGCCGATGCCCTTGATACGCTTCAAATCGTCATGGGCGGCCGGATCGATGGTGATCTCCGGCGGGCGTTCGCCGGCGGCTTCTTTCTTCTCCGCGCCTTCGGCGGCCTTGGCGCCGCCAATGATGGTGCGCTTGATGGCCGCGAGCGTCTGCTGCTGGGCATCCGGTGCGGGCGCCTCTTCCTCTGCCGGCTGGGGCAGGTTCGGCAGGGTACGGATGGCATTGCGGCTGCCGTCGAACAGGGCCGCCTCGGTCAGCGTCGTGGCGCCGCCTTCTGGCGCGCTGTTGACGCGGTCGACCTGCGGGCCGGCGGCCGGTTCGGCGCCATTCTTCAGCTTGCCGAGGATCTGGGCCAGGCTGTCCGGCGTCAGGTCTTCGAAATAGTCGTCATTGATCTGCACCATGGGCGCATTCACGCAGGCGCCGAGGCATTCCACCTCTTCCCATGAAAGGCGGCCATCATCGGTGACATACATGATGTCGCCGATTTCCTTCTTGCAGACCTCTTTCAGCTTCTCCGCGCCGCGCAGCTGGCATGGCGTCGTGCCGCAAAGCTGGACGTGATACTTGCCCACCGGCTGGAGGCGGAACATCGTGTAGAAGGTCGCGACTTCGTAGACGCGGATATAGGGCATCTCCAGACGGTCGGCGACTTCGCGCATCGCCGGCTCGGACAGCCAGCCGGCATTGTCCTTCTGGGCCAGCCACAGCAGCGGAATGACGGCAGAGCGCTGCTTCTCCGCCGGGTACTTGCCCCGCCAGAAGGCGATCTTCTCTTCGGTTTCCGGCTTGAAGGCGAATGTGTCGCCCCCCGCCTCGAGATCAAAACGGCGCAGTGCCACTATTCGACCCTTCCTGAAAAATGTGTATCGATTTCATCCTTGAGCGGATGGAATTTTCCCTTGCCGCGCGCCTTGCACCAGGCCTTGGCCTCGGCGAAGGCCGCGTGTGCGGCCTCGGCGGTGCGGCTCTCATTCGTGAACTTCTTGCCGTCCAGCTCGCCGGTTACGGTCACGCGCGGCTCCTCGCCCGGCTCCCACGGTTTCAGCTTGTGCTCATAGTCGGAGGCATAGGCCGTAATGCCGTCTTCGTCGTCATGCACGGTGACGTCGCACGCATAGCACATGAAGACATCGGCCTCGTCGCCCGCCTTGCACCGGAAGAAGGTGTTGGAGGCGGCAATCGCCCGCTCCGTCGGCGTTTTCGACACCACTTCCTCCTCGAACCGCTCATTCAGCGCGCCGGCCGCCGCGCCGCAGGCGGCAAGCGCCACAAGGGAGATGCCGGCAAAGCGCAAACGGAAAGAGGCAGGCGCGGCGGTCATGTCAGGCGTCACCCCGCGCGAAATTTACGCGGACGATCTTGCCGTCGCGGATAGTGTAGATGGCAGCAACATCAAACCGCTCGCCGCCCGGCGCGCGCTCGACCTGCTCATGATCGATCACAGTGGAACCGAGATCGATCCGGTTGACCAGTTTCGCGCGGTTGCGCGGGAACTGGAAGAACAGGTCTTCATGGCGCTGGCGGATCGCGCCGATGCCGGACTGGGCGACATCGCCATTCAGCGGGCCAAGCTCGGCATCCTCGGCATAGCAGTCGAGAAAGGCAGCCAGATTCTGCTGGTTGTACGCATCCAGCTGGCGCTGGATGAGTTCGGAAGACTGGCTCACCGGTCGATCTCCCCGAACACGATGTCGAGCGAGCCCAGCACGGCAGAAACGTCGGCCAGCATCAAATGCTTGCACAGATGGTCCATCGCCTGCAGGTGCGGATAGCCCGGCGCGCGGATCTTGGCACGGTAAGGCCGGTTGGTGCCGTCGGCGACGAGATACACGCCGAACTCGCCCTTCGGCGCTTCGATGGCGGCATAGCACTCGCCTTCCGGAACGTGGAAACCTTCCGTGTACAGCTTGAAGTGATGGATCAGGGCTTCCATCGAATTCTTCATCTCGCCGCGGCGCGGGGGCGAGACTTTCGAGCCCTTTGCCAGCACCGGGCCCGGCCCCTCCTTGTTCAGGAGGTCGATGCATTGCTGCATGATCTTCACGGACTCGCGCATCTCTTCCATGCGGCAGACATAGCGGTCGTAATTGTCGCCATTGCGCCCGACCGGGATCTTGAAGTCGAGTTCCGAGTAGCACTCATAGGGCTGCGCGCGGCGCAAATCCCAGGCGAAGCCAGATCCCCGCACCATGACGCCGGAGAAGCCCCAGTCCATGATCGTCTTCTCGTCGACAACGCCGATATCGACATTGCGCNNGCTGCTTGAAGATGCGGTTCTCGGTGACCAGCGTCTCGACATCGTCGAGCTTGCCGGGGAATTGCTCGCACCATTCGGTGATGTCGTCGAGCAGCGCCTGCGGCAGGTCCTGGTGGACGCCGCCGGGACGGAAGTAAGCTGCGTGCATGCGGCTGCCCGAGGCGCGCTCATAAAAGACGCAGAGTTTCTCGCGCTCTTCGAAACACCAGGTGATCGGCGTCAGGGCGCCGACGTCCAGCACCTGCGAGCCGATGTTCAGGAGGTGCGACATGATCCGGCCAAGCTCGGAATACAGCACACGGATCAGGCTGCCCCGGCGCGGCACGTCGAGGTTCAGCATCTTCTCGATGGCGAGGCACCAGGCATGCTCCTGGTTCATCGGCGAGCAGTAGTCGAGCCGGTCGAAATACGGCATGCCCTGCAGGTAGGTCTTGTATTCCAGCAGCTTCTCGGTGCCGCGGTGAAGCAGGCCGATATGGCAATCGACGCGCGTGACGATCTCGCCGTCGAGGTCGAGGATCATACGCAGCACGCCGTGGGCGGCCGGGTGCTGGGGCCCGAAGTTCAGCGTGAACTTGCGGTCGTCCATGTCGGAGATGTGGGCTGTGTCGGCCATGCCTTACGACTCCTTGGCCTTCTCGTCGCCGGGGATGACGCTGGTCATGCCTTCCCAGGGCGAGAGGAAATCGAAATTGCGGTATTCCTGCACCAGTTTCACCGGCTCGTAGACGACACGCTTTTCGAGGTCGTCATAGCGAACCTCGTAATGCCCGGTCAGCGGGAAGTCCTTGCGCAGCGGGAAGCCTTCGAAGCCATAATCGGTGAGGATGCGGCGCAGGTCCGGATGGTCGGCGAACTGGATGCCATACATGTCGAACGTCTCACGTTCGAACCAGTTGGCGGCCGGCCACACGGCACAGGCGCTCGGCACGGCGGTGTCTTCATCGGTGGAGATGCGCACGCGCACGCGATGGTTCATCCGCATGGACAGAAGGTGGTAGACGACTTCGAAACGTTCGGAACGTTCCGGATAGTCGACGCCGCAGAGATCGATGAACGTCTCGAAATTGCACTGCTGATCCTCACGCAGGAAGCGCAGCAGGTTCACGATGTGGTCGCGCTCCGCGAGCACGGTCAGCTCGCCCCGCGTGACGTGGAAGGATTTCACGGCATCGGGACGGGCCGAGGCAATATGTGCGCCAAGATCGTTGAGCGCGTCGAGTGTTTCCTGGTCCAGCATGGGTCTCGTCCTAGCGTTCCAGCGAGCCTTCGCGGCGGATCTTCTTCTGCAGCTGCAGGAAGCCGTATACGAGCGCCTCCGCCGTCGGCGGGCAGCCCGGGATATAGATGTCGACCGGCACGATACGGTCGCAACCGCGCACGACGGAATAGCTGTAATGGTAATAGCCGCCGCCATT
>JAGQRO010000484.1 GCA_020425315.1 Hyphomonas sp. | reverse complement strand
ACCAGCCCGCCGGTGACCAGCGCCATCCGGTTTTCGCCCGCAAAGGCCAGCATCACACCATAGGCCAGCACGGCGCCTGCACCGACCGTGCCTGCCGTGCCGGTCGCCGTGCCGCGGCGGGATTTCGCAATCGTCTTGCCGAGGACGTCCTTGTACGTCACCGAACAGACAGACCGGGCGAGCGCCAGAACGGCCAGCGCGCCCAGGATGACCCAGCCCGCAGCCGCGCCGGTCAGCGTGAAAGCCGCAACGCCCATGGCAATGGCGGCAATGCCTTCAACCAGTGCGCCGCCGGCCCAGGCCCATTTCCGCCGCTTCAGCCGCTGCAGCGCCCCGGCAGTGAACATCTGCGGGAAGAGGGCGCCGGCTTCCCGGATCGGGACCAGCAGGCCCAGCAAGGCAGCCGGAGCGCCCAGTGCTGTGAGCAGCCAGCTGAGCACGAGTTTCGGATCGATCAGCCCGTCGGCAACCTTGCTGGCCGAGAGGCTGGTCACGTGCCGGAAGAAATTGTCCGGCTCATGCGCGCGGGCAGTTTCGGTAATGTCGAGATTGCCCGGCGTTTCGCTGGTTGAGGTCAGCAGCCGGAAAACCGCCCTCTTCTTGTCCTGCGTCATAGCCCCGATTGCCCTCAATCGTTCGGATCATGAAAGATCATGTTTCGCGCAGAAAAGACAATCTCGCAGGCGCAGCGGCCAGCCGGCATAAATCGTCCGGCGCCGGGGGTTGCATGCTCATGCGGGCGATGCGAGGTTCCACTTCAGATCGACGCAACGAGGGGGACGCGACATGATCATTTTCGGCACCAAAGCCACGCGCAAACTGCTGGACAAAGGCTCGTTCGATTGCCCGCAGTGCAACAACACCACCAATTTCGAGAAGCGCCGGGCGCGCACCTGGTTCCACCTCTATTTCATCCCGATCATCCCGATGCAGACCTATCCGCCTTACGTGGGATGCAAGGCCTGCAAGGGCACGTTCGTGGAAGGCGTGCTGAACGCTTCCACCGGCGCGACGTCCGACCAGATTCGCGCCGAGTTTGAGACCGCGGCGCTGGCAATCCTAGTCCGCATGGCCTGGGCCGATGGCAGGATCGAGCCGGAGGAAGTGGATGCCATTGAAGACGTCGTGAACCGCATGTGCGCGCGGGACTTCACCCGCGCCGAGATCGAGGCGGAAATCGTTTCCGCCAAGGACTCGCTGGACGATGCGCTCTCGGTCGCCACCCGCGTCGGCAACATGCTGAACGATGAGGGCAAGGAGCTGATCGTGAACGCCGTGTTCCAGATCGCGGCGGCGGACGGCAATTTCGCCCGCGAGGAAGAGGACACGCTGCTGGAAATCGGCGCGGGCCTCGGCCTCCGCCCGGCGCACGTGCGCGGCCTCGTGCGGGACCTGCTGGAGCAGGCGCAGCGCAGCGCCGACCACACGGCCCATTGATCAAGTCTTTGTCAGGACAGCACTTTCCTGCTGGCATGCCATTCGCGCGCCGTTAGGATGCGCGCATGGCTGACACTGCTTATCCCGCCGCGAAGTTTTCCCATCCCGACGTCACCGCAAAGGGCGAGACCCGCGCGAGCGTCGGCTGGACGGGCCTCAAGACGCTGTGGCTGAACACCGGCACGCTCTGCAA
>JAGQRO010000483.1 GCA_020425315.1 Hyphomonas sp. | reverse complement strand
AGAACGGCACGATCTGGCGCTGGGTCCGGCCGATTGTCGGCTTTGACGGGGCCGGCACGCCGCATCTCAGGATCGAGCACCGGGTGATGCCGGCCGGGCCCAGCCTGCCCGACATGGTGGCCAATCTGGCCCTCTGCGAAGGCCTGATGCTGGCGCTGGCCCGCACGGAGACACCGCCGGAAACGCTGACCCCTTTCGAGGATGCGCAGGCAAACCTCTATGCCTGTGCCGAGCATGGCCTGAAAGCGCGCGTGCGCTGGGAAGGGCGCGAGGTCGACGTGCAGGCGCTTTTGCTCGATGAGCTCGTCCCGCGCGCCCGGGCCGCGCTTGCCGCAGAGGGCGTCGACGAGGCCGATCTGCACGCCTCCTTCAACGATGTTCTCATTCCCCGCCTGCGCACCGGCCTGACGGGTGCGGCGTGGCAGCACAGCTTCGTCGATTGCAACGGCATGAACCTTCAGGCACTGACGGAACGCTATGTGGAGCTGCAGGCGACCGGTGCGCCTGTCCACACCTGGACTGTCTGAGCGCGCATGAAGCTTCCCCTCGACCGATACGACCGCCTGCCCGAAGCACTGGCCGGAATTGCCCCGCGCGACATCCGCGCCGTGTTCCCGAACCCGTCGCTGGTCTTCATCGAGGGCGAGGAGACCCAGCCGCTGTTCGTCTCCACCCTGCTGCATGGCAATGAGCTGACCAGTTTCAGCGTGCTTCAGCATCTTGAACGCACCTGCCGCGGTGCCCGCCCGCCGCGCAGCCTGATTGTCTTCGTCGGCAATGTCGGCGCCGCTGCGGCCGGTGTACGCCATCTCGACGACACGCCGGACTTCAACCGCATCTGGGCCGACGGCCATTCGCCCTGGCACGACATGGCGCAGGACGTGATGGACGAGGCGCGCCGGGCCGGCCTGTTCGCCAGCATCGATATCCACAACAATACCGGCGACAATCCGCTCTATGGCTGCGTCAACGCCCTGCGCCCGGCGGACCTGCAGCTGGCGGCCATGTTCGCCCCGGTCGGTGTCTACTATCTCAACCCGCCGACGACGCAGTCGATCGCTTTCTCCCGCATTTGCCCGGCCATCACCGTCGAATGCGGGAAAACAGGGAGTGCGGAGGGCAATGCCGCGGCGATCCGTCTGGTGGAAGAGGCGATGCGCCTGAAAGCCTTCGCCTCCGCGCCACCGCCACCGGGTACGCTGGACGTCTACCAGACGGTCGGGCGGGTGCTGATCCCGGAAGATGTTTCCTTCGGCTTCGGCGAGCCGGACGCGCAGCTGACTCTGCGGCAGGATCTGGAAGCCCTGAATTTCAGGCCGATGGCGGCGGGCGAAAGCTGGGCCGAGACACAGCTTTCCGGTATGCCCCTCCGCGTCGTCGACGAGCATGGGCATGACCTGACCGGCGACTTCTTCCGCCGTGACGGGCGCGCGCTAAGGCTGGTGCAGCAGGTCGTCCCCTCGATGATCACGCGCGACAGGCAAGTGATCCGGCAGGACTGCCTCGGCTACCTGATGCGGCCGATCTGAACGGGATCAGCCGGCCAGCACACGGGGCAGCTTGAAGGTGACGGTCTCGTTTGCCGTCGCCACGCTCTGCACGGTCACGTCGAAACGGTCCCGGCAGGCGTCGATCACGCCCTGAACGAGATCCTCCGGGGCGCTGGCACCGGCGGTCAGGCCGAGCGTCTCCACGCCCTCGAACCAGGCCCAGTCGATATTCTCCGCCGCCGCGATCAGTTCGGACCGGGAGGCTCCGGCGCGCAGGGCCACTTCCACGAGGCGCTTGGAATTGGAGCTGGTCTCCGCCCCGATCACCAGCACGAGGTCGGCGCCTTCACCGATCACCTTCACGGCTTCCTGCCGGTTGGTCGTGG
>JAGQRO010000080.1 GCA_020425315.1 Hyphomonas sp. | reverse complement strand
GTCGCCGGCCTGCCGGTCTGGACCACGCTGATCGCCCTTGTCGATCCGATGGGCTTCCCGGTCATCGGCGTGATCGACCAGCCGGTGCTGGGCGAGCGCTATCTCGGCTGGCCGGGCAAGGCCTTCCTTGAGACCGCCGCCGGCCGCACGCCGCTCACCGCCTCGGCCTGCCCGTCCCTGCCCGACGCCGTGATCGCCACGACCGACCCGTTCATCCTGACCCCGCCCGAGCATGATGCGTGGACGGAGCTTCGCTCCACCGCCCGCATCGCCCGTTACGGTCTCGACGCCTATGCCTATGCCCGCCTCGCCGGCGGCACGCTGGACCTTGTGGCCGAGACGGGGCTGAAGCCCTGGGATGTCGGCGCGCTGATCCCGGTCGTCACCGGCGCCGGCGGCCACGCCACCGACTGGTCCGGCGCCCCGGCCCGTCTCGGCGGCCAGATCCTCTGCTGCGCCAGCGAGGCCGTGCTGGAAGCGGCCCTGACCATCGTCAAACCGGCCGCGACCTGACGGCCCGCACCCTCGAAGGTCAACAATATCGACCCTGACGGCAACATCGCGGTCACCTGTGTCGCTCCGGCCCCCCGTGGTTTGTCATCCCGGAAAGCCCAAAGGGCTTATCCGGGACCCAGCGAAGGATCAGAAATCGCACCGCGATTTCCCGGAGCTGGCCCAGGTGCAAGCGCGGGGCAATGGCAGGTCCGGTGCTGTTTGGCTCTGGGTCCCGGCTCTGCGCTACGCTCCGGCCGGGATGACAAGGAGGGGGGACGCCCTCGCCTTGCTTCCCGTCTCCCCAGCGCACGCTGGGGCCCATGGCGGCGGATACAGCACTTTGTGGCTCTGGACCCCAGCTTTCGCTGGGGACACGGACATAAAGGAACACCGGTCTTATCCCTCACCCAATCGCCCGAACCTGCCGCAACCACGCCCGCAAAAAATAATTCCATCCCACACCCCTCATCCGCGCATATTCTCAGCGCTCGATGAGTTTCTTCCATCCGCCCCCGGACCTTCCGGTCCACTTGCTGCCGCTCTGGCCCTGGATCTGGTTCCAGCGCCTGATGCTGAGGCGCTGGGTGCGGGAAACCTATGGCAAGGGCACGCCTTTCCGCTGGACGGTCAATTTCTATGGCGAGGTGATCCTGCTCGAGGTGTGCGATCCGAGGGCGCGCCGGAAGACGCCGGACTGGCTGACGCCGCCGCTGCACCCGAACAAGCGGATTGCTGCGGCACTGAGTGGCGAGTTGATGGATTCTGCCCTCATTCTCCGTCTCCCCAGCGAAAGCTGGGGCCCAGAGCGGCGTGAACAGGTCTGCGTGGCCCTGGACCCCAGCTTTCGCTGGGGAGACGGCACTTTGAGGGAATTGCTGCCTCTGCCGGAACCCTAGGCCCGCTCACAACTCCGTAAACTGATCACACGTTCCAAGCGCCTTCACGGGCGCCGCAGGTGCTGGGGCTTACGGCCCCGCCACGTCATGGCCATTGGCGCGCAGGAGGGTGATGACCGAATCCTCGCCCGCCAGGTGCCCGGCGCCGACCGCCACCAGCACCGTGCCCGGCTCGTCCAGCATCGCCTCGATCTTCGGCACCCAGGCCTCGTTGCGCACGCGCAGCAGCGCGTCATACACCGCCTCAGATCCCATCATCTCCTCATTGGACATCATCACGCCGAGGCCGTTGACATCGCCATCGGCCCATTCGGCCACCAGCACGTCGAGCACCTCGGCCCCCTCCTCCACCGACTCTGCCGCGCTGACCAGGAATTCCACCTGCTCATCCTCCGGCAGATTGGCAATCAGGCCGAGTTGCTGGTCGATGGATTCGAGATAGCCGAAATCCTTGCCGGCCGCCCTGCCCTCGGCTTCCAGAACCTGTTCAACCCCGGAATCCGGGTCGAACCCGTCGCGCTGCATCTGCATGACCGACAGGTTCACCGCCGCGAACCAGGGCCGCATCGGCTGCACTGCGCCGAGCGGCAGGTTGACCGCTTTCAGGGCCGTTTCCAGCTCGGCTTTCTCGGCCTCGTTCAGCAGGCTGGTCAGCTGGCGCCCGTCGCTGAACATGCCCTGCTGGCTGATGAAACGCATCATCTCGGACGCAGCGGCCTCACTGGTCGTGTCGGCCTCGAAGACGATCGTGTCGGCTGCCTGGATGGCCGCGTCGATCTCCCCGGTGCGCCAGTCGAGATCCGGGCGCAACAGGTGGACCGTGCCCATCAGGTAGATGGTCGTGTCCTCGTCGGCCAGCGTCCACAGCGCCGGATGGCCCGCCCCCCGGCTCGCCTCGGCCACGGCCAGGGCCTCCTGGTAGATGCGGTCATGCTCGGCCCGCAGCGCTTCGCGGGAGACTTCCGGCTCCTGCTCCGCCGGCACCGGTGCCGGGGGTTCGGTCCCCTCGCCCGGTTTGCATCCGCCCGCCAGCAGGATCGCGCCCGCCACAATCGCCTTCGCCCAGAATTTCATGCTGTTTTCCCTGTCCGGTTTGCGCCCAGCCTAGACTGGAACGCACCGGGCCGCCACCGCACTCGGGCGTTGCACTTCGGCGCGCCTTGCCCTATTCACCGGCCTCGGCTGGCACCCATAGCTCAGCTGGATAGAGCGCTGCCCTCCGAAGGCAGAGGTCAGAGGTTCAAATCCTCTTGGGTGCGCCATTTTCTTCTCATGGAAGAATTGCGCTCGTCCTTTTGAGGGGGAGGAGAATCTATGCCACCCAGTCCGGGCCTTGATTGCCTGCAGCAGAGCCGAATTCGGCCCTACAGGCCTGTTCCGGGCAAGCCGGAAGATTGTGAGACTGTATAGTTCCGGCAAAGTCGCCTCCATTTGCCTTGTGGCAGGAGAGCCTGATCAGGCGCGGTCTGGTCCAGACATATCAGGAGACACTCATGAAACTTGCAGTCAAATCAGCTCTCATCGGAATCCTTGTGGCGGGTCCGGTCACGGCCGGCCTGGCGCTGGCCGATCCCGACGATGCCAGGGCGCTGTCGGGAGCGAAGATCAGCCTGATCGAAGCCATCCAGGCGGCCGAAGCGCATACAAATGGCGCCGCATTCGACGCGCAGATCGAGGATGATTCCTTCTCTCCGGAATTTGAAGTGGGCGTTGTTGCCGGCAACACGGTATACGAGGTGCGTATCGATGGTGAGACCGGCAATGTCATTTCCGCTCGTGAGGACCGGGACGACTAGGCCAGTGTCATGGGCGATTACGGGCCCGCTGCAATGCTGTGGCGGGCCCGCACTCTGAGGGAGTGACGGGTTGCGAATTCTGCTTGTCGAAGACGACCGTGAAACGGCGGACTATATCATACGCGGGTTTCGCGAGACCGGCGCCGTCATCGATCATGCGGCAGATGGCCAGGCAGGATTGATGCTCGCCACGGATGCCTCCTACGACGCCATGATTATCGACCGGATGTTGCCCGGACTGGATGGATTCAAGCTGCTATCCATGCTGCGCGCCGGCGGCAACCGGACACCGGCGATCTTCCTGACGGCTGTCAGCGGCATTGACGACAGGGTCAACGGACTGGCCATCGCCAATGACTATCTTGTAAAGCCATTTGCCTTTGCGGAGCTGCGCGCAAGGGTTGGCGTGATGCTGCGGCCGGGGCCGGCGACTCATACCGAGGACGCCACATATCAGGTTGCAGATCTTGTCCTCGACCGGCTCAAGCGGACCGTGAAGCGCGCCGGGAAACCCATTTCCGTTCAGCCTACGGAGTTCAGGCTGCTCGAATACCTGATGCAGCATAAGGGCCATGTCGTGACCCGGACCATGCTGCTGGAGAACGTGTGGGATTTCAATTTTGATCCGAAGACAAACATTGTGGAAACGCATGTCAGCCGCCTGAGGTCAAAAATTGATCGCGGCTTCGGCAGCGAATTGATCCATACAGTTCGCGGTTCGGGATACATGATTGATGACGGTGCCTAGATACCTCCGCACGGCGGGCTTCCGGATGACGGCCCTTGCCGCGGCCCTGTTCCTGCTCAGTATGTCGGCTGTTGCCGCGTTCTTCTATCTGAGTGTCCGCGAGGACATGGAGGGCCAGCTGCGCAGCCAGATTTCGATCGAAACGCGCCAGTTGCTGGGAGACTATGCAGACGACGGCCTCGACGAACTGCGCCATGACATCAGCGAAAGGCTGGAGCGCAATCCCGGTACCCGCCTTCGATATACCCTGAAAAGCCCCGCGGGGATGGCATTGTTTGACCGGCTTTCGCTGCCCGATGAACCGGGTTGGAGCCGCATGAAATCAGGCAGCGGAACCGACATCATTCTTCTGACCACTGAACTGGATCAGGGCTATTGGCTCGGGGTGGCTGCGGATACGGAGACGATTGGCGACATGGCTGCAGCGCTTCGCCACGGCTTCCTTGTGGTCGTCATGCCCATGATTGCGCTGGCCATCTTCGCCGGGGCAGTCCTCAGCCATCGGTTCCTGGCGCGGGTGGAACGCCTCAAGCGCACAGCAGACCTGATCGGGAAAGGCACATTGTCCGCGCGCCTGGACCCCAGCGGCAGCGGAGATGATTTCGACGGCCTGATCGATACGATCAATCGCATGCTCGACCGGATCGAGGAGCTTGTTCACGATCTCCGGCATGTTTCCGCCAATATCGCCCACGACCTGCGCTCCCCTCTGGGGCGTGTCCGTCAGAGGCTTGAGGCAATTGTCGCCGGTCAGGGCGCTGCAGACATGCAGGAAACGGCGAATGAAGCCATTGTGCTGCTGGACGATACCCTGGAGACGTTTTCGGCCATCTTGCAGATCGCGGAGCTGGAAGCTGGCGGCGCGCGGGCGACGGACACCGAGGTGGACCTGGCCAGTCTACTGGACGAGATTGCACAGATCTATGAGCCCGTGGCCGCCGAACGGGCGGACGAGCTGGTCCTACGGAGGCAACCGGCTTCGGTTTATGGCAACAAGGCCTTGCTGACCCAGATGCTGGCCAACCTTGTCGAGAATGCCATCAGGCATAATGCAAATGGAATCCAGATATCGCTTGAATGCGGCACGGAAGGCGGGCGCGGTTTTGTCCGTGTCGCCGACAATGGAAGCGGCATCCCGGACTCCGAGCTTGCGGCTGTTCTGAAACCCTTTCGCCGGCTGGACACGAGCCGCAGCACACGCGGAAATGGGCTTGGCCTCAGCCTTGCCTCAAGTATCGCCTCTTATCATCGCGCCAGGCTCGATCTCAAGAACCTCCCGATAGGTCTTGAGGTAACAGTATGGTTCTAGCTGCCTGTTTCGGAAGGCACTATTCGGCAGACACAGGAGCGGTGGCGGAGTTCAGCCGGACTTCCGCCGGCAAATCTCCGCGGATCCGTTCAATGCGGCGTTTCGGCGCCAGGAAGCCCGCCCCCAGGGTCAGTCCCCCGACCAGGAGCATTGCGAAGTCCACCCATGCGTATGCCCGGCCTCCGGAAGCCAGATGCGCGAAGCACCAGTCGCCCGTGGTCATTCCATTCAAGACAGGAATCCCCATCGCCAGAACACCTGTCAGCATCATGAGGTTGCGAGTTGTGGCATAGTCGTTTCGCCGGGAAAAAGCGAAAATGACCCCTGCCCCCCAAACGGCAAAGTAAGTCCAGCCTGTCGCGGCGAGGCGTGCGGTCTCCGCGCCCGCGTAAAGCTTGTCCAGATAGAACAAGGACAGCGTTGCAACCGGCAGTCCCATGATCACCCCCGTATTGAGGTGGCCAAGCCGGTCATAGAATTTTGCGGATCTGGTGCCCTCATTGCCGAACTTGCGCCGTTCGATCCACATCATGGAGCCGAGCGCCGTGACGACGGCCAGCCCCAGTCCGAGAACCAGATAGAGGAATTTCAGCCACAGGCCGCCATAGGTCGCGTAGTGGAGCGGCGCCATGGCGCCCGTTGCGCGGCTGGCGGGGGTCGTCGCTTCCAGCCGGTGGTTCACCACGCGCTCCCCGGTCGCACCTGAAACCGAAACGGTTTCGTACATCAGGAGTTCGGAATCGGCCGGGTAGAACAGGTTGAAGAGCGCGGCTTCGTCGCCGTAATTCTCCAGGCTGATGAATTCGGGAAGGTAACCGGATTGCGGATGTTGCAGTGTCCGCAATTCGTCGAGCGAGAGCATCCGGACCTGTCGCCCGGTTGGTTCGGCATGGTCGCCGAAGACGGCATGCTCCAGCGCCTCGACATCGCCCTTGAAAGCGATGGCCGCAACGATAGGCGCCAGCAGCGCGACAATGCCGAGAACTGCACCTGTGAAGGAAATCATGATGAAGAAGGGCAGCCCCCACAGTCCGATCACCTTGTGACTGTCCTGCCATTTCAGGCGGGGAGACCGCTTGAGGCGCATGGAGTACGCCTCCTCCCGGATCTTGGTGTGAGCGATGACGCCGGTGAGGATGGCAAGCAGCAGGACAATGCCGGCAATCCCCACAAGCCCCCGCCCTATCGTCCGGCCACCCAGAAAGTCCGGCCACATGAAATCGCGGTGGATGTCGAGAAGCCAGATGCTCAGTCCGTGTCCGCGTGTGTCCAGCCGCTCACCGGTCACGCTGCTCCAGCGCGTCTCGTGGAACTCGCGCCCGACGAACACATAGCCGGTATAGAAGGGCTGGGCTTCAGTCGGCATGTAGAGGCTGGCGAAGTCGACATGCTCTCCTGTCGCTGTCTCTTCCATCCAGGATTCAAAGCGCGCGGCTACGGGCGCGGGCGTGTCTGGCAGGTCCGTTCTGAGAGCCGGGTCTTCCCATGTCCGGAAATCGTCAGCAAAGAGAGCAAAGCAGCCAGTAAAGGCGACGACAAAAACGATCAGGCCCAGTGTAATGCCTACCCAGGAATGGAGATCGTAGTTTCGCTTGTGGCGTTCACGATTCATCGGTGGCTCCCGAGATTCAGGCCGGCGGCGGCACGATCGCAATCGCGATGGCGCTGGCGACGGAAATCAGCACAAGGGATATCGGCACGCGCCATTTGCTCCGGTCCCAGTAGCAAAGGAACATGAACGCCATCCAGATGAGCGGCACGGCCAGGGTCAGCCAGAGGGCCAGCTGACCGAAATCGAAAGGGAGCGACAGAAGGAGCGCTGCGGTCGAGAGGATCGTTGCCAACAGGGACCACCACAGGATGCCGGTCAGGCGGGGCGCCTTCCAGGTGGCAAGAGCGAGGCCGACGAGAAATGCCAGCAGGACAGCGATGACGACCGGGTTCATGTCGCCGCCCCCGCGATCGAAAACAGGACGCCCAGAACAAGGGCGGCTGCGCCTCCCGGCCCGTGCCAGCCTGGCTTCTGAGCAGCCAGAAACAGGCCTCCGACAAAGACGGCACTGAACACGCCCAGCCAGACCGGGATGCCCCGCTCCCACCCCTGAAGTCCCGCCAGGAGGACTAGCGTGGCCGCGAACAGCAGGCATGCTCCCAGCCGCAATACCATGCGGACCGGGAAGGACTTCCTGACAACGTCAAATGCCCCGCGCCGCTCATCAGCCTGGTAGAGCATCGCGCAGGCTGAGAACAGAAGAAGGCCGCTGCCGATCACCGTCAACATGCTGAGCACTTCTAGAACTCTGCTTCCAGCGTCACGCCGAAGAGTTGCGGCGTGCCGAGCATGCTCTCGATCAGGGATCCATCGATGATCTGAAAATCGGTGTATTCTTCGTCGAAGACGTTCTGTCCTGTCAGGTATATTCCAACAGTCTCGTTTTCCCATCCGGCCTTGAAGTTCACGATGGTTCGGGCGGGTTTGTCCTGCGTGGTTGCGGAAACAACCGACGGGCCTTTCGATGTGTAGTTGGCATTGATATTCGCAACCCATCCATCACGATGGTGCCAGTTTCCGCCAATCGAGGCCGTCCACTTCGGCGCATAGTCGAAATCCTGGCCACTCAGGTCTTCCGTCGTCCCCCCTTCGACGAGAAACTCCTTGAACTGTCCTTTTGCGTAGCCGAGGGACGCAAAGACATCGAACCCATTGTCGAAATCATACCAGCTCTCGACTTCAAAGCCCCGAACGTCCGATGAGCCGGCATTCTGAGT
Source organism: Hyphomonas sp. (assembly GCA_020425315.1). Taxonomy (GTDB): domain Bacteria; phylum Pseudomonadota; class Alphaproteobacteria; order Caulobacterales; family Hyphomonadaceae; genus Hyphomonas. Next base: position 38,836 of record JAGQRO010000080.1, on the reverse strand, counting down.
TTCATAATCGTAGATATTGTCAGACAGGTAGACGAGCACCTGCTGGTCGGTCCAGTCAATGTAGAAGAGGTTCGCGTTCAGCGTCAGCCGGTCGTTGAGCCAGAGAGACCGCCAGGCCAATTCGTAGTTCCAGGTAAACTCCTGATCATAGGCATGAACGGACGCGCGTGCCGGGTTCACGCCGGAGCCGCCGGAACGGTAACCGCGCTGGACGATGAAACTCAGCGTCTTTTCAGGGGCCACATCATAGCTGACTCCCAGCTTCGGCAGGAAGGCATCGAACTCGGTATTGTTCGGTGCACTGGAAGAACTGGCCGCATCGGCTTCCGCCTGGATAAAGCCGTTGACGGCAAACAGGGCACCAACAAACGCATCGCCAGACTGGGCGTAATCCGGAGGGTTGGGCAATGGATCGAGGATGGATACGGCATTGTCCGTGGAAACGGTCTGCTCTTCGAAATCGAACCTGAAACCGGCATGGACCTTCAGCTTGTCCGTGGCGTGCCAGGTTGCGTCACCGAACAGGGCGCTTGTCTCGATTTTCTGCGGATACTGTTGAAGTGACGAAATGAAGAGCCTTTGCGGATATGTGCTCCGGATAAAGGCGGCCGTATCCGGGTCGATACCGAACCCGTTTACGAGCGTGTTCGTCAGGCCAAGATCCTCGTCCAGGTCCAGGCTGAATACGGCGCTGGCATTATAGTCCTGGTTCTCAAACTTCGAATGGAATGCGCCAAGAACGCCTTCAAAGGACTCCAGGTCGATGGTGAGGCGGACTTCCTGGCTGAAAGTTTCAGACGTTCCGGAATAATCGCCAAAGGCGATGTCATCGGCCGAATAGTCACCATCATACGGACGCTGACGATAAATCTCGCTCCAGGTCGATATCGATTGAAGCGAGAAGACATCACTGATGTCATAGTTGAGGTTCGCAATGAATATGTCGGACTTGGAAAGCTCATAGGTTTCCCGATTGGAATCCACATAACGCTCATCCCAGGAGTCCTGATAGTCACCGAGCGAGTAGCGCTCTCCCCTGCGGTGATCATCGTGCATGTATGTCAGGATTGCGCGAAAATCCGGTGTTGCATCCGGCTCGACCAGCAGTTTCGCGCGATAGGAATCGGAGTATCGGCGCGATGCCCATTTCTCCAGGGAGCGGTTGTAGATAAACCCGTCGGCTTCAGACGTTTCCGCCGCCATGCGGAACGCGACCTGATCGTCGATGATCGGACCGCCGAATGCCGCGGCGAAACGTTTGTCGCCGCCCTTGTCCTGAACGATTGCCCGCACTTTGCCCGACCAGTCATACGTCGGATCCTGTGTCGTCATGACAACTGCGCCCGCAAGCGCGTTCCGCCCCTGCAACGTCGACTGTGGGCCGCGAAGAATTTCCACTTGCGACAAATCCCAGACATCGAGCGGCCCGCCGATGACGGCGTCCCTCGGGAGGGGCGTGCCATCCAGATAGATTGTGGCGAGCTGGCCGATGCCCGTGCCCGATACGTTGGTGTTCTGAATTCCCCGTATCGTGAACCCGGTCCCTGCATAGGTGGATGTGAGGTTCGCTGTCCGGTCAATAATGTCGTAGATATTGACCAGGTTCTGCTGTTCCATTTCTTCGACGGTGACGACGCGAACGCTTGTTGGCGTGTCCTGCAGGCTGCGGTCGAACTTTTCGCCGGTAACGATGATCGTTTCCTGGCGGCTTTCTGCGTCCTCGTCTGCTGCGGCATGAAGCCCGACGATCGCCGCAACGGACGACGCCAATATAACCCTGAACAATGTAAACCCCGCCTAATTAATAATGATAATCATTCGCAATCCGTACCGGGGCATCATCCCTATGTAAACTGATTTTGATTCTCATTCTCAATATTTTGTGTCCGACGATGCCGGGCGGGCAGGCTCCGCACCCCCTTGCTTCTGCCCCTGCTCCTGCAGGGCGCCATGGACCTATTTGAATGCGGACAGCGAACCCCTTGTACCCGCTGAAGGGTGCGCCCCCTCCCCTGACAGGGATTCAGTCAGGGGCGGACTTCCAGGGTAAGGGCCGTGGTGTAGCTGCGCAGGTCGGTTTCCCCACCGGATGGCGCCTCAGCCATATGACGGACCATCAGGACGTAGACGCCCGGTTCAATTCCCTCCACCGATACAGTGCCACAATCATCGGCATTGAGGGCGATGCCATCGGGGTGTGTATAGTGGCCGTAAGCCGCCATGAGTGTGACAGCTGCGCCCTTCAGCGGCTTGCCATCAAACAGGACGTCCACATCGAACTGCGCACCGGCTGTCAGTGCAGCCGGGTGCGTGGTCGGACGCAACACCAGGCGCCCCTGCCCGGGAGCCGGCGGTGCCAGCGCGTTGCCAGGAACCGCGATGAAGGCATCTGAAACTGTTGCCGTTTGCGACGTCAGGATTGCGGCGCCATCCGGCACGTCGTCGCGGGCGATGCCGCCATCGCCGATACGGACATAGTGCCCGTCAATCACGACCACTTCGCCTTTTCGCCCAAGACGCTCGCCTGTCGTGATGCGATAGGTGCCGGGCGCCTCCGGTTTCGCTTCAAGCACGCTCATTGCCGGGAGGGTTGCAGCCGGAGCCAGGGGCCGGACGTCGCCGTCTGGCAATACAAGTGCAAAACCGTCCGACTTCAGAGCAATTTCCGCATTGGGAAACGTATCCGTGAAGGCCGCAACGACCGTCACCTGCTGGCCGGCCTCGGGCGAGAAATCATTTGGCAGGAGGAAGCCGACATGCGCCCTGGCCGCCCCGGCGCCGAACAGCGCCGTGACGGCCATCAGGATCGCGGCCCGGACCCGGCTCAATAGCCGTCTCCGTCAACCGGGGTGGACGGACGAAGCCGGTCGGCCAACGCGCCAATGTCGGAGGTGATATATTTCGCCATGACGGCGCGGGCCTCTTCGGCGGCGCTGGCCGTATCCGTCTTGCCGTCGGCAATGTCGCCGGCCAGGTTCAGGAGCGGCATATAGAGGTCTTCGGTCTCGCCCTTGAGGGTGATGGCGAAGCGCGGATTCTCGCGGGCGATGCGCGCCCATTCGGCCCGCACCTCTGCCCAATAGTCCGCAGTGGCGTCCCAGTAGTCCGTGGCCGTCGAGACATCGAAATCGCTGTTGTGCCGATAGGTGTTCACGCCGACTTCGCGCACCAGGATCTGCGGGGCGCCGGCCAGGATCAGCTTGTCATTGTCCTGTTCATGCACCCAGCCCCAGGGCGTGATGACGTGCCGGTTCACGGCATCGACGGCGTGATAATCGTCGCGGGTCGTCATGTCGCGGCGTGGCAGCGGGCGCCATTCGTGCGGCGGGGTCCATTCGGCGATGCCGTCTTCATACGTCCATTCGCTGACGGCGCCGTAACGGGGCGCATCATCGACCTGATAGACCGTCTGGGACCAATTGCCCTTGCGCTCGGCTTCCGGCACGGCGCGGGTTTCCCACGCATTCCCGCCGATGAAGACAAGCACGCTGTCCGGTTCGTACTGCCAGTCCTGGCGCCAGTGCTTGATCGGGAATTTCTCGTCTTTGCCGACGACGAGAATGTGCTGCAGGCTGATGAAATCGCCGGTGTCCTCGATCACGCGCACGACTTCATACCCGCCCGAGAGTTTCTGTGGCTTGAGTTCATAGCCCGGCACGAAGGGGACGGTCTCGGTGAAATCGAAAGTCACCTTGTAGTCGCCGGCCATGGCGAGGATCGCCTCCCGGTCGGCCTCGAAGTCGGCATCCGCGATGTCCGCCTCAGCCACGGGCGCGGTGACGCCGGTGACGGCCTCTGTCCGGGCCTGCGTTGCCGTGCAGGCCGGCAGGCAGGCCGCCCCCAACGCCAGCAATGAGATCAAGGATGCGTTTCGGTTCAACATGGAATTCCCCTTTGATGTGTCTGAAGAGCCTGAATGTGGCCTATCAAATATGAGAATGACTTGCAATCTCATAGATGCCCTGTAAGAGAGGCATGAGAACGACTCTCAGTCGCAGAAAGGGTTATCATGCGAAATCGGGGAAATCCAGTCATGGCGGGGCTCGCCTTGCGGTCGATCACACTGGCATCGGCACTGGCGCTGGCCGGAAGCGGCGCGCTGGCGCAGACGCAGGACACGGAACAGGATGAAGAGGAGCGCCAGGAGACGGTCACGGTCTATGGCACATCCAATCCGATTGCCGTGTTCGACTATCCGGGCCAGGTCAGCGTCATCACGCGCGAGGAGATCGACCTGCTCGCGCCCAGCACCCCATCGGATATGTTGCGGGACGTGCCGGGCATGGAGTTTTCCGGCGGCCCCCGCCGGACCGGGGAAAGCCCGAGCATTCGCGGTCTGGGCGGAGAGAATGTGCTGGTCCTGCTGGACGGGGCACGTCAGTCCTTCATTTCGGCACATGATGGCCGGTTCTTCCTGGATCCCGAGATCATCGGCACGGCGGAAGTTGTGCGCGGTCCGGCGTCGGCCCTGTACGGCTCCGGCGCAGTTGGCGGCGTGCTGGCGTTCGAAACCGTCGATGCCGAAGACCTGCTGAGAGACGGCGAGACCTGGGGCGCCCGGGTGCGGGCCGGATATCAGAGCGTGAACGAAGATACGCTCGGCACTGTCACGGCCTTCACGAAGCAGGGCAAGCTGGATGCGCTGGCAAGCTTCGGTCTCCGGCAATCGGGCGATATCGAACTCGGCTCGGGGGCTGACCTGCCATCGGACGACGATATCGAAACCGGGCTCGTCAAACTGGGATACGCCTTCACGGACGCGTTCTCGGCCGATGTGTCCTGGCAGCGCTTCGCCAATACGGCGATTGAGCCGAACAATGGCCAGGGCACGATCGGCACCGGCGATGCCGTCCTCGACCAGGACGTCACCAAGGATGTCGAAAGCGAGCTCTGGCGGATTGGCCTTGCCTTCAATCCGGCGTCAGACCTGATCGATGCCAGGCTGACAGTGTACGAATCGAAATCCTCGGTCGACGAGTTCGATGCGACGGTCCCGCGCACGACACTGCGCGAGATCGAAACAAGCGGCGTCAGCCTGCGTAATGCCGCGCACTTCGGCACCGGCCCTGTCCAGACCATCTTCACCCTGGGGGCCGACTGGTACGAAGACAGCCAGACCGGCACCGACTCTGAAGTGGTGGATGGAACGCGCGGCGGTGTGCCGAATGGCTCCTCGGAATTCACCGGCCTGTTCGCGCAGCTGGAAACCGAGATCGACCGGCCGCTCGGCCTGCCGGGCAGCGTGATCCTGATTCCCAGCGTGCGCTATGATGAGTTCGAAAGCTCGTCCAGCCTGTCGCCCGAGGGCAGTTCCGACGATGCCGTCTCGCCCCGTTTTGCGGCCAGCTATGGCCCGGTCGAATGGTTCCGTGTCTTCGCCTCCTATTCCGAAGCCTTCCGGGCGCCTTCCATCAACGAGCTTTATCTGGATGGCGTGCACTTCTCCGTGCCGCACCCGATCCTGTTCGATCCGGCGAACGGGCAATTCGAATTCGTGAGCAATAATTTCATCCCGAACCCGAACCTGAAGCCGGAAACCAGCGAAACGGTCGAGATCGGCATCGGGTTCGATTTCGACAGCCTGCTGACGGACAAGGATCATCTGCAGGGGAAGGTCTCCTATTACGAAAGCGACGTGAACGACCTGATCAACCTGTCGGTCGACTTTGCCTATGACCCGACCTGTTTCGGACCGCCCTTCTTCCCGTGCTCCGCCGGCACGACGAACTCGGCCAATGTGTCGGGCGCGGAACTGGAAGGCGTGGAAGCGGAAATGGCCTATGAGGCCGGCCCGGCCTATGCCCGGCTGACCTTCTCTTCCATCGACGGAAAAGACACCGAAACCGGCGCGGATGTCGGCAGCCTCACGCCAGACCGGATCGCCCTCGATCTCGGCACGAAAGTGAAAGCGTGGCGCGCCCGGTTCGGCACGCGCATCCAGATCGCTTCCGATTTCGAACGCCGGGACGATGACGGCATGGGCGGCCTCGCCATTGCGGAAACGCGAGATGGCTACACGGTGGTCGATCTCTACGCGTCGTGGCGCCCGGCCTTTGCCGACGGCGTGCAGATCAATGCCGGCATCGAAAACGTCTTCGAAGAAGACTATGAGCGCGTCTTCGCCGGTGTTTCAGAGCCGGGACGGAACTTCAAAGTGTCCGCCACCTGGCAGTTCGGGAACTGATCGGCCGGAAGACAAGGCAAGCCGAGGGTGTGTGCAGCTGCGCACACCCTCGATTTGGCCAGGACACCATACACGTTCGCACCTCTCCCCTCCCCGGCGAGCCGGGTTTTCCGGCAGAAAAGGGGGTCGGGATCGGCCATTGGTGAGCGCGGATCCGCGTCTGATAGGGCGCGCCACCCCGGTTCCCAGACGGCATGGGTGCCTGCCCGGACACCCCACTCCGCTGCCGGACCGGCCGGCGCTATCCCCGCCTGATCTCACACGCCCATCGGCCCTTCCCTACCAAAGCGCGAATCCGGGGATCAAGCCCGCCCGGCGCACGCTCGCACTTCCGTTAGGGAACTTCGAAATCCGTATTATTGGATGATGTTAGCGATAACAGTAGGGGTTTGGGCAAATCTTCAACCGGAAAACACCCTCTGTTAACGGACCACAGGGGCATAATGCACCTCATAACGGCAAAAATGCCCACCAAGTAAGCAAATCAGGTTCAACACCGATTCCAATCCGGGAGGAGCGGCAAGGTGACTAGCACAGAAAGATTCCACTTAAACGAGCGTGGCGCGAGCGCGGTTGAATTTGCGCTGATTGCGCCGGTCCTGCTCTTCATGCTGTTCGGAATGCTGGTCTTCGGCATCTGGATCAGCGCATCCCACACAATCGAACAGGTCGCCTCCGGCGCCGCCCGGGCCTCAGTGGCGGGGCTCGATCCGGACGAGCGCGAGCAGATGGCCAGGTCCTATATCGCAAGCCACCTGGCGCCGGACGCGCTGGTCAATCCGGACCTCGTCCAGATCGATGTCGAGACCGACCCGGTCGTGCCCGGCACATTCCGCGTCATCGTCACCTATGACGCTTCCGAACTCCCGATCTGGGACCTGATCGGATCGACGCTGCTGCCCGCCCGCGAGATCCGCCGGGAGACCATCATCACGACCGGGGGGCTCTGATCCATGGCCTGCCCCGTTTCCCGCTTCGGCCGGTCAGAGCGCGGGAACGCGCTGATCCTGTTTGCGATGTTCGCGCCCGTCGCGCTCATGCTCCTGGCGCTCGCCATCGATATCGGCGCCGTCGGGGTCAAGAAGCGTGAACTTCAGGGCGCGACAGATATCGCCGCCATCCTCGCCGCGCAGGAAATCGGCACCTATCGCCAGACCGCGCTTGCCAATCTGGCGGCGAACGGCTTCGAAACCGGGGCCGTCAACGACCCGGCCGACGATGATGCGGACACAGAACACCGCCCGCGCACCGAGGCGATCATTGTGCGCGGCACCTATATCCCGGACCCGAACCGTCCGGCCCCGGAGCGATTCACCGCCAATACCTATCCGGTCAATGCCGTGAAGGTGACGGCCACGCACGAAGCGGACCTGTTCTTTGCCGCCGGCTTCATGGAAGCACCGGACCTGACCACCACCAGTGTTGCCTATTTTGCTTCAGAGGCCGGATTCACAGTCGGCACGCGGCTGGCGGCGGTTCGGGGCGGGGTCGCCAACATGCTGCTGAACGAACTGTTCGGCACGGAAGTTTCCCTCTCGGCGATGGATTATCGCGCGCTATTGAGAGCCGATGCGGCGCTGTTCCCGGCGCTGGACGCGCTGAGCACCCGGGCCGGCATCACCGCAGTGACCTATGACGATATCCTGCAGGGCGAAGTCACCCTGTCAGACCTTGCCCTGTCGCTGGTCGACGGCCTGCCGCCGGGCGATGCCGCCCGCACCCCGCTCAGCCGGATTGCGGCTGACCCCGCCATGGCCGCGCAGACGCTGGAATTGCAGGACCTGGTCGATCTTGGCGCCTATTCTGCCTCCCGTCCGGGTACGGTCAGTGGCCCTTATGCGCTTCGGGTGCGCGCGCTCGACATGCTCACCGCCGGCGCCCTGCTGGCGGGCGGCGAGCACCAGATCGAGCTGGATCTCGGCGCCAGCCTGCCGGGCCTTGCCGGCCTCACCGCGACGCTGCAGATCGGCGAGCGGCCAAAGGGCACCTATTGGCTCGCGGTCTCCGGCGACCGGTCTGCCAGGGTTCACACCGCGCAGGCACGCCTGCTGCTGGACGCCCGGATCGATGGCGCCTCCCTGCTCATGGGATCGGAGGTGCGCCTGCCGCTGTATGTCGAACTCGCGGCGGCGACGGCGGAGATCGGCCGGGTTTCCTGCCCCGGCGGGCGGGAAGCCGGCGCGCTGGTCGATATCCTGGTGACACCCTCGCTCGCGCATCTGCGCATCGCGGATGTGACGCCGGAAACCCTGGCCGATTTCGATCCGGAGGCACCGGCCTCCCCTGCCCAGTTGTTCGGGTCCCGCCTGCTGGCGGTGCGCGGCCGGTCGAGCACGGATGTCGGCAGCCTGACACCGCAGACCGTGCGCTTCACCGCGGATGACATCCTCAGGGGACGGATTCGCACGGTTGCCTCGCGTGACCTTGTCGGCTCGGCCACGGGGTCGCTGATCACCGGGCTCGAACTGCAGGTCAGCGCCGGCGGCCTGTCGCTCTACAGCCCGTCCAGGGTTCAGTCGGCGATTGCCTGGACGGTCGCACCGGTGACCGACGAACTCGATGAGGTTCTCGAATCCCTGCTCGCCCTGGCCGGCCTGTCACTTGGCGAAGCCGACGTCCGCGCCAGCGGCCTCCACTGCAAACACGCCGTCCTGGTCCAGTAACCAGCCAGCCGCCGCCTTCTGTTGTTGCAGGAGAAAATGGCGCAAGCTGGATGGCGTCTGGCCAGGCCGAAAATTAGCGGAATGGGGTCTGGCTCATTTCCCAAGACCAAATGCCTGGATCCCCCGTCTCGATACCAGCTTCCCTGACGGCTCCCCTCATTTCAATCACCCCTGTGTTGCTGAATTCGGGACACAGGGGTGATCAATTTACAAGCAGCGCCGTCAAGTTTGGACGATCATTGCACAGCAGTTCCATTGTCTGAGGAATGGCGGTGCGGTGCCTCCAGCATCGAGTGGTGCGCGTCCGCTTTCGGGGCGAACCATTGGTGGAGGGCTGGCAGCACCAACAATGTCAGCACGGTAGATGTGAGCAGCCCCCCCATGACGACGGTTGCCAGGGGACGTTGCACCTCTGCACCGACGCCTGCCGCGAACAGCAATGGTGCGAGACCAAGTGCGGTGGTCAGGGCGGTTACCAGAACGGGCCTCGCCCGAAGGCCGGCTGCTTCGATCGCCAATGCATCATGGTCTCGTCCGGCTCTGGCGAAATCGTCCATGAAGCTGACCAGAACCATACCATTGCCCAACGCGATGCCGAACAAGGCGATGAAACCCACCGTCGCCGGCACCGAGACCGGCAAGCCGCTGACCCAAAGTGCCATCGCACCGCCTGTCAGGGCGAGTGGAATGTTGAGCAGGATCAGAATGGCAGACTTCATACGGCCGAACGTCAGAAGCAGGATCAGGAACACGATCCCGAGTGTGATCGGAATCACGACTCCAAAACGCCTGTTTGCCTCCTGTTGCAGTTCGAACTGACCGCCCCATTCGATGCGGTATCCGGCAGGCAGGTCCAGTTGGTCGGAGACAGCTGCTTGAGCGTCAGCGACATAGCTGCCGATATCCCGTTCACGGACGTTGAGCTGGACCGTTATGAACCGCTCGCCATTTTCCCGGGTGATCTGGCGCGGGCCGATGATCTCCCGGATATCGGAAACGGATTCAAGCGGTACCCGCGCTCCTATATCTGAGACAAGGATGATCCGGCCGATGCGTTCAGGTGTACTCCGGTCTTCCGCTTCATAGCGCACGGTGACTGGAAACTGACGAACGCCTTCGAAGACGACGCCGGCTTCAGCGCCACCAACGCCGGAGCTGAGCGCATCGAGCGCGTCCTCTACGCTCAATCCGTAGCGACCAAGGGCTTCCCTGTTGAGCGACACGATGAGCTGAGGCGCACCCGTGATCTGGTCCGCCTGAACATCCGAGGCACCTGGTACTCCCTGCAGAATCGACTGCAACTGCTGGGAACTGGTGAGCAAAACATCAGCATCCGGACCGAATATTTTCACGGCGAGCTGTGCCTTGGTGCCCGTGACAAGTTCGTCGATAGACATCGCGATCGGTTGCCCAACGTTCACGCGAATACCCGGGAAGCTGCCAAGATTATAAGAAATCGCCGCTCTGAGTTCGGTTGGTCCGATACCCGATCGCCATTCCTTTCTTGGCTTGAGTGCGACAAACGCTTCGATACTGTTGACCGGGTCGGCGTGTGCCCCGACTTCACCTCTGCCGATGCGGCTGACGACCGACGAGATTTCGGGAAAGTCCCTGAGCAATCGGCGTTCGATGCGAGTTGACGTCTCGCTCGCTTCGGTGAGCGAAATTGAAGGTGCCATGGTTACGCGCAGCAGAATGTCTCCTTCTTCCAGGGCAGGTGTAAACTCCGAGCCAAGACGGGTTGCGGACGTGCCACCGGCGATCAGCATCGCACCCGCCAGGCCGATGGCGGCCAGGCGGTGGCGAACGAAGTATGCCGTCAGGGGCGTCACGAGCTTTGTCAGGAAGCCTGACTCAGTCGTTCGTCCAGTCTGCTTCGGCTTCATCAAGCCAAGCGCCATCGCAGGTGCGATCAGCGCCGCATAGATCAGAGATCCGGTCATGGCGAGCGCTGCGGACGCGGCCAATGGCCGGAACGTCTTGCCCTCCGTCCCCTGTAACGAGAACAAGGGCAGGAACACGATGATCACCACAGCCACAGCGGCAATCAGCGGCGCAATCACTTCCGCGCTGGCACGTGCGACTGTCGACCGATCATCTTCTCCCGCCGGTCGCTCCCGGAATCCTCTGTCGACATTTTCAGCAATGACGATCGCCCCATCGACCATCATGCCGATGGCGATAGCGATCCCGCCAAGCGTCATGAGGTTTGCGCCGATCCCCAGGACCTGCATGGCGATGAAGGCAAACCCGACAGAGAACGGAATGGACAACACCACAACAATGCTGGGACGCCATCCGCCCAGAAACAGGAACACGATCACCGCCACCAGTAGTGCACCCTGCCAGAGGGCCGTGGTCACAGTCGCTGCCGCTTTTTCGACGAGCGTGCCCTGGTCATAGTATGGGATCGCCTTGACGCCGTCAGGGAGGCTGGCATTGATTTGCTCAAACCGTGCCTTGGCATTGCCGATGACGTCTGACGTGTTCGAACCATAGAGTTTCAGGACGAGACCGGCGACTGCTTCGCCTTCGCCATTCGCTGTCGCAAGCCCCTGTCGGACACCGCCACCTATCTCAACTTGACCGAGGTCGCTGATGCGGATGCTGCGGCCGTCAATGGTCCGGACAGGTACTTCGCGAAGATCCTCTATCGAGTGCGCGAGGCCCACACCGCGAACGGTGTATTGCTCCGCGCCAATTTCGATGAATTGGGCGCCCGCCGTTCCATTGGAAGCTTCCAGGGCGTCGATAACATCTGCGACGCTTATTTCGTATGCTGTCAGCTGGTTCGGATCGAGCTGGACCTGGTACTGCTTTTCGAAGCCTCCAAGGGATAGAACTTCGGTCACACCTTCGACCGACTGCAGCGGATATTTGATCATCCAGTCTGCGATCTCGCGCAGCTCCACGAGCGAACGCGTTCCGGTTTCGTCGACCAGCCGGTAGTACATGATGATACCGAGACCGGTGGAAATAGGCCCCATCTTCGGTGTGCCGAACCCCTCCGGGATCGCGTCTCCTGCCTCACCCAGGCGCTCTCCTACAACCTGGCGGGCAAAGTAAACGTCAGTGCCGTCTTGAAAATAGATGTTGACGACGGACAGGCCGAAGTTTGACGTTGACCGGATTTCCCGGACCTTGGGCAGACCGGACATCGCGGTCTCGATTGGGTAGGTTACATAGCGTTCGACTTCTTCAGGTGAGAGTCCTTCGGTTTCCGTGAATACCTGGACCAGTGACGGGGACGGGTCCGGGAAGGCATCAACGGGAAGATTGCGGAAAGCAAACAGACCGCCGATGGAAAGGGCAATTGCGGCAATGGAGGCGAGCAGCCGCCCGCCCGCAAGCCGGTGCATAAGGTTAAACATGTTCGGCGTCTCCTAGTGGGCGTGGCCGTCGCCAAAGGCGTCTTTTTCGAGTTGGGCTTTGAGAACGAACGCGCCTTCGGAGACAAAGGCGTCGCCTTCGCTCAGGCCGGCGCGTATTTCCGTGAAACCGTTGGCGCTTGCGCCCGTATCGACCCGGCGAGGTTCGAAACCATCATCGGTGGGAACGAAGACGGACGATTGCTCCTCCACGATTACGACGGCGCTAGCAGGCACACGCAGAACCTGGCGCGTCTCGCTGGTCTCAATCCGTGCCGTAGCGAATTGTCCGGGTTTCAGCAGGCCCGATTCATTCGGTATGACCGCGCGTGCGGTCGCCGTGCGGGAAGTTTCGTCAATTACCGGCAGAACTGTTTGGATCTTGGCATCGGCAATCTTTTCGCCATTGCTGGAGAGCAGTGTGACACGCTGTCCTGCGGCGACGCGGGCCAGGTCTTCCTTGTACACAGCAATGTCGACCCACAGGACGCTGTCGTCGACAATGACAAATATTGCGTTCCCACTTGCTGATACAACCTCGCCGAGCGATGCGGTGCGCTGCACGACCGTGCCCGATATGGGCGCCGAGACGTAAGCCTTTGCAAGGGCGCCATCTTCTGCCTGGGCGAGCTTGTCCAGAACGGCGTGAGTGATACCGATGGCATGCAGGCGGTTTTCCGCTGCTTCAAGCTCGGCATTCGCTGTCGTAAATTTCGCCCGTGCCGCCTGCAGGTCTGCCTGAGAGGTGATCTTTTGTTCCCACAGGCGTTGTTCCCGTTCGAGCTCTGCTGAAGCAAGCGCTTCCGCGCCAAGTGCATTCAGGTAGTCGGCCTTCATGCTTGCCAGCTCGCGGCTGGTCAAAAGGGCGAGCGTATCGCCTGCATCTACCTTGTCGCCTTCGCCGGCAAAAAAGCGCGCGACGATGCCATCCACATTGGGAGAAATGCGGGCAACGCGGTCTGCGTCGAACCGGATTTCTGCGGGCAAGTCGAGATCGACCGAAACCGAACCGCGCTCTGCCTTCGAAACCAGGATACCGGCCGCGGCGGCCTCGTCCGCATCCAACTCGACATGTCCTTCGTCATCATGACCGTCTTCTCCGGCATGATCGTCTTCAATTGCACGTCCGACTTCGCCGTCGTGTCCGGTGGTTGGGTTTGCTTCGCTGCAGCCTGACAGAACGATGACGGCAGGCATCAGAAGCGCGGCGTATCTCAGTGTCTTTTTCATTGGGTCTCTCCGTCGAATGGTGCGCTACCAATCAGGGCGCGCAACCGGAGTGTTTCTGTTTGAAGTGAAAGCCTGGCGCCGATGACCGCAGCGCGAATTTCGATGAGGCTTCGTCGCGAATCCAGCGTCGAGGTCAGGTCGAACTTTCCAGCCCGGTATCCTTCTGCAGCGTCTGCGTAAGCCTGCTCCGCATACGGCAGGGCTTCCTGCTCCAGCCGCATCAGACGTGCCGCTTCCGTCCGAACCCTCGCGGCAAGTCTGGCCTGGTCGGCTCTCAGACGGTCTTCCACCGCCCGGGCAGATATCTGAGCGCCATCCGCCCGGATGTTTGCTGCCCTGGCAGCGTCTTTGTTGCGGTCAAAGAGCGGGAGGGGAACGCTGATCCCCGCAACGATTGCAGAATCGCCTGCTTCTTCGAACTGCCGCATGCCGACCGAGACAGTAACGTCCGGATAGGCGCCCGCAGTCGCCAGGTCGGCCGCTGTCGCAAGGACGTTGGCGTTCTCGCGGGCTGCATCCAGTGTCGGATGTGATTGATAGGCGCGCGGAGGCAGCAGGAACATCCGGACCTGCGAACTGCCGCCTGTAGTCGGCAATTTGAAGTCGATCTCCGGGGCGCCCCAAACCTTCGAAAGTGCCAGAGCCCGCGTGATTGTTTCGCCGCGCGCGGCTTCGGCTACGGCCTCCAGGCTCACCGCTTCGGTGCGCGCACGGTTCAGTTCAGGCGGGGCCGCGGCGCCCGCATCGACACGGGACTGCACCACTTTGGCAAATTCTTCGGCGAGCGCAGCGAAGTCATTTGCTATCCCGGCAAATTCAACCGCAGCCTCGAGTTCCAGGTAGAGTTCTCCTGCGAGGAGTTCGATTTCGCGGCGCTGAACCCGGCACTCCGCGCTTGCCAGTGCCGCTTCGGCCCGGCCGGCGCGCTCTGCCAGCTTTCGCTTGTCTCCGAGGCGGAGTGTCTGTTCCACGGATAGCGTGCTTTCGGCGGCACGGTATCCGGCGAGAAGTCCACTGCCGGCGAAGTTCTCCATTTCCAGAGAAACAACCGGGTTTAGCGGCCTGGCGGCCTGGGCGGCATCCGCGCTGGCGGCACGGGCTTCGAGAGCGGAGATCAGGACTTCCGGAGCCAGGGAGCCCGCGCGCCTGATTGCGCTTTCGAGTGACAGTGGTCCGGACGGAAGGGCTGGCGTTGCAACGGTCTGGACCGCCGAACATCCATCGGCATAGGCTGGCGCTGCCACGACAGGCAGGACCAACGCGGCGAGTGCGCCGCGAGTAAATCGTTTCATTTTGTGTGTATTCCTCGACTAGGTAAATCGACCGCACAGCCAAAGCCGTGCTCTTTCCAAAGAGGTCGTTCCTAGGTTCGAGGGGGGCGGTACGGTCCGTCAGTGTCCGTAGGTTTGGCCCGGTCGTCCGAACAGGCGCGCAGCCGCATTTCTGGCGCCGGCCGCAGGATTGTCATCTCCCCCCGGATATCCAGAAGGGGCACATGGCAGCTGTCACAATGATGCACATGGTCAAGAATTTGCTCTGGCGCGGGCCGTTCGGGGGTGTCGCTGACGGTGCCACCAAGGTCCGCGGAAATAACGTGACGATCAGAGATGTAGTCGCTCATTTCCGCAGCTTCAGCCAGCGGCGTTGCCGCAAATGCAAGTGCAAACACCGCAAGCAGCGTGACTTGGATTCGTCTGAGGACACCGAACTGAACCATGAGCCCGTCATATATGCGGGAAATGAACGGTCAACAAGATGACGTCTTGCCTGACTGATGGATCGTGCGAATACCGCATCGGCTTGTCTGCCGTGGAAGGGTCGTTTTGATGTTCGGGGTCGGTGCAGAATTTGGCGCAGTTGCCCGCTACAACGCTCAAAATTGCGCCCCCAGCACTTACAATCCCTCGTACTAGAATCGTACTACGCACTGACATCGCAGTGGATTACGTTCAAATCGAGTTGGCCCGTATCAATCGATGTGAACCTGGGTACACCGGTCATGTTCAGGACCTGAGCCAAATTCGCCAGTCAGACAATGGAGGTAATCGGAGCTACCTACGTCCGCCGTCCGGGCGGGATATACGCCTCACAAAACACTTGATGGGCCCATTTCATCTCTTCCACAGCGGCGAGGATCATTTTGCGGTTGGAATTGAGCTGCAGTTGCGGAATGAGCCCGCGCACGCTACCAAGCAGGAGCCAGCCGCGCGGTACCATCAAGGCCGGATTTTCCGCTCCCGCCGCTTCGGCGAGCTGCAGGTATCTCTGTTCAACCCGCAATTCCATCCTGCGCGCGATTGGCTGCATGGCATCGGACAGCTCCTTGTCCCAACGAGCCGCCTGAAGGATTTCAGCCAGAACGATCCCGTCGCTCGTATTCTGGACCTTCCACACAGTGTCGGCATTTTGCACGAGCCGTTGGTATCCGGACTTGTACTTCGATGCCAATCTTTCAGTCTTCTCCAGGACGCGCTGCATTGCAAATTCCGCAGTCGCGGCGACAAGAGCGGTCCTGTTGCTGAAATGATGCAGGATGGCACCCCGGCTAAGACCGGAGCGTTCAATGACATGCTCGATTGCCGTAGCAGCCAGCCCTTTTTCGAAGATGCAGCCGACAGCGTGCGAAAGAATGAGTTTCCTCGTCCTCTCGCCTCGCGTGGTGGGGGCGGATGTGTCTGTCGTCATCGCTTATCGGCCGCTTTGCGGTTGCAGGTCATGCAACCGAATACAGGCTCTCACTTCTGATTCAAGTCAGATGTGACGGTGGGCGTGTCGATCCGAATCAGACCTGCAGGGTGCGCATGAAGTCTAGTATCATCCGATTGACCTCTTGGGGCCGTTCCTGCTGGATCCAGTGACCGGCCTCCGGGATCATCTCGTCTAGTCTGAGGTCCGCCACAAATTCTCTCATGATCTCCCGGACACCGGGATACATGGAGAGAACGATTTCCTTTTCCCCGCAGATGAAGGCACAAGGCTGAAGCACATGACCCGGCAGGTACTTGCGCGTGTCCTCGAAGTCGGCCTCGAAATTTCGGTACCATGAAACTGGCCCAAAGAAGCCCCCTTCCCTGTAAGCGGCGGCATAGGCATCCAGTTCCTGATCCGTCATGAAGGACAGCGGCCCGGCTGGTGGCTGAGACAAGCCCGGCAGCATGGGCGCCCCCGGATCGCGATAGGCAATCCAGTCATCCTTCGGCGCATCGCCTGACAGGGAGAAGAAGATTTGTTTGAGCGACGCCCGCACATCTTTTTCAAGTTCGGCTTCAACCGGACCGACATCCTGGAAATAGGTGACGTAGAAGAACCGGTCCGCATACATCTGTCTGCGGATTTCGATCGTTGGCATGGGCGGGGGCGGCGTATACGGCACGCTCAAAGCAATGACGCCCCTCACCCGGTCCGGAAAGCGCAGCGCAGTCCGCCAGGCCACCGGCGCACCCCAGTCATGGCCGATGGAGATCCAGGTCTCGAACCCCAGCGCATCCGCGATGCTGGCCATGTCATCCGCATGCAGGTCGAGCTTGTAGGCGCCGACCTCTGACGGCTTTGACGACTTCCCATAACCCCGCATGTCCGGCACAGCGACGGTGTATCCGGCATCCACCAGCGGCGCGATCTGATGGCGCCACGATAGCCCGAGCTCGGGCCACCCATGCATAAGGATCAAGAGTGGGCCTTCTCCTTCGACCCGTGCAAATATCTTTTCTCCACCCGATCCGGCGTAAATCTCCTTCGTCATGTGCGCACCCTCAATCCTTGCTCCGGCTTATTGGAAAATGTCGAAGAAATCGCAGACCGCGGAGATCGGTTCGCAGGTTTCGGGCGGCAACCGCCCTGTGAGAGCGGCCATGAGTTCTGGCCGCGTGAGCGTGACATCCTCGTCAACTGAACCGCTGTATTGCCCGGTAACCTCCGCAACGCCCCGTCGGATCTGAACGAAGACCTGCTCACCCGTGTCAGCAAGGTTCAGACGGTAGACCCTTTGAAGACTCCCCGACTTTTCTGGATTGATCCGCGACTCCAGAAGCTTTGCAAGGTCGATACTCGACATGCGCATGAGGGGCAGCTTCGCCGAGAATGCGAACACCGGATCGGCCGGCGGTGCAAAACGGTTCGTCTTGCCTTCAAGGTCAAGGGCTTCCGTCATGTAGAAATTGTGAGCTTGAAGGCTGACCGACACTTGCGAGAGCGATCGCAGCGATCTCGCCAATGCAAGCTTTGCCGCATCGTTATCGGGTTCAGCGTCTACGGCATACTTGGCAAGTTTGGCCGCGAGATTGTAGTCGCCCTCTTCCTGCGCTTTTGCTGCCGCCGCCAAGACAGCACCGCCGCCACCAAAGCCGTCGACAATGGCCTGCCCCAGGACAGCCGCTTCCGGTGGGTGGAGTTCGGTCGTGTCCTCGTCAAACCAGCCCATAAGGCCGCGATAGATGCCCCGCACCGCAAAGGAGACTTCCGAATAGACCTCATTCAGCCCCTCGGCGTCGGCAAGGTGCGGCGGGAGATGGATCGATGCGGCCATTTCGTCCGGTGTCTTGCCAGCGTTTATGCCGCGAACGGTCTGGTTATAGGTGTAGGAGTAAGCGTCACGTTGAAGTGTCAGTGTCTCATGGACATCGTCCTTGCCGGAAATCGGCTTCCCATGGACTGGCGCATAATAGCGGATCGGCAGCGATCTCAGACGATCATAACTTCCGATAATGTCATTTGGGTCGCGATAGGTTTCGCCGCGGAGCGTGTAGAGCGGATAATACATGTTCGAGACCGTATTCGTGAGGACGGTTTCCAGATCGGGAAGCCAGACTGAAAGGCTGTTCAGCGTATCGGCCGGGGTCCAGAGGAACTGGAACGTGACGCCGCCGATCACAACCGTCTCTCCATCCTGGACGGCATGCGTCACCGGCAGACCGCCAAATGCACGATCCTCATCGGTGTCGAAGTCAGGTTCCGGCGTTGTCGCGCGCGCATCCGGCCCCGCTTTCGGCAGGTAGGCACCAAACTGCATGTTCGACCGGCGCCACCGGCCTTGCGCAAGCGCCACTTCCGTGGATGAAATCTCAGCCAGCAGAGGATGCGCATAGACCTCCACGTCTCCTGCGGCGCCTTCAAGGAAAGCCGCTGCGCCGCCAATATAGTGGGTGTGGGAATAGATGATGGCGATGATGGGCTTGTCGGTCACGGACCGGATCTGGGACAGGAAATACTTGCCCTGCCCGATATTGTTTCCCGTATCGAATACGACGACACCAGCATCGGTAATCACGAACGTGCAGTTCGCAAGCGAATAGCCATGGACCGTCCAGACGCGGTCGTTCAGCTGTGTCAGCGCCGGGTGCGACTGCATGAACGGGTCATTGGCGAGATCTGCGTTGAGGATCGCACCATTGTCAGCCTCTGTCAGTTGAACGGGCTTGCAGTCGTACACAGACGTCTGCGCTGAGGCGCAGTTTGCGAGCACAAGCAATGAAGCGGCGCAAATACCCGCGGTGGTGTTCCTCATGGCGAATACTCCTGTCGTATGTCTGAATGATCCTGCTCCGTGAAAAGATTCGCGGGTCTGGCCGCTTAGCCTGACCAGACCCGCGCCCTGGGAGGATGCAGGGAGGAAGTCCGTTAGTAGTTGAACGAGAGCTGGATTCCGACGACCCGGCCGCGATCGATGATTTTCTGGGTTGAGCCAGGCCCGGTCGGTGCATGACCCGCGAAGGAATATGTCTCTTCACCAAACAGATTGTGCACGATGAGGGCGAGGCTCCGATTGCCGTTCGATTCATTGAGGGCGGCACGCAGGTCGACCTTCACAAAGCCGTCCTGCGAGGTCAGGTCTTCCGGAAGCGATTGCAGGTAGTACTTCGTCCTGAAGTAGACCGACGGATTGAACTGGAATGTCCAGTTGTCTGTCAGCGGATGCTCGTAGTCCATGGCGACTCGACCACTCCACTTTGGCGCATTGGACTTGGTGTGACCTGACAGGTCACCCGGCATCGTGGAGGAGCACACGCCCAGTGCGGTCTGGTAGGGCGAGCAAGGCGCTTCTGAATAGTCCACATACTGGGACTCCAGATAGCTAAGGCTCGCATTGAATGTCAGGTCTGCCGTTGCCGCGTAGCTGGTTTCCAGCTCCACGCCCCTCGCCCGGGAAGACGCGACATTGCCGATGAACGAAAGCGGTGTACCGGTCGAAGAGTAGATAACGCCGGCTTCCTGCAGGTCGTAGTAGTCGCTCCAGAACACGGCCAGGTTCGTCATCAGACGGTGATCCAGCCAGGTGGACTTCAGACCCATCTCATACGCGTCTGCTGTTTCCGGATCGAACGTGTCGCTTGACCGGGACAGGTTGAACCCGCCCGCCTTGAATCCGTGTGCGTACGAGGCATAGAGCGTCGCATCTTCGGCTAGCCGATAGGTCACGTTCGCTGACGGCATCCATTCATCGGCGGACAGCTTGGCCGTACTGAACGGTGCCGTTCCGCCCAGTCTCGCCCCGAGCGCGGCATCGGCCGTGGCCGACACGCGGGCAAGGTCCAGCAATTGCGGTTGCGTGCCTGCCGGGAAAGGCTGGATCGTACCGAAGTAGCCGTCGCGGACAGCCGTTTTGGTGACGTCTGAGTAGCGAAGGCCGCCGGAGACGGTCAGCTTTTCCGTCAGGTCATAAGACACTGATGCAAAGCCTGACCAGGTCTCGCTGTTCTGCGTCGCGTCCGCCGCCTGAACGACGAGATCCGTCGCGGAAAGCTCCGGCGCGGCGAATGCCCCGACTCCGGCCTGAAAGAAGCCGATCGCCGAGTTTACATTCAATTCGCTGTCCTCATAGTAGAGGCCGACCATGTAGGACAGAGGGCCGTTCCCGGACGACTGAAGCCTGACTTCCTGGGAAAACTGTTCGAAGTCTTCGTTCACGACGGCAGGCAGAATGGCGTCGACGCCGAGCGGACCCGTTACAGGGAAGTTAGCCTGCTCCAGATCAAGCTCTGAGGTCTGTTCCTGATATCCGGTCGTGAAGATCAGGTCCGCCCAGCCGAGCTGAAGCGTCCCCGTCAGGGCCGCCTCCTGGTGCTCGACATCTGTTGTGTCCATATAGCCTGCGCCGGACTGTCCATCCAGCACGTCATCGAAGTCACCCAGCAGAGTGATCGACCTGGCGCATTGCCCAGCCGGCGCCACATCCACCGGCGGACAATCGACGATCTCCAGCGCTGTGCCGCCGCTGTTCTCGTTCAGGGCATAGTCATAGCGGGCTTCGAGCGTGAAATTATCGGTCACGTCCGCACGGCCGGAAATCCGGAACTGCTGGTCCTAGTCCTCCCCTCTCTGGTTCGTCCGTGTCAGGATCGTCGGCGAGTCGACCGCCGCCACACGTCCGGCGATGCGCAGACCGGCCTTATCGCCAAGCGGCGCGTCCAGCCCGAGCTCGAGATTGTATTCGTCATCGTCCGGCGAATAGAACGCCGACCCGTTGATGCCGAATTCCTCGCCCGGCTTGCGGGTGGTGATATTCAGCGCGCCGGCAATCGCGTTCGCGCCGAAGAAGGTGGTTTGCGGACCGCGCAGCACTTCCACCCGTTCGACATCGAACATGGCGACCCGGCTGGAGCGGGCGCGGGGCCGGTATACACCGTCCACGAATGTCGCCACGGATTGTTCAAATCCGGCATTGAATCCGGACGCCGTGCCGCGGATCGCGATCTGGTCGCCGCCCGGTGTCTCCCGGACGACCATGGAAGCCTGGCGGGTGCTGAGCTCCTGCAGAGAGCTGATATTCTGCTCCGCCATCTCGCCGCCATCGACCACGCCAACCGATACCGGGACATCCTGCAGGCTCTCTTCGCGGCGCTGGGCCGTGACGGTCACATTGCCGAGCCGGACTTCCCGGTCGACACCCGGATCAGGGTCCGGCGTTTCCTGCGCCAAAGCGGGCCATGCCGCCGCCGCCAGCGCAAGCATGGCGGCACTGTTGGTGGCAATACTCTTGAACTTGATACTCATTGCTACTTCCTCCCTTGGATCTATTTCTTTTGTTCGTCTGCGGACCTTTCCCGCGCAGCCGGGTACTTTCAGGTTTGAGGGCTCATCACGGACCTCAGATCGGGTTGCCCTGTGTGCGCGGTGAGCCCGCCATCGACTGGCAGCGCTGCTCCGCTGATGAAGCTCGCCGCGTCGGAGGCGAGGAATGCGATCGCCGCGGCGACTTCGTCCGGCTCCGCAAAGCGCCCGGCCGGAACGATGTTTTCCCAATGGCTCTGGAGCCCGGGAAACGGATCGAGATTGAGAAGCGGCGTCCTGACCGGACCCGGGCAGACACAGTTCGCCCGAATGCCCTGCCGGGCATGATCGATGGCAAGGCAGCGCGTGTAGTTGACGACACCCGCCTTCGCCGCGTTGTAGGCGGTAAAGGCATAGTCCGCCTGTAGGCCTGACGCCGATGCCGTGTTGACAATTGCGCCGCCCCCGCGCGCGATCATATGGGGGATTGCAGCCCGGCAGGCATAAAACACCGCATCAAGATTAACTGCGAGAACCTGACGCCATGTCTCGACGGGCAAGTCGGGCGTCACCCCGACGCAGCCGATGCCCGCATTGTTGCAAAGCACATCAATGCCGCCTAGCTGACTGACGGCGAACTCGACCATTTCGGAGACGGAGGCCGCATCGGCGACATCGACGCTGCGGAACAAGCAGCGTTCGCCCAATTCCCCTACGAGCGCTTCACCCGCCTCCGCATTCAGATCCGCGATCAGAACCGAAGCGCCCTCTTCCGAGAACGTCCGGGCAAGAGCCGCACCGATGCCGGATGCGCCGCCGGTGATGATGACTGCCTTGTTGCTGAACTTGGGATGCATCATGCCACCACCCCATTGCCTGCAAGCGGAGCATCTTCTGTCCCGTCCTTGCGCCCAGCCGATCCCCTTGGGGCAGAACGCTGTGTCAGCGGCTTCTGATCATTGGGCCGCCCACGCAAAACCGTCATTAATGACCGGTCATTATTGACGGTTTGTGGCCAAATTTTTTTGCAGCCCGACACCCATGCAGAAGCGAGTCTCATGCGATCTTCTCCGCCCCGGCCCGGATGTGCCGTTTCTTGCCGGAAATCTGCACGATTTCTTTCCGGAGCTTTTCCGCGCTGTCGCCGGAAAGATGCGGCAGGATCACTTGCCGTGTTGTCGCCCTCAGCAGATTGGTAAATCGCTCTTCTGACCAGCGGTCGAGCGCCCAATGGTACACGACGCTTCCCATCTGGAAGACAAAAACGTCGCCGATTGACCTGGAGGAGGGCATTGCATCGAGGGCTTCATCCTTCAGCGCATCCTCGATAAACCCGCCCCAAAGGCTGACGGCCCTTTCACTCATCAGCTTACGGAATGTCTGCGTGTCGGGCCTGAACAGGGCGATGAACAGCGCGCGATAGAAGTCCGGATCGGCCAGATACTGCTCCAGCATGTGATCCACGGCATCCCACAAACCGACCAGACCCGGCTTGCGGGCTTTCCGGGACAGCTTCCTGTCAAACCGAGTGAACTCCTCATCCAGCAGACGCGCGAGCAGGTCCGCCTTTGTGCCGATGAGATTATAGGGTGTCGCCGGGCTGACACCGGCCCTTGAGGCAAGTTCCGTCATCGAAAAGTCGATACCGGAGCCCTCCCGCAACAAGCATTCCGCCACAGAGACCAGGTGGCGGCGTCTTTCCTCAAGGGTTTCGCGGCTTGCAGGCATAGACCTTATTCCCCCGCAATATTTTCGTAGTAGGGAATCATGATGTCCTGGCTGCCTTCCTTGACCTTACCGAGCATGCTCACGGTAATCGGGTGCACGACGTCCGGGTCGGTCATGATCTCAACAAGCGCAGGCTTGTTGCTGTCCAGTGCGCGCTTCATAGCCGGCCCGACATCTTCCGGCCGAACCACCCGTTCCGCATGCGCACCAAATGCTGCGGCGACATTTGCGTAGCCGGTATCACCCAGCAGGGTGATCACATTGTAGTTGGCGCCATACATCATCTGTTGGCCATGGATCGACATGCCCCAGATCCGATTATTCATCACGACCGTCACAATGGGCAGTCCGTGCCGCATCATCGTGTCGAATTCCTGGATGTGAAATCCCATCGCGCCGTCACCCGTCATCTGGATGACCCGCCGGTCCGGATGAGCAATCTGCGCGCCTATCGCAAAGCCCGGCCCAATGCCCAGACAACCAAGATAGCCGTGCCCGATGACCTGCTGGGCGCCATCTACGCGTGCGCAATCGCCCGCCCAGGATGCCGCCTCACCGCCATCGAGCACGAATATCGCGGACGTCCCAGCCACTTCGCAGGCCGTCTTCGCCGCGAAGTAAGGATGGATGCCCTTCTCTTCATTGCCCTCATCCGGGAACATGGCGCCAAATGCGGCGCCTACCTGTTTCGCCGCATTCAAGAATGTGCTGAAGTCGCGGGCAGGCGTGCCGCGGAACGCCTCCGCCAGCATAGATGCGGTGATTTCCGTGTCCGCCGCGACCGCAACATCGACATCCCGGATCCGCCCGATCTCGCTTGGATCGGAATATACCTGGACCAGCTTTGCAGCGTTCGGAATCATTGCCGCTGAACGACCGCCCAGCAGCAGACCGAGCCGGCCGCCGAGAAGGATGACGAGGTCTGGAACTGGCCCGCCCGTTACTGCCAGGGCGGCGAGCGTGCCAGCTGCACCGCAATTGCTCGGGTGATCGTGCGGCAGGACGCCCCTCGCCTGGTTCTTGCAGAACACGGGCAGTCCACTTGCGTCCGCCAATTGCCTGATCGCCCGCGCCGCCTCCCGGTTTGCTGCTTCCATGCCCGCAATGATCACAGGCTGCTTCGCTTCCGCGACAAGCGCCGCTACTGCACGGATATCTTCAGACGCCGGAGCAGATTTGGCGACAATGTTCACGCCCACAGGTGGTGTGGCTTTGTCGGAATCGACGCTCATGTGCAAGACATCGATCGGCAGTTCCAACACGACCGGCCCCTTTGGCGCCGAGCGTGCTTTCCGGATCGCCATCGCCGTGAGGTCGCCCAGCCGCTCGGTGGAAGGAACACTGACCGCCCATTTGGAAATCGGTCGGCACAGGGCGATCTGGTCGATTCCGCCCTGCAGCGGGTTGGTCTCCATCTCACGAAGTGGTGGCGCCCCCACAATGAACAGGACACTGGATCCATCAAGCTTGGCGTTTGCGATGGCGGAAACGGCATTCGTCAGACCCGGCCCGGCTGTCACGATGCAAACGCCCAACTTGCCTGTCGTGCGCGCATAGGCGTCCGCCGCGTGACCCGCGGCCGCCTCGTGCCGGAAGTCTACAAGCCGGATACCATGGTCCGCGCACGCCTTGAACAAGCCTTCGAGATGCCCTCCGTGGAGCGCAAACACGGTATCAACACCTGCTGCCTGCAGGGTTTCCGCGACGAGTTCGCCCCCAGTCTTCCGGTTCCGCGAAGTCAATATTGCACTCTCCCCTCAGGGTGACCGATCTCACGCCAGCCATCTTTTTATTAGATGGCACTATATTTTTAATCAGTCAACAATGACTGTTAATAGGGCGCAAATAACTCGCGGCCGGCGCGGATCATCCGATTTTGGGTTGGGCTGGTCGGGCGAGCAGCCGAACTCCGCGCTAAGCGACTCGCCATGACGACCGATGGAGGCAAAGCCAATGCTGCCGCTTGCGCGCTCCGCATGATCCAGAACTAACTATAGAGACGACTACGGAGCTCCTGAGAACGAACCGCGGCATCCTGATCTGGCGTCAGGAAAGTCGTGGCCCATTCTGACTCCCGATCCGATCGCCAACACGCACTAGATTTCGCACTCAACGCTGATGCGATAAATCTACGGCTGGCTCCTGAAATTTGGTGCCAGGCTTGGATCAAGAGTGGATTCGGCCCTGAGGATGTTAGCGTAAGAGTTGGGAACGCTTGTCTGAAGCGCCAAATCTACCAATCTCATGCAGAGATTTCGTACGATAGTCGTACACGCTCAGAGCCAACCAATACCCAAGTGGTGTAGCGCACTCTAATGCCTTGAAAAATATGGCGCACCGGGGAAGGCGAAGATGAGAACTGGTACGCGATAATTTTGAATAGACCCTACTAGATCAAGTTCTTTGCACGTTTGCGGATACAAGACGCACCTCAAACCCATCTACCATAAGGAGAAGAATGCCGGTATGGTCGCCTACATGGCGAGATCAGTGGCAGCAGATGGCTACAACTTCAGGCAGCTAAAAGCTGCCATTCTTAAACTGAGCCGAGCGACTGATTGGGAAACGGCGCGGAAAGAATGGATTCTTACTGACATATATGAATCCGAAGAGCCGGAAGAATGTCTCTGCGGTCATTTTCCAATCATCGAAATTTGCCAGATCAAGAATCGTATTACTGGCCACTATACCGACGTTGGGAATGTTTGCGTTAAGCGCTTCTTGGGTTTCCGGTCGGATCTTATATTTGCTGGAATCAAGCGTGTGAGGAATGATCCAGGCAAAGCACTAAACGCGGACTGTATAGTGTTCTTCCGAGATCGTGGTGTTCTAAATAATTGGGAATACGAGTTTCTTGAAAACACGAAAAACAAGCGTAAGCCCTCCGCGAAACAGTTAGCGACCCGCATCTCGATTAATCAGAAAGTTCTGGGTGCTCTTACCCGCAGGGGTATTCGAGGTGTGTAGCCTCTCGGGTGCAAGTTGCCGAATCGATTATCCATTTAAAATGGAGAATCTCGATGGATATTCTTACAAATAGAGAATGGGCAATTGTCGTTTGGGTAGTTGTCTTTTTCGCTTTGGCAAGCCTCAAGACGAATTTGCGAAAAGCACTAGGCCGAGTACTAAAATCCTTCCTCAATAGGCACTTCGCTTGGCTTGCAGGATTATTGTTTGCCTATGTGCTAGCGTGCCTCATTTTACTCCATGCGACTAGCCTTTGGGCCTTTGATCAAACGAAAACCACAATCGTCTGGTTGTTTCTGGCTGCTCCGACTGCGTGCTTTCAGGTAGCAACTGCTGATCAGCAACCGCACTTTTTCCGGGAATGGGTGCAGGACACTTTCAAACTAACCGCCATCGTCGAGTTTGTGGCGTTCGACACATCCTTGCCATTTGTTGTGGAACTGATCCTGATCCCTGTAGTGATGATTGTCGTTTTGTTGCTGGCAGTGGCTGAGCAGAATGAAGAGGATGCGCCAGCTGCAAAGCTGCTGAATGTCATTCTGATGCTTGTTGGCCTTTTACTCATTTTGCGAGGCGTATGGGTAATCTTCCAGAATGTGGATAGCTACGCCAACCTATCGACGGTCAGAGACATATACACCGTGCCTTTATTATCTCTGTCTCTAATTCCCTTTGTATATGCAGTATTCCTGTTTTCGCGATATCAAGGGGCATTCAGCCCTCTTAGAATTTATATTCCTGATGAGAAGCTGCGAGACTATGCGCAGGCCAAGGCCATTATCGCGTTTGGGAAGCACACACACCTACTTGATCGCTGGAAGCGGCAAATGGGCACCCGAAAACCTCGGTCACGCCAAGAAGTAGATGCGTCAATCGGAGAGATTTTGCGTGGCCATGCGAGGGATAAGAAACCTAATGAGGTTGATCCCGCGTTCGGATGGTGTCCGATACAGGCCGGCAAGTTTCTTTCACCATTTGGTCTCACAACTGGCGACTATCACGAGTCTGATGGTGAGTGGTTCGCATCTTCTCCACCTAAAGAGATCAATGACGGCCTGATCCCCGATAACATTGCCTACTATGTCGAAGGCAATGAAAATGCCGCTACGGTTTTGAAGCTTGTGCTGAATGTAAATACGCAAGCAAGCCCTCAGCAATCAGAGGGATACTTCGCTCAATTGGCGTCCGCATTGCTAAATCTGTCAACAGGTGAAGTGGTCGATGTCGAGCGCTTGCTGATCCAACAAAAATTTGGTGTAAACCAACCCGTTCGTGACGCCACTATGGTCGCCGAGAAGGAGCTGTTCCGAAATCAACGCAATGGCGGTTACTCATTGCGAGTACTCTTGCGCAAAGGAGAGGTATAGTTGTTCCGCACCAGGGCTCGTTACTGAACATTATTTAGCGGGTCAGGGAACGTGACACAGTTATTTTGTACGTCAGCGACAGCAATGACGTGCCTCCCGACAATACGAGCAGATGCTAGGGCTGCACGCTCCCTCTCGTCCAATGTATCTTTGTGAAAACGTTCTAGAAAACTCAAAAACACCGATACAGCTTCTGAAATATCCGAAGGGTCTGCATTGATTGGCAATACCAGCTTGAACCTGATTTCGCGGCTTCCCTCGGCTTCTAGCGATAGCAGTAGCGAGTAGGGGTAAGTCTTATCAGCTTTGCCTGGTGTTCCAATTCTCGTAACAGATACTCCGTTGAGCGCGCCGAAGAGTTTGCTTATCGCCTTTGCAAGCGATTGATAGTGAGACTTCCCGGCTTCACGAATCATCGGAGAAAAATAGTTAGCTGCAAGCCAGAGGCCGATGGCTGTTGGAACATAGGCTTCCAAGCTGGCCATTGGCGGCAAGGCCGGAACTTTGCGGACGTCACAGGTAACGCCTGAAGCCTCAATGTCGGTCAGGAATTCTGAGATGAGCGCGTCCGGCAGACTGTCAAAATAGCGGACGCCAACCTGCATATGTTTCCCCGAAGATTCTAAGCTCTGTCCCTTTGATCAAGGGTACATCGAGTCTTGCAAGTCATGCCACCCAGAAAGGGTGACTATTCACTCTAAGCACAAGCGCGCGTTGTTCTTGGCACTCGCCAGATGCAGACTGGATAGCTGCGCCAATCTACCTTTTCAGCTTGTCGAACAAATCAATCAGTTCAGTGACCTTTTCCCTTTGTGCCGCAGTGTTGCCGGAAGCGATGGCATCTTCGACGCAATGAGTCGCGTGCTGTTTCAGCAATTCGCTTTCGGCCCGCGCCAGCGCAGACTTTACCGCTTGCATCTGGTGCAGCACGTCAATGCAGTAGCGATCCTCTTCCAGCATCCGGACAAGGCCGCGCACCTGGCCTTCTATACGCTTGAGGCGGGTGACGATTTTTTCGGACATTGACATATACCTCCGGGGGGTATTATATGCGGGCAAGAAAAATGGTCAATCAATGCGTCTGCCTCGGATCCTCATAGCCACGGTTTTGATCGCGCTGTTCGGTGCGCAACAGGCCATGTGTGCATGTCTCCCGGCAGGTGCGGAGGCGCCAGCGCCTGCCGCCATGGACATGTCTCACGCAGCGGATCATTGCGATGACGGCCAGCCGATGCCGAACCATTCGGATTGCGCGCATTGCAACGGGGCATCTCATGCCGTGCTTCAGGCCGCGCCAGACATGACGGTGCCCGCCGTAGCGAAATCCGTGATGCCGCTTCTTCCCGCGCAGGCGGTTGTGCCTGTGCCTCTCGTGAATCTTCCAATCCCGCGCGGACCGCCGCGATGGCGACCGGAAGGCGTCCCGCTCGGCACACCCGTGCAACTGAAAATCCGCCTCCTGATCTGAGTTCCGCCGGAGGCAGGCGCCACCTGTGTGGCGAGCCTGCCTGTTCGGTCAGATTCACTCATTCAGGAGCATTCCCATGTTCAGCCGCAGGCGATTCTTGCATTCATCCCTCTTCGGAGGACTCACCATTGGCGTCTCGTCGCTTCTGCCCGCCTGGGCGCGCAGCGCCAGCGACGGCAATTTCGGCCTTGCCTCCGAAGCAGCCACCAGGTTCGATCTGAACGTCGGGAAGTTTCCCGTGCGCATCGACGGGCGCGTCGGCGAAGCTGTAGGGGTCAACGGGACGCTTCCGGCACCATTGATCCGCTTTCGCGAAGGCGACGAGATCACGCTGAATGTGACCAATACGATGGACACAGACACCAGCATTCACTGGCACGGCCTGCTTGTGCCCTTCCAGATGGATGGCGTGCCGGGCGTGACCTTCCCCGGCATCAGGCCGGGCGAGACCTTCACCTATAAATACGCTGTGCCGCAATCTGGCACTTATTGGTATCATTCCCATTCCGGCCTGCAGGAGCAAGAAGGCCACTACGGCCCGATCATTATCGATCCGAAGCATCATGATCCGGTGCACTATGACCGGGAATATGTACTGGTCCTGTCCGACTGGAGCTTCACGCCTGCGGACCGCATCTTCGCGAAGCTGAAGAAGATGGGTCACACCATGAACTTCCAGCAGCGCACTGTGGGAGGCTTCCTGCAGGACGCGAAGTCGCGCGGGCTCGGCGCGGCGTGGGCGGACCGGAGCATGTGGGGCGAGATGCGCATGTCGCCGCGCGACATCGCAGACGTGACCGGCGCGACCTATCACTACCTGATCAACGGTCACGCCACTTCGGACAACTGGAACGGTGTCTTCACACCGGGCGAGCGGGTGCGGCTGCGCATCATAAATGCGTCCGCCATGACAATCTTCAATGTCCGCATGCCGGACCTGCCGATGACCATCGTCGCTGCAGACGGGCTTAACGTGCAGCCGCTGGAGGTCGATGAGTTTCAGATGGGCGTTGCCGAAACCTATGACGTCATCATCGAACCGAAGGCTGAGCGGGCCTTCGCCATCGTCGCTGAAAGCATCGACCGGTCCGGACAGGCCGTAGCCACATTCGGCCCGCGCCCGGGCATGCGCGCCGAAGCACCCGCTCTCCGCGCGGTTCCAACCCTCACCATGAAGGACATGGGCATGGACCACGCGGCCATGGGGCATGACATGTCCGACGGCTCGGAGATGACCAGTAAAAAGATGGACGGCATGGATCACTCCGCCCACGGCATGATGGGCCACGGCGATCATGACATGAGCGGCATGGACCACTCGATGATGATGGAGGACGCGAGTTGGCCCGTCGAACGGACGACCATCAAGCCGGGACCAGGCGTGACCAATGTCGCGATGATGCCGATGAGCCGTCTGGACGAACCGGGAATCGGTCTTGAAGACGTCGGGCACCGGGTGATGCGCTATTCGCAACTGCGCAGCCTGGACCGGAATCCGGATCTCCGGCAACCGGGCCGGGAGATGGAGATCCACCTCACCTCAAACATGGAACGCTACATGTGGTCGTTCGACGGGAAGAAGTTCTCGGAGGTCACTGGCCCGATCATCTTCCATGAAGGCGAACGGCTGCGGGTGACGCTGATCAACAGCACCATGATGCCGCATCCGATCCACCTGCACGGCATGTTCTTCGACCTCGTCAATGGCGGTGGCGATCACAAGCCCCGCAAGCATACGGTCGTGGTGAAGCCGGGAGAGAAGCTATCCTTCGATGTGACGGCAGACCATGTCGGCGACTGGGCCTTCCACTGCCACCTCCTGTACCACATGCATGCGGGCATGATGCAGGTCGTCTCCGTCCTTCCCGGCAGAGAGGAACAGCCGATGGATCATCGCATGATGGACCATGACGAGATGGATCATTCGATGATGAAACATGACGACATGGATCACAGCCAGATGGATCACTCGGCCATGGGCCATGACATGCCAGAGGAGGCAAAGTGATGAGACCGCTGATCCTTTCCCTCGCCGCTGCGCTCGCCATGTCGGCCACAGCCACGGCGCAGGAGCACAATCACGATGCGTCCTCGTTCGACGAGCAGCCCTGGTCCCAAGCGGATGCTTACTTCGATCCGGCAGAGATGGCAGCCGCCCGCGAGCACGTGCTGGCGCATAATGGCGACCAGCCTTTTGGCATGATCATGATCAACCGGGCAGAAGTCCAACTCACGGATGATCAGGAAACTGGCGTCTGGGATGCCGATGCCTGGTATGGCGGCGACATCAACAAGCTCTACCTGAAGACCGAAGGTGAGTACAATTTCGACGAAAGCGAACTTGAAGACGCCGAAGTCCAGCTACTGTGGTCACGGGCCGTTACAAGTTACTTCGACCTTCAGGCCGGAATCCGCTATGATTTCGAGCCGGATGGCCTTGCTCATGCGGCATTGGGCTTCCAGGGAATCGCTCCGTACTGGTTCGAGGTCGAGGGTACGGCGTTCCTCAGCGAGGAAGGCGATATCACAGCAGACTTTGAAGCCGAATACGAGTTGCTGCTGACGCAGCGCCTGATCCTTCAGCCGCGCGCGGCGCTCAGCCTGTCGGCGCAGAACATTCCTGAACGCGAAATCGGTTCGGGTGTTTCGAGCCTGGAGGCAGGCCTGAGGCTGAGATACGAGTTCGCGCGGGAATTCGCCCCTTATGTGGGCGTGGAATACCACGGCGCGCCCGGCAAAACGGGCGACATGATTGAAGCCGCCGGAGCCGACCGGGACCAGACAGTCTGGGTCGTCGGCCTGCGGGTCTGGTACTAGGAGACGGCCATGGCCGACCATCATCACCATAATCATCACAAGCATGCGCACGGTGCCGGCGCACACGAGGGCTGCACGCACGGAAAGTCCGAACCATCCGGAGACGGCAAGTATGACAAGGTACCGGCGGGATACACCGGAACGGTGTGGACCTGCCCCATGCACCCGCAGGTGCGCGATGTGCACAACTCCGGCTGTCCGATCTGCGGCATGGCCCTCGAACCGGAAGGCGCGCCGCCGCAGGAAGAAGACAACAGCGAACTGAAAGACATGACCCGGCGGTTCTGGGTGAGTACGGCGCTGTCCGCCCCGCTCCTCGTCATCGCAATGGGGGAAATGGTGCCTGGCTTCGGGCATCTCCTCTCCGGGTCGTGGAGCCGCTGGCTCCAGTTGATCCTCGCCGCGCCTGTTGTTTTGTGGGGCGGCTGGCCCTTCCTTGTTCGCGGCGTCCGGTCTGTTCAGACCAAGAACCTAAACATGTTCACGCTGATCGCCTTGGGCGTAAGCGTGGCCTTTCTCTATTCCGTTGTTGCCCTGCTCATGCCCGGCCTGTTTCCCCCGGCCTTCAGGGGGCACGGCGGCGGTGTCGCCCTGTACTTCGAGGCGGCTGCCGTCGTCACGACTCTCGTGCTACTCGGGCAAGTATTGGAGTTGCGCGCCCGCAGCCAGACCTCCGGCGCAATCCGCGCCCTCCTGGAACTCACCCCGCCAACAGCCTGGCGAATCCGCGAGGATGGCGAAGAGGAAGAAGTCAGCGTCGATGACTTGAAGCAAGGAGATAAAGTCCGTGTCCGTCCCGGAGAGCGTGTGCCGGTCGATGGCGAAGTTCTGGATGGCAGAAGTTCGGTTGATGAGAGCATGATCACGGGCGAGCCGATTCCCGTTGAAAAGTCGGGCGGAGACAAGGTCACCGGAGGGACGATCAATGGAACAGGTGCGCTAGTTATTCGGACTCTGCGTGTGGGGGAAGACACAGTGCTTTCCCAGATCGTTCGTATGGTCGCCGAAGCACAGCGCAGCCGTGCGCCGATCCAGCGGCTGGTTGATATTGTTGCCGCCTGGTTTGTACCCGCCGTCATCGCGATATCCATCGTGACCTTCATCGTCTGGGCACTGATCGGGCCGGAACCCGCCATGGCGTATGCCATCGTGAACGCGGTTGCTGTCCTCATCATTGCATGTCCGTGTGCGCTGGGTCTCGCAACGCCCATGTCCATCATGGTTGGAACTGGCAAGGGGGCGCAGTCCGGCGTCCTGATCAAGAACGCCGAAGCGCTCGAAGCCTTTGAAAAAGTCGATACGCTAATTGTCGACAAGACCGGTACACTGACGGAAGGAAAGCCGAAGCTGCAGACCATTGTTACCTCAGACAAGGTATCCGAGGACGATTTCCTGCGCCTAGTTGCAAGCGTGGAGAACTCCAGTGAGCATCCTCTCGCTCAGGCCATCGTCTCGGCTGCAAAGGACAGAGGGCTATCTCTCTCCGAGACAACCGATTTTTCATCGACTACGGGGGAAGGCGTTCAGGCGAAAGTCGATGGAAAGACAATCGCCATCGGAAACGCCAAACTGATGAAGTCCCTTGGCATCGAAGAGGGCGAGCTAACCCATCAAGCTGCCCAATATCGAAATGAAGGTCAGACCGTCATGCTGGCCGCTATTGATGGTGTATTTGCCGGAATGATCGGCGTCGCCGATCCGATCAAAGCTACGACAGGGGCCGCAATCACCCGCCTAAAATCCGATGGATTGAGGATCGTCATGCTGACTGGTGACAATGAAGCGACAGCTAAGGCAGTTGCCAGCAAGGTCGGCATCGATGAAGTCCGCGCGAATGTGTCACCTGAAGACAAGAACGCCGTTGTAAGGGAGTTTCAGGCACAGGGCGCAATCGTTGCAATGGCGGGAGACGGGATCAATGATGCACCGGCTCTGGCTCAGGCAGATGTTGGTATTGCCATGGGCACAGGAACGGATGTCGCGATAGAAAGTGCCGGTGTAACGCTGGTGCAGGGTGACCTCATGGGTGTGGCACGGGCACGTGAACTGTCACGCGCGACTATGCGTAATATCCGCGAGAACCTGATCTTCGCATTCGGCTACAATACGCTGGGCGTTCCGATCGCTGCAGGCGTACTCTACCCGGTCTTCGGCCTGCTACTGTCACCGATGATCGCGGCGGCCGCTATGAGCTTTTCATCTGTGTCTGTAATCGGAAATGCGCTTCGCCTACGAACCCTAAAGCTTTGACAACGTGACGCCGCGCTAGCCCCCAAAGCTCGACTACTGCAAAGTCGAATCCCAGCGCTCAAATTTCTCAGACATATCCGCGATCAGGAGATCAAACGCTGACATCTGCGCAGGCAGTTCTCGGCAAAATTCTAGAGCATCGGACTGAGCAGCAATCGCGCCACAAAACTCCTTCACCTGATTGTGCTTTCTGATCGCAGAATCTACCTGCCAATTGAGGCGGCTGCGGTTCTGCTCAACTTCCGATTCTAACGAATAGAACTCGCTTTCGATCCGGTACATTTCATTTTCAACTTGGTACCGGAGATCATAATTCACGTTCATGGCGTTCAGCGACGCCAACCGCTTCTCCCGCTCCTTATACTGCTCCGATAGAACATTGTACCTGGACAGAATCTGATCCATCCAGTCTTTAAGAGGCCCCGCCTGGCCTTCCAATTCCATGATAGCAGAACTGGCCTCACGATAAGTCTTCTCTGTCCGCTCAACTTCGTGCATCCAGATAATCTGTGCACTTAGAATATTCAGTTGTTCCAGCGCCTCATTGCGGTCTGAAGCTTTGGATTTCTGGAAGGTGCCTGCGCCACCTTCCCAAATCAAGTCAATCGAATTCCCATGAACTTCGCCGGATATGCTCTGTGTCATGAACAGAGTATCGAGGGACTTTTTCATGTGCAGTACGAATTGTTGCTTTGAGATCGAACCGTCAAAGCCGACAGAATCGGGCGAGAGCTTTCCACTCTCATCCACAGAGTAGGATTCATATCTGCCGGTCAGTTGTCCGTCAGAAGTTTCCACTATCTGGACCGTTTCCAGTCTGGCCGGACCTTCACGAAGGTATAGGCCGGAAATATCGGCAAATGCACTGGCGCCAACCCACATCATCAGCATCGCCGTGATCGCCATTTTTGAAACCCGCATATCACCACCCGTTCTGAATTGCTCGCGGTGCAACTTTGGCCAGAAAAGCATTAATATGATGGATATATCCAGTGGTTTAATTTGCCACAAAAATGTGCGTTGCGCCGATGGAAGCGCGCGTACTGGTTGGATGGAATGTGAGGCGGATTCGCGTCTCAAAAGGCGTTTCGCAGGAGCGCCTTGCATTCGATGCAAACGTGGACCGTTCCTATTTGGGCGGGCTGGAACGCGGCGAGCACAATCCAACTGTCGATGTGCTTGAGAGGGTAGCGAAGATTCTGGATGTACCCCTTCGCGATCTTTTCGACGACTACGATCCCGAAGTTGGCGACATTGAGGGACTTCCACCCGGTCGGAAGCCCAGCGAAACCTGATCATAAAACCGATCAGCTCAGTCTGAGCTGAGTGTCGACTACACGCACATTAGTTGAAGTTCCTCCACGTATATATAGAATACGAATTCGGATTTTATATTTGTGGGATCAGCATGCCCTCTCCCAGCAAGAAATCAAACCGCCGAGGCCGAAAACGCGTTGTCGCCAGCTTGGCAGAATCAAAAACGCTCGCTCTTTACCGGGAAGGGCGCTCCCTTCTCGCCCGAAACGACCTCGACCAGGTGTCGATCTCTCAGGTGTCGCAAGCTGCCGGAATTTCTGTCGGGGCGATCTATGTGCGGTTCAGGGACAAAGACGCATTCCTAGATTTCGTCATTACGAACACCTTCATTCAGGCCAAAGCTGTCTTTCAAGAACAAGCGGATGTTCGCTATGTGCCCAACCTGGCAGACTTACTCATAAGACAATTCTCGGATGCTGAGTTTACCGGGATTATCCGCGCCGCTGTCAAACTCGGTTTTGTGGACCAACGCCACCGGCAACCGTTTGATGAGTTCCGGGCGTTTGTGTCTCAGCGTCTGGCGGACTTGTTGCTTGCTGACGTGAAGAAAGGGGAGCGTCCCCAACGGATAACTTATATCGACTCAGCGCTGGCGATCCTCATGCATGTTGCACTGTTCCCGGATTCAGAAGTCGATCTACAGGAAGTCCAAACCCAGCAAGTCATCATCGATTTGTTGTCCGGAAAATCCGGTAGCGCAAAACCACTTTCTCCAAAGAAGGCAGGCTCTGTTAAACCCCTAAGCAAACTCCCCAAATCTGCCCGCGATCCTGAAAGTCTTCGAAAACCAAATGCGGATACGGTGAAATCAAAGGGATCAACACGCGTATTGAAAAAAATCTGATCCCACGCAAACTGTCGGGATTGGCTATGTCCGAAGAAGCATCAGAACGTCAGCCTTTGCCGGAGCCGGAATCTATCCTTTCCGATTCCGTATTAGACGACATTGCAGATCAGTTGGGGTTAGAGCCTTTTGCAGAAAGCGTTCGCAATGAACTTCGTATTGCAGCTAGGCGTTATTTCTTAGATCAGAAAATCTTTGGCCCTTACGAAGGCGAACTCAAATCTGTTGGCGCTGACTACAAGGCGTTGAAGAAGAAAGTCTCGGAGTTCCGGGCATTCCTGGAACTACCGGAATACAGTGATCTTTCCTCTGATCTTTATCTGGCCGCGCTTCACAGGAATGAAGCCGCGCCGCAGGCTTACTTTCCTGAGATTACGGATTTCGAACGCACGCGCGGCGAACCCTATTGGCTGGAACTGAACCGCCTATTGTCCTTGTTGGAAGATGCAACTGACATTGCATTGGATAATTCTGCCGTTCCAAAGGGCCGGAAGCCGGATTATCCCCTTCTGGGGCTGATACGTCGCTTAGCTTATGTTTGGACAGAGCTGCTAAAGCAGAAGTTCTCTATCGATTATCACAAGGGAAGCGGCCTAACGCCTGCGTTCCAGTTTGTAAGTTTAGTTGTTCGAAGAGTCATTCCTGACATCCGCGAAACAGAGATTGTCACGGCGATGCGGACGATTGTTTCCGAGCTCAACCTGAAAGCTCCCAATCCCTCACAGGAATAGACCGCCAATTCCGGCGTTGATTCCTGCCAGCGCCTTTTGCAGCGCTCGCTTCCCCATTCTGCTCTCATGAGCTGGCCCGGCAGACCGCCGGTCCGGACCAAGAGTGCAGAATTGAAATCCAAGAAATCTCCCCGCAAAGACGAGGCCCGTAAGCAACCCGCTTCCGGCTCGCGCGGTGTGGAGATTGCGGTTCTCCCTGATCTTCCCATCACCGAAACTGAACTTCAGATTGTCGAGACCTATCTGTCGGCTATGATCCGGGACTTGCTGGATGAGGCAGAAGCCTCTGAGGAACTGATAGAAGGGTAGCCTATGAAGCGGGCGGCAATCTATGTGCGGGTTTCAACAGGGAAACAGGCCGCAGGCGAACTCTCCATTCCCGATCAGGTCCGCCAATGTGAAGCCTATGCCGCGCAGAACGGCTATAAAGTCGTCAAAGTCTACACAGATGCCGGGGTCAGCGCCCGCACGGACAAGCGGCCTCAGTTTCAGGAAATGATTTCCCGTGCTGTTGCGTCCGATCACCCCTTCGATGCGATCCTTGTTCACAGCCAGTCCCGTCTGTTCCGGAACACAAAAGACCTACTGGTCTATCGGTCCCTTCTGGATGAGCGGCAGGTCCGGTTCATTTCGATCACTCAGGATCTGGGTGAAGGCGAGACGGCGGACATTCTGACAACAATGGTTGGCGCACTGGATGAGTACCAGAGCAAGGAAACGGCCAAGCACGTTGCCCGCTCCATGATTGAAAATGCCAAACAAGGATTCTGGAATGGAGCAGCAGCGCCGTTCGGGTTCCGCACCTATGCTGCCGAGACACGCGGTGCGCGGGTAAAGAAGAAGATCGAAATCGATCCCGAAGAAGCTGAAATCGTCCGTTTGATCTTCAGACTCTATGTCAGAGGCGATGGCGCGTCCGGCCCGATGGGTGTGAAGCGGATTACGACTTACCTGAATGCGCAGGGCTATATTGGCCGTAGGGGCAAGCCATTCCGGGTCCAGTTCATCGACAAGATAATGAGAAACACGGCCTACATCGGTGAGCACTACTTCAACCGGACAGACTCCCGCCGGAAAACGCCACGCCCACGCGAAGAATGGATTCTCTTCCCGATGCCGCGCGTTGTGGAGGACGTGCTGTTCTATGAGGCGCAGGAGAAGCTGGATCGCCAACATCCGATGAAGACCGCGCCTAGGCTGGTTTCAAGCGATGTGCTTCTGACGGCTTTGGCGGTTTGCGAAGAATGCGGCGCGCCCATGCGCAAGCTTTCCGGCAAGAGCGGGCAATACCATTATTACCGATGCTCTCAGAAAGCGGATGCCGGGCAGACTGCCTGCAAGGGCGTTTCGATCCCGATGCAGGAGCTGGACGATATCGTCATCGATGCGCTGGAAGGCTCGGTTCTCGAACCGAAGCGTTTACGCAAGATGACGGAAATGCTTCTCGCCCGCGCGCAGGAGCGCGGACGCTCTGCCAAAGAGCAGCGCAAAAAGCTGGATGGCGAGAAGCGGAAGGCTGAGGTCCAGGTCACAAACCTCTACACGATGATTGGCAGTGGAGAGCTGACGATGGATGGCACCCTGTCAGCGCATATCCGCGAACAACAGGAGAAAGTTGAGCGCCTGAAGCGGCAGATCGCGCTGTTGGATCGGGAGCGGAGTGTGCCCGTCGATAAGCTTGGCGATAAGGTCGTGGAGAAATTCGGGCATGCCGTCTCGCAAGCCCTCAGAAATCCTGACAACCGCCAGTTCGCCAAAGCCTATGTCCGCACGCTCGTCAGCAAGATCGAAGTTGGCGAAAAACAGATAAGAATCAGCGGTCCAAAGGACGCTGTCGCCCATCAGGCCGTGTCATTTGCCGCCAGCGGTGAGTTAGTGCCTGCTTTTGCACAGGAATGGCGCACCCGAAGAGATTC
>JAGQRO010000079.1 GCA_020425315.1 Hyphomonas sp. | reverse complement strand
CGGCATGGGCTTCTAAGCCCCGCCCATTCCCTCGCGGAATGACCCAAGGGCGGCCCTCCGGAAACGGGGGGCCGCTTTCTTTTTGGCCATTGAAGGGCGCCGGGGCGCTGGTACGATCCGATCAAAACACACGTCCGGAAACAGTCCGGATGGGGTCCGGAAAACAGTCCGTAAACAGCCCGGAAACGGGCCGGAAAAGTCCGGAAACGATACGGAGAGGAACGCATGAGCCCGAAGAGCTTCTACAATCTGGGAGACATCCTGGACGAAATCGCCACGGTGCTGGGCCCCGACGACATGGCGCTGATCCATGGCGAACGGCGCATCTCCTGGCCGGAGATGACGGCGCGGTCCAACCGGCTTGCCCGCAATTTGCTGGCGCGGGGCGTGAAGACGGGGGACAAGGCGGGCTTCTACCTGCGCAACCAGCCGGAATACATGGAAGGCCTCGCGGCCTGTTTCAAAGGCCGGCTGACGCATGTGAACGTCAATTACCGCTACCTCGAAGACGAGCTCTACTACATCTTCGACAATTCAGACGCGGCAGTCGTGTTCTTCGATGTCGAATTCCTCGACCAGGTGCGCAAGGTGCAGCCGCGCCTTCCGGAAGTGAAGGTCTGGGTGCAGGTCGGCGGCGGCGCGACCGAGCCCTATGCCATTGCCTATGAAGACCTCGCCACGGAGGGCGACCCTTCCCCACTCGGCATCGAACGCTCGCCGAACGACATGCTGTTCCTCTACACCGGCGGCACGACCGGCATGCCCAAGGGCGTGATGTGGTCCCACGAGGTCTGGCGCCGCGCCGGACAGGAAGGCGCCGAGGCCGCCGGCCTGCCGGTGCCGCAGGATTTCGAACAGCTGAAAATGGCGGTCCAGTTTCTCGGGCGGCATGTGAAGAATGTGCCCGCCTGCCCGCTGATGCACGGCACGGGCCTGTTCACCGCCATGGGCGCCCTGCTGGCCGGCGGCACCGTCATCACACTGACGAATAACAAAACGTTCGATCCGCACAACCTTCTGGAGACCATCGAGCGCGAAGGCGTGACCAATGTCGCGCTGGTGGGCGACGCCTTCGGCAAGCCGCTGCTGGCGGCGCTCGACGCAGAGCCCGGCCGCTACAAGCTGGACACGATGGTCGGCATCATCTCTTCCGGTGTCATGTGGAGCATGGAAGTGAAACAGGGCCTGATCCGGCACATGCCGCAAGTGGCCCTCACCGATAGTTTCGGCGCCTCCGAAGCGGTCGGCTTCGGTAGTTCGGTGATGACGGCGGATGGCGAGGTGAAGACTTCGAAATTCGTCATCGGCTCCAAATGCAAAGTGTTCACCGAGGATGGCCGCGAAGTCGTGCCGGGAAGCGGCGAGGCTGGTTTCATTGCGCGCGGCGGCGCCGTGCCGCTCGGCTATTATAAGGACCCGGAGAAAACCGAGAAGACCTTCAAGACCATACATGGCGAGCGATACTCCGTACCCGGAGACTGGTGTACGGTGGAGGAAGACGGCACAATCACGCTGCTGGGGCGCGGGTCCAACTGCATCAATACGGCGGGCGAGAAAGTCTACCCGGAAGAAGTGGAAGAGGCCCTGAAAGCGCATGGCGCAGTCAAGGATGCGCTCGTCGTGGGCGTGCCGGATGACAAATGGGGCCAGGCCATCACGGCGGTGGTCGAACTGGACGGCCATGCCGACGAGGACACGCTGAAAGCCTTCGTGAAGAGCAAGCTTGCCCATTACAAGGCGCCGAAACGCATCCTGTTCAAGGACAGTCTCGGCCGTGCGGTGAACGGCAAGGCGGACTACAAGTCGATCCGCGCCTTCGCGCTCGCCGAACTCGGGATCAGTGGATGAACAGCACCGCCCGCAGGGCGTAGGCGACGGCGGCCACCGCCAGCACCGAGACGAGCGCGATGCCGGCGAACCAACTCATGCGCACCAGTACAGGCTGGTGATCGTCTTCCCCGGGGCCGACCGGATCAAGCATGATACCCCTCGCCGGGGCGCACCTTGCCCCAGAACAGGCGGTACACATAGATCGTGTAGGCGAGGATGATGGGTAGCATGATCACTGCGCCGACCAGCATGAAGCCGAGCGCATTGTCGTGCGCGGCGGCCTCACTGATCGTCACCTCATAGGGCACGATGAAGGGATAGAGGCTGATGCCGATGCCGAAATAGCCGCTGATGAAGATACCGGCCGCCAGCAGGAAGGGCCGCCAGTCCGGCGCGGCATTGGCGCCCGGATCCATCAACAGGTCGCGCGCGAGCCAGGCACAGAGCGCCATGCCGAACAGCGGAATGGGTGACAGTGGCAACAGAGTCGGCAGGTCGACATGCGTCATCGAGAAGCCCCAGCGCTGACCGATGGCCGGATCAATCGAGAGCGTCGCCAGGCTGACCAGAAGGAAGGCCGCCGCCACGCCAGCCAGCGCGCCAACGCCCCAGCGCCGCGCGCGGGCATAGATCTCGCCCTCCGTCTTCAGCACCAGCCAGCAGGCGCCGAGCAGTACATAGCCGATCACGACAGACAGGCCGGTCAGCAGGGTGAACGGCGTCAGCCAGTCGAACGACCCACCGGCAAACGCGCCGTCTTCCACCCGGATGCCCTGCACCATGCCGCCCAGCATGATGCCCTGCGAAAAGGCCGCCGCGAGCGAACCGCCGGCAAAGGCGCCATTCCAGAACTTCTTCGTCAGAGAACGGACGGCCTTGTGACGGAATTCAAAGGCGACGCCCCGGAAGATCAACGCCGCCAGCATCAGCAGGACCGGCAGGTAGAAGGCCGGCATGATGATGGCATAGGCCAGCGGGAAGGCTGCGAACAGGCCGCCGCCGCCGATGATCAGCCAGGTCTCGTTGCCATCCCAGACCGGCTCGATCGTCGATGTCATCTGGCTGCGCTCGTCTTCGGAGCGGGCGAAGAAGGTAAGGATGCCGACGCCGAGGTCGAACCCGTCGAGCAGGACATACATCATCACGCCGATGGCCAGGATGAAGGCCCAGATCAGGGGAAGGTCGAGGGACATGGGAACCGCTCCTATTCCGCAGCCACAATATCGTCGGGCGTCTGGGCCGGATCGTCCACGGACCCGAGCGGGGAGCCGGGCGCGCGCGGGCCCTTGCCGGGCTCGCCCTCCGGCTCGTCATCGAAGCCGCGCGTGGCGATGCGCGCCATGTAGACGACGCCGGCGGTGAACACGATGGCATAGATCACCATGAACACCAGCAGCGACACGGCCACCTGCGCCGCCGGCACCGGCGAGACGCTGTCGATTGTCCGCAGGTGGCCATAGACGGTGTAGGGCTGGCGGCCGACTTCGGCGACGATCCATCCGGAAACGACGGCCAGGAAGCCGAAGGCCCCGGCCGGCACGGCGGCGATGTGGAACCAGCCCGGCCGGTCCAGCCGCCCGCGCAGCCAGTTGAGACAGCCCCAGAGGCCCATGGCCAGCATGCCTAGGCCGCAGGCCACCATGATGCGGAAGCCCCAGAAGGGCAGCCAGAGCGGGGGCAAATCGTCCGGCTCGAACGCATCGAGGCCGAGCAGCATTTCGCCCTCTTCCACCGAGGGGAACAGGTATGGGCTGGTGCCCGGCACGGTGATGCCGGAATGCCCGCAGTCGGACCCGTCCGGCCAGGCGACCAGAACCGTGCCCTGCACTTCGGCCGACGTGCACCAGCCTTCGACGGCGGCGATCTTGGCCGGCTGGTGTTCGTGCGCCACTTCGCCCGACCAGTGGCCGGCCCAGATCTGGAGCGGCATCAGCACGGCCAGCGTACCCGCCGCCATCCTGAGCTGCCAGCGGCCCGGCTCGCTGGCACGGCCCTTCAGCACCTGCCAGGCCCCGGCGGCCAGCACCACGGACGCGGTGGTCGTATAGGCGGCCAGAAGCATGTGGACGAACCGGCTGGGGAAGCTCGGCGTGAAGATCACCTCCATCCAGCTGGTCGCGTAGAATTTGCCCGTATCCGGATCAATCGCGAAGCCCTGCGGCGTCTGCATCCAGCTGTTTGCGGAGAGTATCCAGAAGGCGGAGAAGGTTGTGCCGATGGCGACGGCGCAGGTGGCCACGAAGTGCAGCTTGCGGCCGACGCGCTTCCAGCCGAACAGCATCACGCCGAGGAAGGTCGCTTCGAGGAAGAAGGCGGTGAGCACTTCATAGCCGAGCAGCGGGCCCATCACGCTGCCGGTGAGTTCGGAGAAGACGCTCCAATTGGTGCCGAACTGGTAACTCATCACTACGCCGGAGACGACGCCCATGCCGAAGGCGAGCGCGAAGATCTTCACCCAGTGCAGGTAAAGGCGGCGGAACACGTCCCGCCCCGTCTTCAGCCACAGCGCCTCGCAGGTGGTCAGGAAGGCGGCGAGGCCGATCGTGAAGGCCGGGAACAATATGTGGAACGCGACCACAAAGGCGAACTGGAGCCGCGAAAGCAGGAGAGCGTCGAAGTCCATGGGCAGACCCTATCAGACAAGCTGTCGATACGGAATTTAGGCCGGCGCCGCCTATTTGGAATTATTCCAATTGCCGCGCGTCAAACGGCCTCAGCCTGCTGCCCTGCGCCTCAGGGACCGGAACACGGCATCGGCGCGGGCGGCAAGGCTGCCATCCGGCCTCACCATGTCGCACATGACGTGCACGAGGTCGCCATCGACACCCTTCACCTGCGGATGGGCTTCCAGCCAGGTGCCTTCCTGCACGATGTCCATGAATTCCAGGGTCAGCTTGATCGTCACGGAGGAGCGGCGGGTGACCGACCAGACCGCCCAGGCCAGCGCGCTGTCGGCAAAGGCACAGATCATGCCGCCATGCATGAAGCCGAGACCATTGCAGTGCCGATCCAGCACCCAGAGACCGGAGCGGATGTCGCCATCGACCTCGGCAAGAAAGGACGGGCCGTTGTGCAGCGAGAACTTGCCCCGCGTCGGCCGCACCCTGAATCCGGGCGGCGGCGGTTTCGGGCCGGCGTCTGCCGTCATCCTTCGTAGTTGCCGAAGATCTCGTGATGCACCGTGTCGCCCGGCTCGATGCCGAGTTCGGCGGCGCGCCCGCCATTCAGCTCCAGCACGGCCTTCACCGGCACGCCCGGCGAAATCGTGCGCAACGAGCCCGGCACGGCATTGCGCGCAATGGCGATCACCTTGCCGCTTTCGTCCATGAACAGCATGT
The DNA here is from genome assembly GCA_020425315.1 of Hyphomonas sp. Lineage (GTDB taxonomy): Bacteria > Pseudomonadota > Alphaproteobacteria > Caulobacterales > Hyphomonadaceae > Hyphomonas. The sequence continues at coordinate 9,556 of JAGQRO010000079.1, read as the reverse complement.
CGAGCGGGATGAGCGTGTTCTTCATCCACATGCTCGCTTCGCGCGGCTGGCCGAAATCGAAGATCATGCCGGCATCGGCGTCCATGACGGCCCGGTTCATCAGGCCGGTGCGGATCTCTTCCGGATCGTCGGCAATTTCCACCGTGAAGGCGTGCGAGGCCTCGGCGGACTGGATCGTCAGCGGCCCGGAATCGAGCTGTGCGAAGGCTGCCGGACTGGCGAAGGCGATGGCCGCGAGGGCGAAGGCAAGCATACGTTTCATGCGCACTGGTTTAGCCGTGGGCTGCGAGGGCGGCAAGCGGTCCAGCGCGGTTCAGCGCGGCTTCAGCGCCGCCACGTGTTCGCCCTTGCTGCCGATTCCGATGGCCGCTTCCAGCTCCGTGCCGGGCTCCACGTCTTCGTAGCCCGCTTTGCGCAGGACGACGGCATGGACAAAAATGTCCACATCGACGCCGGGGCGCTGAACAAAGCCATAGCCGCGCGTGCGGTTGAACCATTTCAGCGTCACCGGCTCATACACCGGCGCGACGCCCATTTCCTTGGCCACGACGGCCTTCGGGCGCTCCATCTCGATGATCGAAGCGGTCTGCCAGCCGCGCTCGCTGCGCACGGCATTGCACACAATGCGGGCGCCCTCATCTGCATAGGATTCGCCGTAATCGCGCAGGCAGGTGATGTGAAGCATGACATCGCCGGACAGGCCCGGGTCGGAGGTCGATTCGGCCACGATGAATCCATAGCCTTTGGCGCTGTCGAACCATTTGACACGGCCGATCACGCGCACCGTTTCCGGTTGCGGTTCTTCAGAATCCATTCGCGCAGCTACACTTGTCATCAGCCCACATTTCCCCGAACAGGCAGCGTAAGAAAAGTTAACGCCCTTGTCACGCGATCTTCACACGAAATGGCAGCGTCCAGCTGCAGTGCATTGCGATCATGGGAAAAAGAGTTGGCAGTCCCTAGGGGAATCGAACCCCTCTTTCCAGGTTGAAAACCTGGCGTCCTAACCGATAGACGAAGGGACCGCACCGGCTCGAAGAAGAGGCCGTATAGCCGCAGACGATGGCGAGGGCAAGCCACCCTTCACCGGGTTTCTGCAGAAGGTTCAGGCCCCTGCAGCGTCCATCACATCGAGCTGGACTCTGCGGCGGCCATTCCACTCTTCGGCCTTCAGACGGCCGGCCAGATGCACCCGCGCGCCCTGCCGCAAAGCCTCGCCGAGCGGCGCGTCCGCAGCCCGCCAGGCGATGCAATCGAGCCGGCCCGAAGCGTCCTCCGCGGTGAACTTCAGATGGTTCGCGCCGACCTGGCGCACGCCGGTGACATGCACCGACGGCACGGCAAAGACCGGCTCCGGCGCGCCCTGTCCGAAGGGGCCGAGGCCGGCGATCTGATCGGCGAGCTGCGGGCTGACACCGCCCGGCGCCAGGATGGCGTCGATCTGGAATTCCAGCGCGGCGGCGCGCTCGGCCGTGAACTGCGCCATGTGCGAGACCATCCACGCATCGAACCCGGCGAGTTGCTCCGGCTCAAGGCTGAGGCCCCCCGCCATGGCGTGGCCGCCACCGGAGAGGATGACGCCTTCGCGCGCGGCAGCCGCGATGGCGTCGCCAATGTTGACGCCGGTGACGGAACGGCCGGAGCCCTTGGCCACGGGACCGAGCCCCTGCCCCCAGCCGATCACGATGCTGGGCAGATGAAAGCGCTCCTTCAGGCGGCCGGCGACGATGCCGATGACGCCGGGATGCCAGCCCTCGCCGGCGGCGATGAGGATGCCGCGATCCGGGTTCTTCGCGAGGGCCTGTTCGGCCTGCGCGGTGGCCTGATCGAGGATCGCCGCCTCGACCGCCTTGCGCTCCTCATTGAGGGCGTGGAGCTGTTCGGCAAGGGCGACGGCTTCTGCCCTGTCGTCCGTAGCCAGAAGTTTTGCGGCGAGCCACGGATCGCCCACGCGGCCGCCTGCATTGAGGCGCGGCCCCAGCATGAAGGTCGCGTGGTAAACGGTCTCGACCTTCTGGATACCGGACACTTCGGCAAGTGCGCGCAGGCCTTCATTCTGGCCGCGCGACAGCATGGTCAGGCCCTGACGCACAAAGGCGCGGTTGACGCCGTGCAACGGGGCCATGTCGCAGAGCGTGCCGAGGGCGGCAAGGTCCAGCAGCGCCATGATGTCCGGCAGGCCTTCCGGCGGAGCGAGGCCACGCTCGCGGGCAAGGCGGTTCAGGGCGGCAACGAACACGAACACCACGCCGGCGGCAGCGAGGTGACCCTGCCCGGATGTGTCGTCCGGCCGGTTGGGGTTCACGAGGGCGGCGGCGGGCGGATGGTGGCCGGCCATCAAATGGTGGTCGATGACGACAACGTCGAGGCCGATCCGTTCGGCCTCCTCCAGCGCATGAACGGCAGCGGCGCCGCAATCGACGGTGATGACGAGGTCGTTGCCGGTATCCTTCAGGTGCCGGAAGGCTTCCGGCGAGGGGCCGTAGCCCTCTTCCAGACGATCCGGCACGTAGAGGCCGAGCGGCTCGCCCCAGGCGCGGAAATAGCGCGTCAGGATGGCCGAACTGGTGCCGCCATCGACGTCATAATCGGCGAAGACGGTGATCTTCTTCTTCGCGAGGATGGCGTCGAAGACGATGGCCGCGGCCTTGTCCATGTCGGCAAAGGCGGACGGGTCCGGAAAGGTGTCGCGCAGCGTGGGGGCGAGATAGGACGCCGCCGAGGAAGGCTCGACGCCCCGGCCGGCCAGCAGGCGCGCCAGCAGGTCCGATCCGCCGACGGAGGGCGCCAGGCGCCGCACGAGCGCTTCGTCCACCGGCGACAGCGTCCAGAACCGGCCCGTGGCGGAGCGGTCGACCTCGAACAGGCGGGTGTCGGGTTTCTGGGCAGGCAGAGACATGCAGCAATCCGGGAATCAGCGTTCCGGACAGCCTAGCACAGGCGTTCTGGCAGGTGGCCCCTGCTTATGCCTTCCGGTTGGACCGGATGTAGCGGACCATGCCATCAGTGGATGTCATCACCAGCGAGTGCGTGTGGACCCGGCCATCGCGGTGACCCACGCCGTTCAGCATGGTGCCCTGCGTCACACCGGTGGCGCAGAAGACCGTGTCGCCGGAGGCAAGCTCGTTCAGGGCGTAGACCTTGCCGAGATCGGTGATGCCGACGCGGGCGGCGCGCTTCTTCTCGTCCTCATTGCGGAAGACGAGACGACCGAACATCTGGCCGCCGACGCATTTCAGGGCCGCCGCCGCGAGCACGCCTTCCGGGGCGCCGCCGGAGCCGACATAGAGGTCGATCCCGGTATGCGGATTGGTCGTGGCGATCACGCCGGCGACGTCGCCATCTGTAATCAGCGCGACACGGGCACCGACGGAGCGGAGGTTCTCGATGATCTCTTCATGGCGCGGGCGGTCGAGCACGCAGGCGGTCATCTCGGTGACGTCGACGCCCTTGTGCTTGGCCAGGGCCGCAATGTTTTCAGCTGGCGTCGCCTCGATGCTGATGATCCCGTCCGGATAGCCGGGGCCGATGGCGATCTTGTCCATATAGGTGTCCGGCGCGTGCAGCAGGCCGCCGCGCGGGGCGATGGCCAGCACGGCCAGCGCGTTTGCCATAGCCTTGGCGGTCAGCGTGGTGCCTTCCAGCGGGTCGAGCGCGATGTCGATTTCCGGACCGGTGCCGGTGCCGACTTCCTCGCCGATATAGAGCATCGGGGCTTCGTCCCGCTCGCCTTCACCGATCACGACGCGGCCCTTGAAGTCCACGGCGTTGAAGGCGGTGCGCATGGCGTCCACGGCGGCGGCATCGGCCTTCTTCTCGTCTCCCCGGCCCACGAGTTTCGCGGCGGCGATGGCGGCAGATTCGCTCACCCGCACCATCGAGTCGGCCAGACCCGGCGTCAGAACGTTGTTTTTCATGATTTTTCGGTCTCCGAAGGCGGTCTTATTGTCTTTCTTGCCTTGTTCTCAAGCAATTAGCTTGCCGCTTCGATACGGATCAAGCGCGGGGCGTCAACCGGAATTGAAATTTTTTCAAGCCGGGCGAGTGCCGCTGCCATATGACTGCGGGGGCAGCGATGGGTGATGATGACGACCGGAGCAGCGCCAGACTCGTCTGCGGAGTCCTGCAGCAGCTTGTCGACCGAGACGCCTTCCTTGGCCAGCGCCTCGGTCAGGGCGGCCAGCGCGCCCGGCTCGTCAGCGAGGCGAATGCGCAGGAAGAAGGGGGCCACCTCGTCAGCAGCACCGGCCACGAAGGGGCGTGCCTTGTGGTGTTCGGCGCGGCCGAAAGCCGGCCGGATGGCCGGACGAAAGAGCTTGGCCACATCGCCCATGACGGCGGATGCAGTGGGCCCGGCGCCGGCGCCGGGGCCGGTCAGCGTGATGGCGCCCACCGGGTCACCTTCGATGCGGACGGTATTCAGCGAGCCATTGACGCGGGCGAGCGGGTGCGTGGCCGGCAGGGCCAGCGGCTCGACCCGGCAGACGACGCCGGCCTGGGTCAGCACGCCCTCGGCAATGAGTTTGATGCGGAAGCCCAGCCGGTCGGCCATGCGCAGGTCCAGCAGGCTGATCTGGTCGATGCCGGAGACGGAGACCTTGGAGAAATCGAGGTCCGCCGAGAAGGCGATGGCCGAGAGGATGGCCGCCTTGTGCGCGGCGTCCATGCCGGACACGTCCAGCGTCGGGTCAGCCTCGGCATAGCCGAGCCGCTGGGCCTCGGCGAGAACATCGTCATATTCCCGGCCCTGCTCCAGCATGGTGGAGGTGAGATAATTGCAGGTGCCGTTGAGAATGCCGGCAACGCGCTTCACTTCCGTGCCCGCAAGGCTGTCGCGCAGCACACGGACGACCGGGATGCCGCCCGCCACAGCCGCCTCGAACAGGAGGTCGACCTGCTTTTCCTCGGCCAGCTTGGCGAGCGCCATGCCATGCTTGGCGATCAGTGCCTTGTTGGCAGTGACGACATGCTTGCCCGCCTTGAGGGCTGTCTCCACGGCGAATTTGGCCGGGCCGTCAGAGCCGCCGACGAGTTCCACGAACACATCTACATTCGGGTCTTCGGCCAGCGTCGCGGCATCGTCGAACCAGGGATAGGAATCGATGGCGACCGGGCGGTTGCGCGACTGGCTGCGGGCGCTCACGCCGGCAATGGCGACCTTGCCCGGCAGGCGCAGATCCTGCTGGCGCTGGACCAGTTCGATCAGGCCACAGCCGACATGGCCAAGGCCCGCAATCCCGATTTTCAAAGGTGCCACGGGGCGCCCCTTTATTGCTTCTTGTACGTCGCGCAGGTGCCTAGCGGGTTTGGGGCGCGGGTGGAAGGGGTGCGCGGATGAAACCGGGGCAAGGACCGGGCAGGCCCTGCTGGCCGGGCGCACCGGGTTCCTTGCGGAAACACCCCGGACCTGACAGGTTCGGGCGGGATTCGAACAGCCCCACAGACTTCGAGGCCAGCCCTATGCGTATTCTCACACTCCCCGCCGCGCTGGCGGCGTTTGCCCTCGCTTTGGCGACAGCGGGCTGCGCGACGGCGCAGGAGGCCTGTCCCACGGCGGCGGCCTATCGCGTCAAGCCGGTGGATGGCGACACGTTCCATGTCGAGGCAGACTTCACCTCGCCGACCTCACGGCTGGACCTGTTCTATTTTCCCATCGCCGACCGTCCGCAGGGCCAGGCGGAGTCCATCCGGAATGTTCATGCATATGGCGATGACGGCCAGCCGGTGGAGCTGACCTATGTCGGCGAGGGCGGCTGGGAAACGCAGAGCGGCGAAGCGGTGTCGCGGCTGACCTATGAGGTGCGCGCGGATCATGACGCGGCCGACTGGAACCAGGGCGGCCCCGGCATGGACGAGGTCGCGACCCGGTTCGATGATTCCTATTTCTTTGCCGGGCACGCCTTCTTCCTGATCGACTATGATGCCCCGGCCTGCCCGGTCACGGTCGAGTTCGACGTGCCGCAAGACTGGAACATCGTGGCGCCCTGGGAGATGGACGGCCGCACGGCCCGGGCCGCCAATCCATGGAACCTCGGACAGAACGCGTTCGTCATGGGCCCGGCAAAGCCGTCGCAGGCGGTCCTCTCCGGTCTGACCATCAACATGCTCATCTCCAGCGGGGCGGACGAAATTGCCGATGGGATATCCGGCATCCTCGGCAGCGTCCCGCAGACCTATATGGATTTCTTCGGCGGCGCCCCCGGAGACAGATACTCCGTGTTCGTCTTTACCGACACGATGTCGGATGGCGGGGCCTTCCAGAACAGTTTCGCAATGCGCATTGCGACGCCCTTCTCACCGGCCGACGAAATTGTCTGGTCGCATACGCTCGGCCATGAAGTGATGCATCTGTGGATTGGCGCGGGCGCCATTCACAGCACCGATCCCGAAAGCACATACTGGTTCACGGAAGGGTTCACCGACTACCTGACGATCAAGCTGATGTACCAGTCAGGCCATCTGGACGAGGCCATGCTGAAGCAGCGCCTTGCCAACATCCTCCGCCGGTACGAGATCGCCAAGCGCCGCACACCGGATGCCACGCTCGCCGAGGCGGGCGCGAACAAGCAGGAAAATTGGGAACTGGTCTATGGCGGCGGATCGTTGGTTGCGCTCCTCTTGGATGCGACGGTCTCGGCCGAACACCCCGGCATGTTCCGGGACATGATGCGCGATCTCTACGAGCATTCCGGAACCGCCTACACGCCGGAGAGCCTGATCGCGCGGATGGACGCATCGACCGGCGGCGAAGCGAGCCGGATCGTCGACTGGGTGAATTCCAGGCCGGACGCAAACGCCATCCGCCAGCGCCTGTTGCCGCTCGGCCTGGATTCGGCGCGGTTCGGCTTCGACGAGGTCTATGTCGATTTTGCCGAGTGCGGCGAAGCCGACTGTGTCCCCGCCTTCCTGGCGAAGCCTGAACCCGACTGATTTCTGACCGCCGGACGCGGTGCGGCGCGCCCTACTCCGCCGCCGCCGGCGCGATTTCCTTCACGCCGCGCTTGGCGAGGAATTTCCGGATGTTGCGGGCGGCCTGGCGGATGCGCTGTTCGTTCTCGACGAGGGCAATGCGGACATGGCCGTCGCCATGCTCGCCGAAGCCGGCGCCGGGGGCGACGGCGACGTGCGCCTCGTTGATCAGCTGGAGCGCGAACTCCAGGCTGCCGAGATGCTTCAACTGTTCCGGGATCGGGGCCCAGGCGAACATAGAGGCCGCCGGGCTCGGGATCGGCCAGCCGGCGCGGGTGAAGCTCTCCACCAGCACGTCGCGGCGCGATTTATAGATGGCGCGGGTTTCGTCCACGCAGTCCTGCGGACCGTCGAGGGCGGCGACGGCGGCCACCTGGATCGGCGTGTAGGCGCCATAGTCGAGATAGGATTTCACCCGGGCGAGCGCGGAGATCAGCTTCTCATTGCCGGCGACGAAGCCCATGCGCCAACCGGCCATGGAATAGGTCTTCGACATGGTGGTGAACTCGACCGCGATGTCCTTGGCGCCATCGACCTGAAGGATCGAAGGCGTCGGTTCCTCGAAATAGATCTCGTTATAGGCGAGGTCGGAGAGGACCCAGAGTTCGTGCTTCTTCGCGAACTGGATGGCGTCCTTGTAGAAGTCGAGATCGCAGACGGCCGCCGTCGGGTTGGACGGGTAGCAGAGCACCATGGCGGTCGGCGGCGGCACGGAATAGTGCACGGCCTTGCCAAGGTTCGAGAGGTACTGCTCCGGGGTCTGGGCCGGCACGCCGCGGATCGAGGCACCGGCAATGATGAAGCCGAAATGGTGCAGCGGGTAGGACGGGTCCGGCGCCAGGATGACATCGCCCGGCGCCGAGATGGCCTGGGCGAGGTTGGCGAAGCCCTCCTTCGAGCCGAGCGTCACGATGACTTCCCGGTCCTTGTTGAGGGTGACGCCGAAGCGGCGCTTGTAATAGTCCGTCAGCGCGCGGCGCAGGCCCGGAATGCCGCGGGAGGCGGAATAGCCGTTGACGTCCGGCTTGCGCGCGGTTTCGCACAGCTTGTCGACGATATGGGTCGGCGTCGGCAGGTCCGGATTGCCCATGCCGAGGTCGATGATGTCGGCCCCTTCGGCGCGCAGGGCCGCCTTGGTGCGGTTGACCTGTTCGAACACATAAGGGGGCAGACGGCGGATCTTGTGGAAGTCGGTATTCATTTTCGTTTGACCTTGAGGCCTTCAGTAACTCTGGGAACTTTAAACGCAGCATCGATCGCGGCGATCTCTTCCTGCGTCAGGAATTCGGCATCTGCCGGAAGCTCGGCAAAGTCCGCTTCTACCCGCGTCAGCAGCGCGGACATTTCGCCGGCTGCGTCCGCGGGGGGGTCCGCTCGCTCGTTTTCGTCAAACTGGGCCTGAAGGTCTCCGACGCGCCCGGCAGACGCTGCAAGGGTCTTGCCTGGCCGGTTGTCGGCATCGAGTTCGGGGATTTCGTACAGCTCCGGATATCCCTCCCCCCGGATTTCCGCGCGGCGCTCCCCATACCAGTCGGGCGCCTGGTTAACGGCTTCCCGCACCTGGGCAAACGAGCCCGCACATCCGGCAAGCAGCAGGATCGACACGCTCGTGAGGGGAATCGCCGTGTTTTTCATGGTTAAACTCACTAAATCACAAACATTGTGGCGCATAGTTAAGGACAAACAAAACTGGCGATAGTGGGACGAATGAGCGGCGGTGACAAAAACAAGGACGTGCCAGCGTCCCTGGCGGAGCTTATGGCCGGCCAGGACCCCGTCCGCCTGCAGATCCTGCTGACCACTCTTGCCCTCGCCAACACCGAATCCCAAGCGCTTTTAGCCGATGTGATGGCCGGATCGGGCCCGCTGGGCACCGTGTCGCAGGGCGATCCGATGAAGGTGGGCGAGGCGTTCCGCGCCGTCGGGTGGCACCTGGCGACCAATCCCACCGCCATGTTCACGGCGAATATGGAGCTGATGCAGGGCTGGATGAAGCTCTGGCAGGAAATGGCGACCGAGACGCTGACCGGGGAAACCGCCAAGGAAACCGACAAGCGTTTCTCCGACCCCGAATGGCACCGCAATCCGGGCTTCAAGTTCATGCGCAAGGCGTATGACCTCAACACGCGCTGGCTGAACAGCCTGCCCGACCATGCCAGCGGCCTGCCGGGAAACCTGCAGCTGCGCGCCAAATTCTTCACCCAGCAGCTGACCGAGACCCTGTCGCCGACCAATTATCTCGGCACCAACCCGACCGCCCTGCGCGCCTTCATCGAGACCGGCGGCCAGAGCGTTCTGGACGGGCTGCGCCTCGCCCGCGCCGACGTGAAAAAAGGCGGCGGCAAGCTGTATATCAGCCAGACCGACGAGACCCCGTTCAGGGTGGGCGAGAACATCGCCACCGCCGAGGGCCAGGTCGTGTTCCGCAACGACCTGATCGAAGTGATCCACTACGCCCCGTCGGGCGCGACCACCTATTCGCGCCCGCTGCTGATCTTCCCTCCCTGTATCAACAAATTCTACATCCTTGACCCGCGCGAGGAGAATTCGATGATCCGCTGGCTGCGCGACAAGGGACTGGCCGTGT
>JAGQRO010000482.1 GCA_020425315.1 Hyphomonas sp. | reverse complement strand
TCCGGCCCGATGGCGGCGAGGAGGGCGTCCGACAGGGTCTCATTGCCGCGTGTGCCGATGGTGCGCAGGGCTGCCCCGGTCGCCGCCGCATGCGTGTGCCAAGTGTAGACATTGGAGGGGAACTGGTCTTCCAGCAGGAGGATCTCCTGCCTCTTGCCGAGCGGCAGGTTTGCCGCCGCCGTGGCGAGACCGTAGCTGACCGAGGGGATGAAGGCGATGCCGTCCGCATCCGCGCCGATCAACCGGCCGAGCAGCGGGCGAAGCCGCGCGGTGTCGGCAAAGAAGTCCGTATCCGCAATGGTCCAGGGGTGCAGCTTGCGGGCCAGGCCGCGCGTGCCCGCTTCAAGAGCGGCCTTCGGCAGCGGCCCCATCGTGGCGGTGTTGAGATAGGCGATATCGGCCGGGATATCGAACAGGGGGCGCTGGTTAGGAAGAAGGGTCATGATGCTGCGTAGCCTGTGGCGCACGGGCGGGCCAGAGGGAAGTTGACGCGCATCCGATGCCTAGCCTTTCAGCAGGGCCGGCGCGACGGTTTCCAAGTGGCGGCGGAAGGCGGAGATATGTTCCGGCGTCGAGGCGAGGCGGGCGGATTTCATCACCCACTCATAGGCAAAGCCGAGCGGGCGCCCGCCTGCATCCTGAAGCGGGCCGGCGGTGACATTCGCGGCCGACAGCTTTGCGGCCGGCAGGATTGCCGCGCCGACGCCAAGCTCGGTCCATTCCTCAATGACATGGTAGCTGAGCGCGTGCCCCGGATAGAGGGCGAGCCTTGCGCCGGCCGCATCGAACAGGGCCTGAAGGCCGGCGGTCAGCCCGCAGGCGCCGGAGGTGCTGATGATCGGGGCGGGAGGCAGGGCGTCTATGGGCCAGGGATGAGGGCTGTGTTGCGTTCCACGCATATCCATTGGCAGGTAGAACAGCGGTTCGCGATAGGCCGGGAGGGTCTGCAGGCCGGGCGGCACGGACTCCTCGACGCGCAGGCCGAAATCCAGCTTGCCGGTTTCGATGCGCCCGATGAGATCGTCCAGGAGGCACTCCTTGAACAGGATGGCGACGTCCGGGTGTCTTTGCCGGTAGGGTGTCAGTACGCGTTCGATCGTCTTGAGGTCGATCAGCGGTGACATGCCGATCCGCAACACCTTGTGAGCGGGGTCATGCCAGGCTTCGGCGGCCCGGGCGATTTCATCGACATCGCCCAGCAGGGTTTCGAACCAGGGCAGCATGTGCCGGCCGAAGGGCGTCAGCGAGACGTCGCGGGTGGTGCGCTCGAACAGGCGTCCGCCGAGTTCCTCTTCCAGCTGGGCAAGGCCGTTGGACAAGGTCGGCTGGGTGGCGCCGGCCTCCGCTGCGGCCTTGCGGAAGGACAGGGTCCGGGCGAGGCGAACGGCATATTCGATCTGGCGGAGCTTCAAGGCGGGTCATCCATGAAAACGCCTTCTCTAGCCGAATGATTGATCGATTTCATCTATCAATCAAATCCAAACTCTGAATTTCCCGAACAATCCGGCGCGGCGCAGTTTGCTGCCAGCCAGACAGCAAAGGAGACAGAAAATGTTTGGTCTGAAGAAATCATTGCGTGCCGGCGTCGCGGCAGCGGTCCTTTCCGGGGCGGTCATTGGCATGGCGGGCTGCGCCTCGGCGGAGCCGCCGGCCGGCTTTACGCCCGACCCGGCGCATACCGCCGTGCTGATCACCGATCCGCAGAACGACTTCATGAGCGATCAGGGCGTCGCCTGGGGGCTGGTGAAAGACAATGTCCTGCGCCTGCATACGCGGGAGAACATCGCGAAGCTGATTACCACAGCGAAAACCGAAGACGTGCCGCTGTTTGTCAGCCCGCACTTCTATTTCCCGCAGGACGCCGGCTGGCTGTCACGCGGGCCGATCCAGCAGACGCTGCACGACATTGAGATATTTGATGTGTCCGGACCGACGGACTATTCGGAGATCGCGGGCACGGGCGCCGATTTCTACGGGCCGCTGAAACCCGCCATCCTGGATGGCAAGACGGTGATCGTGTCACCGCACAAGATCTATGGCCCGGAGTCGAACGACCTTGTCCTGCAATTGCGCAAACGCGGGATCGACACCGTTATCATGGGCGGGTTCGCCGCCAATCTGTGTACGGATTCCCATATGCGCGAACTGATCGAGCAGGGCTTCAATGTGGTGATGGTGAAAGATGCCGTCGGCGCACCGGGCGAGGAGGCCTATGACGCGGCCCTTCTCAATTATTCCATGATCGCGAATGCCGTCTGGACGACGGATGAGGCTGTTGCGTTCCTGAAGTGACGCAAGCGGCGGGCGGTCCGGGTGCTTTCCCGCCCGGGCCGCTTGCCGGCTCAGACGATGCGGCTGTCTTTCTTGCCCCAGTAGCGGTCGCGGATGAGGCGCTTGTAGAGCTTGCCGGTCGGGTGGCGCGGCAGTTCGGGGTCGAAGTCGATGCTCTTGGGGCATTTCAGTTTCGACAGATTGGCGATGCAGAACTCCATCAGTTCGGCGGCGAGTTCATCAGACGGCGGAATGCCCGGCATGGGCTGGACCACGGCCTTCACAGCTTCGCCGAATTCCTCGTCCGGCACGCCGATCACGGCGCAGTCGGCAACTTTCGGATGGGTGATCAGGATGTTCTCGGTTTCCTGCGGATAGATGTTCAC
>JAGQRO010000078.1 GCA_020425315.1 Hyphomonas sp. | reverse complement strand
AGCATGTCGAGGAAGGCGGTCGGGTCGCGTGCAATCACCTGCCGCGCCTCTTCCAGCTTTCCGCGTGCGGAGCTCTCTTCGAGGCCCTTGATGGTCGCGTCGGTGATCCAGACCACGGCGCGGGCACCGGCGGTGCGACCATCGGCTTCGAGGAAGCGGCCGGACGGGCCGATAATCGTCAGCGAGAAGGCCTGGCCCGTCTCGCGCAGTTCGCGCAGGCGGATGCGCAGCGTCGTGTCGACGCCGGAACTGTCGCGTGCCTCAAGGTCTGCAAGGCCTTCAACGATACGCACGGCCGGGTCCGGCGAGATGGCGTCATCGGTGAAGCTCAAGAGGCCAGCCAGCGCGACCGGCGAGCCGTGCAGCTCCGGCGGGATGATCTCGTCGCCCTCGCCTTCCAGCGCATCGCCCTGCCAGACCAGGATCACGCCCGGATGGGCCCCAAGGATGGAGCGGATGCCGGCAATGTCGGTTTCAAGCTCGGCCGAGCGGTCGCGATACTTGCGCGCCGCGCCCCGCGCGCCATCCGAAACACGCAATGCCCACAACAGCGCCGCCAGGCCCAGCGCCGTCGCGCCAACCGACATGATGATCGGAACCTGTTCAGCCGTAAGTGCCATCGCGTGTCATCCAAAAGCCCGAATCGGCCGCCATTAAGGCAGCAGAAACGGTTAACGGGATGCGCCCCTTGCGTTAAGGGCGCGTTAACAGAGTGCTAAGACCGGCGGAGTCTGGACGCAAGATTGCTGAATCTGTGTGTTGCAAAAGCGCCACACTCGCATAGTCTGCCCCTCAAGAGTGGAGTTCTGCCGATGAAACGCTGCCTTCTGGCCCTCTCCGTGCTGCTGGCGGCCGGACATGCTTCCACGGCCCTGCCACAGGAAGAAACCGACGAAATCGTGCGTCTGCCCGGCCAGGGATTTACCAAGCCGGAGGCCAGAAAGGCACGGGGAACGCCGGAACGGCTGGTGCCGGGCGGCGGCCTGTTCCTCAGCTTCGATGCCGATCAGGACGGCCGGATCACGACGGCGGAACTGCGGGCCGGCACGCTGGCCGCTTTCCTGACCGCTGACACCAATGAAGACGGCTTCCTGACGGCCTTCGAGCAGATCAGCTGGGCCGAAAGCCTGCCGACCCGGGACGACACGCTAACCAATCCCGTCCGCTTCGACCCGAATCTCGATCGCAGCGTAAGCGCCGAAGAATTCGAGGCGGTGATCACGGAACTCGCCGCCCATTATGCCGAGGCCGGCACGGGCGACATTCTCGTCTCAGACCTGAAGGCCAAGGCGCCCAAGCGCAAGGACCGCGCAGATCTCGCAATGCCGCGCATTCGTGCGACCAGCAAGACGAGTTCCGGCGGAAGCTGAGCCGGCGGCCTAAAGCAGGATATCGTAGAGATCCGTCCGCCGGTCCCGGAAGAAGCCCCACGCGGCCCGGTCGCGGTCAATCACATCGAGATCGAAGCTGGCGACCAGCACCCCCTCCTCCGAACGGCCGAAATCGGTGACCACTTCGCCGACATGGTCGGTGATGAAACTGGTGCCGTAGAAGACCTGGCCGTCCTCATCGCCGACGCGATTGGCGGCCACGACCGGAATGACATTCGCCACCGAATGGCCCTGCATCACCCGGCGCCAGCGCGCGGCCGTGTCGAGGCCGGCATCATGCGGCTCGGCGCCGATGGCGGTGGGATAGAGCAGCGCATCGGCGCCCATCAGCGCCATGGCGCGCGCCGCCTCCGGGAACCACTGGTCCCAGCAGATGCCGACGCCGATATTGCCCTTCATGGTCTGCCAGACGCGGAATCCGGTATCGCCCGGGCGGAAATAGTATTTTTCCTGATAGCCCGGCCCATCCGGAATATGGCTCTTGCGATAGACACCGAGCGGCGTGCCGTCGGCATCCAGCATGACGAGCGAATTGTAATAGTGCGGGCCGTCCTTCTCATAGATGGACACCGGGATGACGACGCCGAGTTCGGCGGCGAGCGCGGAGAACTGCTCCACGGCCGGGTGATCCGTCCACGGAAGGGCGCGGGCGAAATGATGTTCCTCCTGCGTCTTGCAGAAATAGTGGCCGCAGAAGAGTTCCGGCGGCAGCACGACATCGGCGCCTTTGGCGGCGGCATCCCGGATATGGGCGCCGACCCGGTCGATATTGTCCTGGACATCGTCGCTCGGCGTGAACTGGATGCCGGCAAAGGTTAGCGTGCGGCTCATCGGGGCCTCCTTGGGATCAGGCGGGGATTTCGCGGGTCATGCAGTGGAAACTGCCGCCGCCATCGAGAATATGACGCGCCGGCAGGCCGATCACCTTGCGGCCGGGGAACAGCGCCCGCATCTCGGCCAGCGCCACCAGGCTGTAATGGTCTTCATACACCGGCACCAGAACGGCGCCGTTGGTGATGGTGAAATTCATGTGGCTGGCCGGCACCGGCTCGCCGGCGTCATCCCGGATCAGGCCCGGCGAGGGGATGGTGGTGACGTTCAGGCCTGCCTCACGCAGGGTGCGTTCGATTTCCAGCAGGACGTCCGTGTTCGGATCGTCCTCGCCCGAAGGGCTCTGGCACAGCGCATGTCCCGGCCCGATGAAGCGGGCGATATTGTCGACATGACCGTCAGTATGATCGTTCAGCAGGCCATCGCCCAGCCAGATCATCTGCGTGATGCCGAGGGCGCGGCAGATGCGCGCCTCGATCTCTTCGGCCGACAGGTCGGGGTTGCGATTGGGATTGAGCAGGCACTGGCGCGTCGTCAGCATGCGGCCTTCGCCGTCCACATCGATGGCGCCGCCTTCCAGGATCAGCCGGTGCTGTTCGGCCGCCAGGCCCTCCTGCGCGGCGATGGCATTGCCGGTCTCAGTGTCGCCCGGCATCAGGTATTTCCCGCCCCAGCCATTGAAGCGGAACACCTGGGCGACGCGCGCGGCGCCCTGCCCCGTCACGATCGGGCCGGTGTCGCGCAGCCAGATATCGCCGGTCGGGAGTTCCACCACGCTGGCGACATCGCCGACCGCGGCAGCCGCGCTGGCCAACGCTTCGTCGGATCCTGCGGCGACCTTCACCGGCACATGCGCGGCGGCGGCCCGGATGAAGGCAGCCACATGCTCGCGCGGGCCATCGAGGCTGCCGCCCCATTCCTCGGCAAGACGGGGCCAGCCGCACCAGAGCGCGGCATGGGGAACCCATTCGGGGGCGAGGACAGGGATCGTGTCAGGCATCGGCGCGCCATGCCACAGCTTCGCCCAAAGGAAAAGGGCGGCCCCGCAAGAGGCCGCCCTTCCCGTTTCAGATGTTCAGGCCGTAAGGCTTAGAACTTGTACTTGATGCCGAAGTGGACCTGCCACAGCGACGGGCTGACCACGACGCTGTCATTGTCAGCATTCGCGTTGAACGAGGTGATCTCGTACTGGCCGTTCACGATGTTGGCCGAGTAGAGCTGGGCGTTGCCCGGGAAGCCATGCTCGCGCAGGACGCCCCATTTGTCGTTCAGCAGGTTGCCGACGTTCTCGATCGTGACGAAGGCTTCGGCACGGTCATCAGCGCGCAGGCCCGGGAGTTCCTGGGACAGGCGAAGGTCGAACTTCGACCACCAGTCGTCCGCGGAGGAGTTCCGCTCGATGATGCCGCCGCGGGCGTTCTGCAGGTCCTTGTTGCCATCGATGAAGGCAACGAGGTCTGCCAGGGCCTGCTGGTCCGAGCTGGCTGCGATCAGCGGATCGTTCATGCCGGTCGGGATGTAGGCCAGTTGGCGGCTGTTGTTGAACAGCGGCGAGAAGAGGCCGTTCGTGGCGAACACGTAGGAGTACGGCGCGCCTTCGTTGAAGGTGCCGAACAGAGACGCCCGGGTCGTCAGACCGGAGATGAACTCCTGCTCGTAATTGGCCGTCAGGTTGAACCGGTGAGCAATCTCGTAGTCGCTGGTTCCAAGGTCCGGGTTCACCGCGTCAGACGTGGTGTAGTTCGAGAAGTTGGAGAAGGCGACCGAAGAGGTCATCGGGTTCACATCGTCGGCGTCCGTGTAGGCATAGCCGAGCGACCAGTCGAAGTTGTCATACTCCTTGGCGATACCAACGGAGAGGACGACCGCATCGCCTTTCGCATTGGTGTTCGTCAGCACGAAGTCGTTCGTGTTGCCGGAGTAGATCGGACGGCCGTCCGGAGCGATGCCGGTCCGCACCCAGCTGATCGGCAGCGACTGGGCTGCGTTCTTCGTCTTGGAGTACAGGATGTCGGCCACCAGGCGGTAGTCGTCACCGAAGACACCGCCGTCGAAGTCGACGACCGTACCGAGTGCGAACTTCCATTCGGACGGGATTTCGAATTTCGGATCGATCGCGTTGACCGGGCCACCGCCTTGTGCGGCCGCGACAGCAGCAATCATCTCATCCGGAACGTTGATGAACGGGCTGCCTGCGCCACCGGCGTAGGTGAAGTCGTTCACGTTCGAAAGAGCGCCGCCGCCGACACAGTCGGACGTACGGCCACGGTTGCGGCATTCGAACAGCGTCACACCGTTGTTGGAGTAGTTGTTCGAAATCCAGACGTTCGGGTTACCACCGGAGTAGAGACCGATACCGCCGTGCAAGGAGATATCGTCGGTCGCTTCATAGGTGAAGCCGAAGCGCGGCTGCAGGAGGTCGCGGCCGTCCATGTTCTCGTCATTGCGGAAGCCGTAATTGCTTTCGAATGTCGAGTTGTACATCGGCTTGTCGTCCGACGAGTAGAAGTCGTAACGCAGGCCAAGCACGACATCGAGCTTGTCCGTCACCTGCCAGTCGTCCTGGACGTAGATGGTGTTGATTTCGTACCCGAAGCTCGCAGCACCGTCGTTCTGGTTATTGGAACCAGCGGCGTTTTCATAGCGGAAGTCGGCGAAATCGCCCGAAGCGAACGAGGCGATGTCGTTGAACACCCACTCGCCTTTCACTTCCTGGATGAAGAGGTTGAAGACTTCGAATTCTTCGCGCTCTGCACCGAAGGTGAAGGTGTGGTCGCCGTTCGTGTAGTCTGCCTTCGCCTTGTAGTTGGCGGAGGTGTAAGACAGCTGGTTTGCGTGACGGCTGTCGTCGGCGCCGAGATAGACGGTCGTGTCGCCGACGCGGACCTGGACTTCACCGAAACCGTCGAAACCGGCCACCGGGTTCTGGCGGTTTTCCAGATCGGTATAGGTGGCGCGGAATTCGGTCGAGAGGTTCTCGGTCCAGTCGGAGTAGAGAGCGGCGGTGTAGTTTTCGAGCTTGGCGCCGCGCTCATAGTAGTGGTTGCCGTCGGACAGCTGCGTCGAGCTGCTGTCGGAGGCGCTGAAGTTGAAGCCGTCATTGTAGGTGTACGACACCGTGGCGCGGTGATCGTCATTGATGTTCCAGTCGAGCTTCAGGAAGTATTTTTCGTCTTCCACTGCCTTCGACGTCGGCAGGCCGCCGGGGGTGTAGCCATAGCCCTGGGCGATCGAGATGATCTGGTCATACTCGGCCTGGGTGATACCGCGGCTCTCCGGCGTGTGGCCGAAGATGTTGGCGCCTTCGAATTTCTCGTAGGAGCCGAACAGGAACAGGCGGTCCTTGATGATCGGAAGGCCGCCATGGATGCCGTAGCGCTTCTCGTCGAACTCGCCGAGATCGACCTTGGTGCCGTCATAGGTGCCGCCGGTCAGGGAGTCGCTGGTATAGTCGTAGAACAGACCGCCATGGATCTCGTTCGTGCCCGACTTGGTAACAGCGTTGATGTTACAGGCGGTGAACTGGCCGTACTCGACATCGAACGGAGCGAGCTCGACGGACACCTGTTCGATCGAGTCATAGGAGAACGGAATGCGCTCGGTCGGGTACCCGTTGGAGTTCAGACCGAAATTGTCGTTCATCCGGGCGCCGTCAACGGTCAGCGAGTTGTAGCGCGGGTTGGCACCGGCACAGTTGATCGAGTCCTGGAAGGCCTCGTCGACGTAGACGCGCGGGTCAAGGCGAACGATGTCCTTGATGTCGCGGTTCATCGCCGGAGTGTTTTCCAGCGTGGCGAGGTTGTAGGTGGACGACGGGCCGGCTGCGACCTGGGCAACCTGGACGGAAGAGCCGGTGATCACGACCGTCTCCATGACGGCGGTGTCGTCGGCGCGGGAAATCACCAGGTCGACGGCAGTGTCGTCGCCGAGGTTGGCGTACACGCCTTCGGCGCGGGCCGGGACGAAGCCTTCACCGGTGATGGTGATGCTGTACGGGCCGCCGATACGCAGGTTCTGGCCTGAGAACTGGCCGGCAGCGTTGGTCGTGGCGACCGTGACGGTGCCCGACGGTTCGTGGAGGATAGTGACGGTAGCGCCGGAAACGGCCGCGCCCGTCTCGTCAGCGATCGTACCGCGGATCGCCGAAGTGGTAACCTGCGCGGAAGCCACGCCGGTCGCCGCAATCGCGATGGCCGAAACGGCGGCTCCGCGTGCGAAAGTGTTCCAATTGATCATGATATTCCCCTGTCCGAGAGATACCCCTGCGCCGCCCTTGTACGCCGCGTGGGTTGAGGGTCGCATAGCGAGTCCGTGTGACAGTTAAAAGACAGGAACTTGCAGCTTCGCCAGTTCAGGGGCCGAATCCTGACGAAGCTTTTGGTGCGATGCAAAAATGACACGGTTGCAAGAAATGACCTGCCGGAAATCGTGCATTTCGAGGTATATTCTCGTTCCCTCCCGTCGCATAAACCACTCGGACTTCTGAGAGGCTCGAGGGCATGAGCGCGACTCCCACTGATTCGCAGCCGGACTGGCAGCGCATTACCCTGTTTGTGCTGGGAGCCCTGCTGACTGTGCGGGTCACCCTGCTGACCGTCATGCCGCTGAATCTCTATGCCGACGAGGCCCAGTACTGGCGCTGGGGCGACACATTGGCCTGGGGCTATTATTCCAAGCCGCCGATGATTGCCTGGCTGATCCACATGGTCACAGGACTGTTCGGCGAGGCCGAATGGGCCGTGCGCCTGCCGGCGCCCTTCCTGCACACGGCCGGCGCGGTCCTGCTCTTTCTGCTGGGGCGCGACATGTATGGCGGCCGGGTCGGCATGCTGGCCGCCATCGGCTATGCGCTGATGCCGGCCGTGATCCTCTCATCTGTCGTAATCTCTACAGATGGCGTGCTGATGCCCTTCTGGTGCCTGGCGCTGTGGGTGTTTTGGCGCCTGCGCAGCGGCACGGGCAGCTGGGCGAGCGCCGGGGCCATGGGCCTCGGCATCGGACTCGGCCTCCTGTCGAAATATGCGATGATCTATTTCCTGATCGGCGTCGCCCTGACGCTGGTACTGGACCGGGACAGCCGCCGGGCGCTGGTGTCGCCGAAGGGCCTGCTGGTTGCCGGCATCGCCGCGCTGGTGTTCGGGCCGCACATGGCCTGGAACGCGGCGAATGATTTCAAGACGGTCAGCCACACGGTCGACAACGTCAATCTCGGCGGTGACCTCCTCAACCCGGAAAACGCCCTCACCTTCCTGGTCGACCAGCTGGGCGTGTTCGGGCCGGTCACCTTCCTGGCGCTGGTGTTCGGCCTGTTCGTCGTGCGCTCTCAGGATGAGGGCCTGATGGGGCGCGACCGCTGGCTGCTCTGCTTCATCCTGCCGGTGCTGGCGATCATTCTCGGACAGGCCGTGCTGTCGCGGGCGAATGCGAACTGGGCGGCCACCGCCTACCCGGCGGCCAGCGTGCTGGTCGCGGCCTGGCTGACCCGGGCACGGCGCAACCGGAACCTTTGGTTTGCCGTCGCCGGCTTCACCTTCCTGGCCATGCAGTTCGCGCCAGACCTGTCCCTCTGGGTCAGGCTGGTCGCCGGGGCCCTCATTGCCGGCCTGCTGCTGGCCTATGCCGTCCTGGTGAAATACCGCCCGTCGGGCTTGCTCTGGTTCAGTATCGGACTGCATGCCCTGCTGGCCGTCAGCTTCGCGACCATCGCCCTCCTGCCGCTGCAGACCTCCACAACGCTCGGCCTCGACAATGCGCTGAAACGCACGCGGGGATGGGACCAGGCCGCTTCGGAGATCTTCGACATCGCCACATCGGCCGGTGCAACCGCCGTCCTCGTCGACGAGCGCGAGGCCTGGCACGGCCTCGACTATTACAGCGACGGCCGGCGGATCCCGCTCCTGTCCTGGCGCCGCTATGGCGTGCCCAAGAGCTTTGCCGAGTTCGTGCCGCTGGAGGCGCCGGCCGATGCGCGCGTGCTGGTCGCCTCGATCAATCCCGGCATGCGCCCGATGCTGCGCAGTGAATTCGGCAGTTTCGAGCCTGCGGGCGAAGTCATCATTCCACTCGGCAGGCGCAGCAATGGTTGCCCGCTGACGCGGACCTTCCAGCTCTACATTGCGTCAGGCTATGCGCCGCAGCCGCGCACACAGGAATGGGAAGAGAGCTTCAGGGGACAGGCGGAGTTCAAACCCCCGCCCTGCCCGGCCAAACCCGAATAAGCGCCTAGTGCCCGGTGGCCTCGCCGCCCCAGAGGGCCTTCACCCGCGCATCGCGCCCGCAGGCAGTGCGGTAGTAGCGGTATTTCAGCGGGTTCTTCTTGTAATAGTCCTGATGATAGGTCTCTGCCGGCCAGAACGTGGCCGCATCGGCGATATTGGTCACCACAGGCTTGCCGAGCACCATTTCGGCGTCTTCGGCTTCAGCCATGGCGGCGTCACGCTCGGCATCGGACGTCACGAAGACCGCGCTGCGATAGCTTTCGCCCTTGTCGCAGAACTGGCCGGCCGCATCGGTCGGATCGACATGGCGGAAATAATAGTGGACCAGCTCCTGATAGGAGACCTTGTCCGGGTCATAGGTGACCTTCACGGCCTCATAGTGGCCCGTATTCTCGTGTGAGACCTGCTTGTAGGTCGGATTGTCGACATGGCCGCCGGTGTAGCCGGAAATGGTCGAGACGACGC
>JAGQRO010000481.1 GCA_020425315.1 Hyphomonas sp. | reverse complement strand
AGAAGTACAACAATGCCGACTCCTATGCGCTCGCCGTCGGCCTGTCGGGCGATGCCTTCACCGGCAAGAAAGTGCCCGTGGCGGCCTGGCCGACGGACATCCAGCCGCTGACCGTTGCCGAGATCAAGATCCTGCAGGCGAAGCTGAATGAGCGCGGCTTCGATGCGGGCGTCGTCGACGGCATTCCGGGCCGGCGCACCCGGACCGCGCTGCAGGGCTTCCAGAAGTCGCAGGGCGTCGTGGCCGATGGCTACCCGACTAAGGAGATGCTGGCCCTTCTCAGCGGGCAGACCACGGTCGGCACAGCCTCGACGGGCAGCATCAACTGATCAGAGATCCTCGTCGGGATCGAACTCGCCGACCCCGTCGCGCAGGGCGAACCAGGCATAGATCGCCATGAAGACAAGGAGTCCCGCCGCGATCATGAAGGGGATGTCCCGGCCGACATACTCATAGACGAAGAGGCCGAAGAAGGGCGTCACGATATAGCCCGCCCCGTTCGCCGAGATGACGAGCCCGGCGACATTGCCCTGCAGCTGGGGTGAGACGGCAAGCGATGCGCCGCTGGAAAAGCCGGGCCGGGCAAGCCCCTGCCCGAGCCCCAGCAGGAACTGCACCATCACCAGAGTCGCGAAATCCTTCGCCACAATCATCAGCAGCGCGCCCAGCACCAGCGGCACGCAGCCGACCACCATCAGCGTCTTGTTGCGCATCTTCATGCGCGGGATCAGCACAAGCTGCGCCAGAAGCACGGCCATCGCGCCGACGGTGAAGGCGGGGCCGGTATATTGCGCCGCCTGCGCCCCGCCGACATTCAGCTTGTCCATCACCGAAAAGACGAAGACCTGTGTGAGAATGCCGGTCGCCAGCGACAGGCAGACGGCAAAGATCAGGAACGGCATTACGTCCTTCGAGTGCCAGAGGCCGCGCGCACTGCTCTCGACGTCGAGATGGGTCGCGTCCGTGATCGGCTCACGCTGTTCCGGCAGGCGGAACCAGATCGCCGCCGCCATGATGGCCGCGATCACGGCTGTCAGCAGCAGCGGGCTGAGGATGCCTGCCGTCGCCACCAGCGCGGCGGCAAAGGCCGGGCCGACAACCGTGCCCACACTGAAACCGGAGGAAATAAAGGCGATTTCGTCCCGCCGCTCGGCCTGGCTCGTCCGGTCGGCGACATAGGCCTGCGCCGCCGGGTTCGTGCCCGAACCGAAAATGCCGAAGAAGGACCTTGAAATGGCTAGGCATGCGAAGATCAGCAGCGTGCTGGTGATCGCACCCGTCATGGCCGCAAGGCCGGACAGGTAGAGCAGCAGCATTAAGACCGAATACCCGGCCAGGCCCAGCGCCGCGATGGGCCGCCGTCCGATCCGGTTCGACTGTTTCCCCCAGACCGGGGAAAAGGCCGACCAGAAGAAGGCCGAGAGGGCAAACACGGCCCCGGCCATCCAGTCCGGCAGGCCGACTTCGCGCGAAAGCGGTGGCAGCACAGCAGCGATCAGCATCGTGTTGCCGGCGCCGATGGCCATCAGGCAGAAGAACAACAGGAAAAACGCGCCACGGCGATCCGGGCGCGACAGGTCTGGCGGCTCCTTGCTCCCCTCGCTCATTCTCTCTTCATCTGCCGCGTCATCGGGCTTGTCCAGACAGGAAAACGATCTGGCGGGCTCATCACCCGGGGTCAGCCAGGCGGCCTGCGGGACGATCATTCGCCACATTGGCCTGCCAATAAATGCCTTTGGATTGGACAGGACGGAAACGGCGTCATAATCTTTCCACAGGGTTAATTTAGGCAGGCTGGTATGTTGTTTGAGAAATTCACGGGGAACGTTCTCATG
>JAGQRO010000077.1 GCA_020425315.1 Hyphomonas sp. | reverse complement strand
ACCGGGCAGAGCGAGGTGAATTCCGGCGCGACGAATCGCGTCAGGAACAGCGTGCCGGCATGCGGGTTGGCGACGCGCTCCAGCTGCGCCTCTTCCGGGCTTTGCGGTTGCGCGGTCTGCTGGCCGAGCTGGCCAAGCTTCTGGTAGATCGGATTGTCAGCCATTCTGGAAAATCTGGGGTACGGGGACGATGTTGAACAGGAGCCCCATGTAGAGCGCATAGCCGCCCAGCAAAAGGGCCCCTTCCCAGCGCGCGATCCGCTTTCCGGTGATCCCGAACAGGAACAGGAAGAACAGCGACAGGACCAGCGCCCCGATATCGGCGGTCGAGACGATGCTCACCGGCGCTTCGACTTTCATCGCGTCGGCGGCGATATTGGCCGGGTGCGTCTCGAAAACGCTGAACGGATGCACCAGCGCGGTCACGCCCAGAATGCCGAAAATGTTGAAGATGTTCGAGCCGACGACATTGCCGAGGGCGACGTCCGCCTTGCCGCGCGTCGCGGCGACGAGGGAGGTGGCAAGTTCCGGCAGGCTGGTGCCGATGGCGACGATGGACATGCCGATCACGGCCTCGCTGACGCCGAAGGTGCGCGCGACATTGACGGCGCCCTCGACCAGAAGGTTCGCGCCGAACACGATCGCGCCAAGGCCCACAAGGGCGATGACAAGACCTTTGACGATGCCGAACTCGGACTCCACCAGTTCGCCCTCGCCGACATGCAGTTCGGCCACCGGATTGTCCATTTTCTGGTCCGCCAGCAGCGACAGGCCGACAAAAGCCACCAGAGCCACCAGCAGCACGAAGCCGGCGATCCGCGTGAAGCCGTCAAACCAGATCAGCGCGCAGAGCACCGCCGTCGCCACCACCAGCACTGCCGAATCCCGGGCGAGCGCCCTGGGGTTGGTCAGGATCGGGCGCACCAGCGCCGCCGCGCCAAGGACGAGCAGGATATTGGCCACATTCGAGCCCATGACATTGCCGATGGAGATGCCCACGGCACCGGTATCGATGGCCTTCAGGCTGGTCACCAGTTCCGGCATCGACGTGCCGCAGCCGACCAGGGTGAGGCCGATGACCAGTTCGGAAATGTTCAGCTTTCGGGCAACGCTGACCGAGCCGCGCACCAGCCCCTCGCCGCCGAAGATCAGCAGGACGAGGCCGCCCAGCACGAACAGGTAATCCATGAGCCGCCCTTTCCGGAATCCCGCCGGATCATAGTGGGCACGGCGCACGAAACAACGGAAATCGGACGTGCGCCACGCGGCTCAATTCAGGGCCGGTTCATGGCGCCTGACACAAGTTTGTACGAAGTCTTGCGGGAATCGGACAAAGCACGCCCCCATATTCACGCGAAACCGAGAATTCTGGCGTAGAAGTCGCAAGAACAAACCGATGGTCCGACGACCCGCGATCCCCTTTGACGGCGGCACTTTCCGGAGCCTGCCGCGGATTTCCGCCAGCCTCCTGCTGGCCGGAACCCTGTCGGCGTGCGCGCTGGTCGGACGGACGGGGCCGGAAAGCACCGCCGACGCGCCCAAAATCCCGGCCGCGACCTTCGACGGCCTGCCCAACGGGCTCGCCTCTCGCGCGAGAAGTGTGCTGGAAACCTACACCAGCGCGCCAGCCAGTGTGCTGGAATCGCGCCGCCGCGCCGACCGGGCCGCCGCCACGATGGAAGAATTCCTGGCTGCGGAGGGATATCTTGCCGCAACCGTGCGGCCGGATTTCATCAACTCCCTCGATGAAACACCGCGCCTGCTGATCGAGCGCGGGAAGCGATTCAAGGTCGCCTCCTCCGCCATCGTCATCGACGGAGAGCTCGACGACCAGACGACCGCGCAATTGACCAGGCTGAAAGACAGCCTGCCCGATGGCTCCCCGGCCCGGACCAGCGACATCGAGGCGCTGAACACGGCGCTGCTCAACCGCCTGCGCGAATCCGGCTTTGCCTTCGCCGCGAGCCGCGACATCGATGTGCTCGCCTCCCGCAAGGAGTCGACGGTCGAGTTGACCTACACGCTCGTGCCGGGCCCGCTGGTCCGTCTCGGCGACCTCACATTGCCGGAGGATCTCTCCACCCGCCCGCGCGCCGTGAAGGTGATGCGCCCGTGGACACCGGGACAGGCCTATTCGCCAGACCTGATCCGCACACTGCGCACCCGCCTGCGGTCGAGCGGCCTCTATGACGGGGTTGGCATCGAGATCGCCGAGACGCCCGACGCGTCCGGCAACCATCCGGTTAGCCTGTTGCTGTCCGAGGCCAAGCGCCGCTCCATGGGCGTCGGCGCGTCGGTCTCCACGACCGAGGGCGCCGGCGTTGACGCCTTCTGGGAACGCCGCAATGTCACCGGGCGCGGCGACACGTTCCGCGTTGAGGGCTCGGCTGCCAATCTCGGGCGTAGCCTGACCGGCAGCTATGAACTCCCGAACCTCGGCCGCTACGGCCGCACGCTGACCGCCGAACTCGGTGCCCGCGGCGTCGAAACCGACGCCTATGACCTGACCGGCGTGAAAGCCTCCACGGCCCTGTCGCAGCCCTTCAACAAGCACTTCACCATCTCAGCCGGCGCCGCCGTGGATGCGACGCGCACACGGGACTACCGGCTGAAGATCGCCCTGCCGCCGGAGCCGCGCGACCAGGTGACACTCTCCTTCCCGCTGAGCGCCACCTATGACTCCATCGCCAATCCGCTCGACCCGCAATCGGGCAACCGCGTCTTCGTCGCCTTCGAACCCAGCCTCTCGACCGGCACGGTCAACGCCACCTATTCGCGCCTGCTGACGTCGGCATCGGCCTATCGTTCGATTGCGGACGATCTGGTCGGCGCGGTCCGCGTCGAATACGGCGCCTTCCATGGCGACCGCGACGTTCCCGCTGACCGCCTCTTCTTCGCCGGTGGCGGCGGATCGGTGCGCGGTTATGAATACCAGTCGCTGTCGCCGACCAATATTGCCGGCGACTATGTCGGCGGCACATCCTTGTTCGACGCCTCGATGGAACTTCGCTGGCGCCAGTCGGAGCGGTTCGGCTATGCGGCCTTCATCGACACCGGCGCAGCGACGCTCGCGAACGAAGACCTGTTCTCGGACCTGCGCACCGCCGCCGGCCTCGGCATCCGCTACTATCCGGGCTTCGGCCCGATCCGCCTCGACATCGCCACACCGGTCGACCGGCGCGAAGGCGACGATCCGGTTCAGTTCTACATCTCCATCGGGCAGGCCTTCTGATGGCTGCGGTCAGCGCCTTCCTTCGCCTCCTCGCGCGTCACCGCCTGATCGCCTCGGGCGTGGCCCTGCTGGTCATTCTGCTGACCGCGCTTTTCGCTGCCCGTCTGTGGCTGTCGTCGGATGGCGGACGGGCCTACATTCTCTCCCGGATCAACGGGCAGGAAGCCGGCCGCTATGGAACGCTGCAGGCCGAAGGTCTCACAGGCGACGTTCTGGGCCGCCTGCATCTGGGCCGACTGTCAGTCCGGGACGCGCAGGGCGAATGGATCGTCGTCGAAGACATCTCGATAGACTGGTCGG
Source organism: Hyphomonas sp. (assembly GCA_020425315.1). Taxonomy (GTDB): domain Bacteria; phylum Pseudomonadota; class Alphaproteobacteria; order Caulobacterales; family Hyphomonadaceae; genus Hyphomonas. Next base: position 30,031 of record JAGQRO010000077.1, on the reverse strand, counting down.
CCACGCGCCTCCTGTCGCGGCATGTCGACATTTACGACCTTTCCGCCGCCAGCATCGACATTCTGCGCCGGCCTGAGCTTTCACCGAAAAAACCGGCGTCCGACAGCCGCCCGTTCGACATTTCCATCGGCAAGGTCACCCTGGACGACCTGCACCTTGCCGAACATGTCGCCGGGCCGGAGGCGAACTTCAGCATTGCCGGCATCTTCCGGAAGGATGGCGAGGATCTCGATGCCCGCTTCGAGGCTGAACCGAAGGATGCCGGCGGCGACCGGATTTCCGTCGAGGCGCGGCGCACGGCAAGCGGAGACATCCGTCTTGATGCGGACATTGCCGGCCAACCGGGTGGCGTCTTTGCCTCGCTCCTGAAACTGCCGGAAAGCGACGGTATGACGCTGACCGCATCGGCCACCGGCGACATGGACAATGCCACTGGCAGCGGCCGGCTCCTGTTCGGAGACATTGAAGCCGGCAGGCTCTCGGTCGACATTCGGGACGGCAGCCTCACACTCATATCGTCCATCGAAACGGACCGGATCGCCCTCATTCCAGACCGCGTGCGCCAGCTCGCCGGCGGCCGGATGGATGTGCGCATGGAAAGCACGACGCGCCTGCGCGAAGCCCCTTATGGGCTGACGGCCCGCTCGGCCAATGCCACGCTCTCGCTGCGCGGCTTCTTCGACACGAAAGCCGGCCACCCGGCTGGCGAGACAGGCATCGACCTCGCACTTGCCGACGCGCAACCCCTGATCGGGCGCAGCGCGGCGCTGGCATGGACGGGCGCTGCAGACCGCCGCGACACAACCTGGTTCGCCAGCGGCAAGGCGACGCTGACACCGCAACCTTCAGCCGGCCTGCCCTTCGCTGCGGCTTCCGGTCCCATCTCGGTCGAAGTCACGCCGGAAAAGGCCAGCTTCCGCGGCACGCTGAAAGTAGATGCTCCGTTCAGGGAGAATGCGCGCCTTTCCCGCCTGTTGGGGAAGGCCCCCGACCTCCTGGTCGAAGGCGCCTATGACCGGTCCACTTCGGCGCTGGATATCCACTCGGCTCGCCTTGCGCTGCCCGACGGACTGGTCACCGCCAGCGGCACCCTCGACACCACGAACCGCGCTCTCGATTTCGACACGCGCATCGCGCTGCCGGCCGGCAATCTGATGCCGGGCATTGGCGGCCGCCTGTCCGGCCCGGTGCAGGTCACCGGCCCCCTGAATGCGCCGGAATTTGTGGCAGACATCACCCTGCGCAACGCTGAAGGCCTGCCGGAGTTTGCCGGCCCCCTACTGGGTTCCACACCGCGCCTGACGGCGAGCTTCACCGCAGGCGCCGACAGCGCCGACATCCGCTCGGCAAAGCTCACCGGCGACGGTATCGCCGCAAATGCGCGCGGGCGTTTCGCATGGTACGGCACCAGCGATCTGACCGCCGCCTTCGACCAGACTGCACCCGCCCTGATCGACGGGAACGCCATCCTTCTGGGCGCCGGAAACCTGCGCCTGACCGGGCCGGCGGCCGCCCGCCAGATCCAGCTCACCAGCAGAGGCGGGCGCATCGACATAGGTGGCAACACGCTCGAAGACGTCCTCATCGAAACGACGCAGACGATTGAAACAGGGCGCATATCCGGCCCGGTCCGGCTGACCGGAAACCATTCCGGATTGCCGGCCGAAGCATCGGCCCGGTTCGAACGGGCCTCCGGCGACATCCGCCTGACCGATATCAAAGCGACCTCAGGTCCCGGCAGCGCTGAGGGAGCGCTCAGCCTCCTGTCCGACGGCGCCCTGGAAGGCGGCTTTGCTGTCAGCGGCGCTGCCCTGTCCTATTCCGGCGTCGCCGCAAGGACGCTGGACGGCACCATCGATCTTACGCGCGCGTCTGGTGCCGCCCTGTCCCTGTCGGGTGACTTGACCGCCGAGGATGTCGGCCTGAGCGGCAGCTCGGCGCCGCTTCTCAGCCGAGCCTCCGTGAAGATCCGGTCGGCAGATGACGGATACACGCTGGCGGCGCGCCTCATGTCCGATACTTCCCAAAGGCCGACGGATATCGCCCTCGATGGCGCCATCTCGCTGGCAGGCGGCGTTCCATCCGGAACGCTGGCAATGTCCGGGACGGCGGCGGGGCAACCCATCCGGACGCTGTCGCCGGCACTCTGGAAGCTGGGAGACGCTCCCCTGCTCGATGTCGATGTGGAGGCGCTTGGCGGCACTGTGTCGGCGCACATTGTCGGCGCCGGCGACGATATGCGGCTGGTCTTCGATGCGGCAGACATGGACCTTTCTCCCCTGCTGGCGGCAACCGGCAATGTGGTGCAGGACACACGCCTCAACGGCCATGGCGACCTGCGCATGTTCGGCGCCCGGCCCGCCGGCACGTTTGCCTTCTCGGCCACCAGCCCCGTACCGGGCCTCGACACATCGCTTGCCTTTGACCTGACCGGCGCCCTCGGCGCCGATGCGCTGACCGTCCGCCTGCAGAGCAGTTATGCCGGCGAGATCGAACTCGACGGATCCGCGCGTGCGGCGGTCCTGGCGGAAGCTGGCAAGCCTGTGCGACCAGACATGAAGGCGCCGCTTACAGGCAGTGCCCGGCTGACCGGCGACCTTGGCTCACTCCACACGATTGCGCTTGCCTTCGGTCACGATGTCGGCGGCCGGGTCGATGCCTCGGCAACGCTCTCCGGCAGCCTGTCGGCCCCCTCCGTCACAGCCGAGGCGCGCGTCGAGGATGGCACGTATGAATTCGGCACCACTGGCTTCCGCGTCCGCGATGTCGCCCTGCGCTCCCGCTATGACGGCGGCGAGCTGAGTCTCGATGCGTCTGGCAAGGGCGTATCCGGGGGCTCGTTCACGCTCGCCGGGCGCCTTGCAGGGGACGATACCGACCTGACGGCAGAGGTCACAGACATGCTGGTCTATGACCGTGACGGCGATTTCGCCATCGGCACCGGCAAAGTCACCCTGTCTGACAGTCCGGACACCCGCACCCTGAAGGGCAGCATGTTCCTGTCGCAGGCGCGTTTCTCGCTCGAAAACCTGCCTTCCGCCCGGCCGCGCGCCATCGACGTTCGCTGGCAGGGCGATCCGCCGCCGGACTCCGACGCCAGCAAACTCCGGCGAACACTCGCCCTCGACGTCGATCTCAAGGCCGACCGGCGGATCATGGTGGCCGGCCGCGGCCTCGACACGGAATGGCGGCTGGACCTCAAGCTCACGGGCACACCTGCAGCGCCCGTGCTGAGGGGCGACGCAAACCTGGTGCGCGGCGATCTCGATCTTGCCGGCCGTCCTTTCGTGTTCGACCGGGGACGCATCGACTTCGACGGCCCGCCCTCCCGCGCGCGCATGGACATCTCCGCTGAGCGCACGGTCAACGGCTTCGACGCGCGCGTGGATGTCACCGGGTCGCCACTTTCGCCGGCCTTCGAACTCACCAGCAGTCCGGACCTGCCGCAGGATGAAATTCTCTCCCGGCTGCTGTTCGGGCGGTCGTCGGTGGACCTGTCGCCGCTCGAAGCGGCTCAGCTGGCCACCTCCATTGCCCGGCTGAGCGGCCGGTCCGCCGGATTCGACCCGGTCTCCGGGTTCCAGGAAGCGCTCGGCCTCGACCGATTCTCGATCAGCACCACCGATTCGGGCGGCGCCGAGATCGGCGTCGGCCAGTATGTCAGCGAGGATGTGTACGTTCAGCTGAAGTCTGCAGGCGCCGAAGGCAGCTCTGTGGAGGTCGAATGGCAGCCCCGGCCGCAAGTGTCCGTCGCGTCCGAAACTCATGCCACAGGCGAAAGCAAGGTCTCAATTCGTTGGAAACGCGACTATTGAGAATTCGCAACCTTTACAAGAATCTGTGGCTGAGGTTGCAGGCTCGAAACCTTCAATGGAACTCCCCATATTACAGTGCCCTGCGTAGCCGGACTTCCAGAACCGACTCACAGGCACCTTCTGTCACGAACAGTGATTCGACCCGGCATTTCATTTTTTTATGATCCAGAATTATTGCTATAAACTAGCATAGCTAGAAAAACGGGCTCGAAACCTCAGGATTGGAAATTCGTGCCCAGCAAAAGACAAACAACTTCGCGCGCACCGACGGCTGTAGACCAGATGGTCGGTGACAAGATCCGGCGGCTGCGCCTTGATCGGAACATGACCCTTGCCGAACTCGGCTCCGAACTCGGCATCAGCCACCAGCAGCTGCAGAAATATGAAACAGGCACCAACCGGCTCAGCGCCGGCATGCTGTCCAATGTTTCGGACGTCCTGCGCGTGCCGATCGAGGAATTGTTCGAGGACACGACGGGAAAGAAAGGCGGTGCGCCGGACCCTCAGGAAAAGGCTCGCAACGAGTGCCACGCCCTGATCAACCGGACGAACTCGCCCGAAAAACTCTCCGCCATGGCGCGTGTTCTGAAAGCTCTGGCGACCGACTGACAGCGCGCCACGCGCCATCCGGAAGTTCCGTCAGGACGCCTTTGCCACGGCAGCCTGCCCCTTGTTGACCTGTGACGGGTGCACGAACTCGTCGCGGAACCAGACAACATTGCGCTCATCGAAGATCGACCAGATCCAGTCCAGCACGGCCTCACCTTGCGGCAGGCGGCGCACACGCTCCGTATACGTCAGCCAGAACTGGATGGGCGCGATCTCCGGCAGGTCGAGAGGCTTGAGCCTCGGATCGGCATCCCCGAGATAGGATGGCATCACGGCAATTCCGCCCGCATTGGCGCAGACTTCGATCATCGTGGCGGCGGAATTCGTCACCAGCGCATAATCGATCATCTTCTTCAGCTCGGCGATCTTGGGCGCCCAGCGTTCGATCTGGTTCACATAGCCTTCGTGCAGGATGCAGCGATGCTTGTAGTATTCGAACAGGCTTGCCGGCAGGGCATTGCCGTCCAGGTAGCGCTCCGAGGCGAAGGATATGTAGTGTAGCACGCCCAGCTTGCGGGCGATCAGGTCAGCCGATTTCGGCTCTGTGAACTGAATGGCAATATCGGCCTCGCCGGCTTCCAGATCCGGCGGTGTCTCGACGACCCGGATACGCAGCTGCACTTTGGGATTCTGCTTGTGGAAGTCCGGCAGGCGGGGCGCAATCCAGTACGGGCCGAGGCCGTCGCCGGTTGCCAGCACGATCCGCCCTTCCACGTCCCGGTCCTTGTTGCCCGCATTGGTGAACATGTTGCCGACGGATTCGGCCACCTCATTGATGTGGTTGAGCGCCACGCGCCCGGCATCCGTCAGCTCCACACCGCGCGTGGAGCGGATCAGGAGCTGGGTGTTCAAATCCTTCTCAAGCTCATCGATCTTGCGGGCCACCGTGGGGGGAGACTCGCCGAGACGGCTTGCCGCGGCGCTCATGCTGCCGAGCTCCGCCACGACGCGGAACACCCGCATATTGTCCCAATCCATCCGTTCCGTTGTCATATCGACGTCTCACCAGGCTCGGCGCGCACCCGCATCCCCCCTGGACGCCGCGCATCAAGCGAAAAGTATGGCAAGCAATCTGCGTCCTGCGCAACTCCTCCATTGCCGCAGAACGCAGTGACCGGATGTGTGGCGCTTGTTCCGGAACGTCCTAGCCCTCAAACACCGCATTGTACTCGCAGGGCATGGCCGCCCAGTCCGTCATGCGCGCGTCGGCGTCCGCAATTTCGGAGGCCGACAGGCCCGATTCAACGTCAGCGACCCTCGACGCGGCCTTTGAGTCGCCGCCCTCTGCAGCAAGCCGGAACCAGACAAGGGACGTAACTGGATCGGATTTGGCCGTCACCGCGCGGATGACTTTCTGCCCCGGCGCCGGCGTGCGGGAAACCTCGCCAGCATAGATACGACCCAGTTCATATTGAGCCGGCACATGTCCCTGGTGCGCCGAACGGCACAGCCACTCCGTCGCTGTCTGGGTCGAAAAGCCGGGGCCCATGCAACAATGCGACAGGCCGAGTTCATACTGCGCGAGGGGGTCGCCGGCCTGCGCATCCGCTTCCAGCCCGCCCCGCTGGGAGGCTTTGACCGCATAGGTCGCCCCGCCAACGCCAGCGGCGACACATCCGCTGGTGGCGAACGAGGCGCCGAGCGCCAGAATGGCCACCAGCCTGGAAGTGAAGTGTGTGTTGGTCTTGGTCATGGTTCAGTCGCTCCTGTCTTTCACGCCGGCAGGAATGCCGATGCGAGTGGAGCCGGATTAGGCGGAAAGCGCCGCCGTCGCTTTCGTTGCTGCACGAAGCGAAAGCACTTATGAATGACCGGCCTCTGGTACAGCCCGGCAGGGACCTCATGATGCACGGACAGTCCTCTCTCACCTTCTGGCAGCATCATTCGCTCGCGACGATCGGCGCCATCTTCGTGGTCTCGATCTCGCGGCTGACGGGGCGGATGGCCGATATCGGGCGCCAGAGCGATATTGTGCTTCACACCGCCCTGATTGTGACCATCAGCTCGGTCCTGTTCACTGTGTCGGCGTTCCTGATGATGCGGTATGGCCCGGAGCGGCTCTCCCTGCGCATGCGGGCCATTCTCGGGTGCGCGGCCTCGGCGCCCCTTCTGGCGGTGACCAATCCTCTGATCAGCTGGGTCGTCGGGATCGGCCCGGAATGGATGATCGAAGCGACCACGCGGGAAGACCTGATCGCCAGCCTGAAAGTGCGAATGCCGCTGGCATTTTCCGGCTACCTGCTGCTCGGCACGACGATCTGGATGGTGTTCAATTTCGGCTGGTGGCAGCGTTTCTGGGCGGCACGGGCGGCGGCCGGAACAGGGTTCCATGTGCCGGAAACCGCCGCCGCCATGCCCGCCGCCGACCCGCCGGCAGAACCGGGCGCCTCCCCGCGTCCGCTATTCCTGGACAAGCTGCCCGTACACAAGCAGGGCGATGTCTGGGCCCTGTCCTCGGAACTTCACTATGTCCGGGTCTACACCTCGCGTGGTCACGATCTGGTGCTCATGCGGCTGTCAGATGCCATCCGGCAATGCGACGGGATCGAGGGCGTGCAGGTGCATCGCTCGCACTGGGTCGCACAAGACGGCGTCGACGCCGTCGAAACGATCGACGGCCGGATGCAGGTCCGGCTTCGCAATGACGTCACGCTGCCCGTCTCGCGCAGCTATTCCGGCGCCGTCCGAAACGCCCTGGCCGCCCGGCTCGCCTGACCCCTCCGCCATTCATGCAGCATGAGCCGCGCCCATGCGGCGCGAACGCAATGTGGTGCGATTATTACGGCATCGCATGCATGTCCGCTTCCTTATGAACGGGACGGCGGCAGTTTCCGGCGCATCGACCCAGACGCGCCACAGGAGACTGACGTGCCCAAGACAAACCCCATCAAGCGCCGCATCCGGCCTTTGCTCGCTGCAACCGCCCTCGCTGGCTGCCTTGGCCTGAGCCCGGCCCCCGCCCAGGCTCAGGAGGCCCCTGACCGGCCCAATTTCGTGATCATTGTTGCCGATGATCTCGGCTTTTCCGACCTCGGCTCCTATGGCGGCGAGATCCACACGCCGAACCTTGACCGGCTGGCGGCCGAGGGCGTGCGCTATACCAATTTCTATGTCGGCGCGAGCTGTTCGCCGACCCGTTCCATGCTGATGACTGGCCGCGACAATCACCGGGTCGGCATGGGCAACATGTATGAGATGACCGCGCCGAACCAGCTGACCGAGCCCGGTTATGAAGGCGTGCTGAACCTCGACTCGCCAACCTTCGCAGAACGCCTCAAGGGGGCCGGATACCGCACCTACATGACGGGCAAGTGGCATCTCGGCCACGATCCGGACCACATCCCGCATGCCCGCGGCTTCGACCGGGACTTCTCCCTCATCAACGCCGCCGGAAGCCACTTCAAATGGACCGGCAGCAAGATCGAGAACGAGAAGTCCGAATTCACGAAGGATGGCGAATACCTCACCAAGCTGCCGAAGAACTACTACTCCACCCGCACCTTCACCGAGCAGATGATCGACTTCCTCGAAGAGGATGAAGGCGATGAGCGCCCCTTCGTGGCCTACCTTGCCTATCAGGCACCGCATGACCCCCTGCAGGTGCCGGACGGCTGGCGCAACAAATACAAGGGCAAGTTCGATGCAGGCTGGGACGAACTGCGCGAGGAGCGCCTCGCTCGCCTGAAAGCCGCCGGCATGATGCCGGAGACGACCGAGAACGGCGCGCGGCTCTGGTATGTGCCCGGCTATGACGACGTCGTCGGCGCCGGACAGGTCCAGCAGGCGCGCAAGATGGAAATCTACGCCTCGGTGGTCGAATACGTCGACTTCCAGGTCGGCGAGTTCCTCAACTATCTGGAGGACAGCGGCCAGCTCGAAAATACGATTGTCCTGTTCTTCTCGGACAATGGCCCGGAGGGCGCAGATCCGATTCCCGGCGCGAAACGCCAGCCGGGGCTCGCCGCCTCCATGTTCTTCGCGAACAATTATGACACACGGATTGAGGCCTGGGGCCGCAAGTACGGCTTCCTCGCCTACGGCCCGTCCTGGGCACAGGTCTCGGCCACGCCCTTCTCTGGCTACAAGGGATCACTCTATGAGGGCGGGGTCCGCTCGCCCCTGATCGTCTGGCAGCCCGGCAAGAAGGACGCCGGCGCGATCAACACCGATGCCATCATGCATGTGATGGACATCGCGCCGACCATGATGGACCTCGCCGGCGTCGATGCGCCGGACATGCAGGGCACGTCCTGGGCGCCGGTCCTGCGCGGCGAATCCAGTTCTCCGCGCACGGATGATGACGTCATCGCGATGCAGTTCTTCGGAGCGCGCATGGCCCGCAGCGGCCCGTGGAAAGCCGTGTGGATGCCGAAACCCTATGGTTTCGACCGGTGGGAGCTCTTCAATCTCGACGACGATCCCGGCGAAACAAGGGATCTCGCCGAAGCTCACCCGGACATCCTGCAAAAGCTCTCCGCCGCATGGGACGCGTATGCCGAAACCAACAATGTGATCCTGCCCGACCGGACCCCGTATGACGGCCTGGAAGAGCGGCTGCCGCCGCGCCCGCCCGTCGTCTCGCCCGGCTGGCCGCGCGGCCAGGAACACAACTGGGACGGTGGTCTCGGTGAGAAAGAATAGCCGACAGGCTTCCCCCGCTATCAAAACAATGGAGATATTCATGAAACGCTACATCGCGCTTGCCGCCTTCTCGGCAGCCCTTTCCGCCCCTGCCTTCGCCCAACTGGACGGCGCACGGGTCAATGTTCCCCTGCCGAAAAATACCAACCTGGTGGGAGCGACCTATGTTGGCGGCACAGCCAACACGTCCTGGTCTGCATTCAACAACATCCAGGGCGATTTCGACATCGACAGCAGCATCTACGCCCTGAGCTATACGCGCAGCCAGCCCGTGTTCGGGCGGACGGTTCACTGGACGGCCATCCTTCCGGCCGGAACGGTGCGGACGGATTCCCCACTGCCGATCTCGGCAACCAATGCGTATGCAGACGGGTTGGGGGACGTCTCCATCGGCGCCACCGTGAACCTGTTCGGCGCCCCGGAACTGCCCGTTCGGGAGACGCTGCGCTACGAGCCCAACTGGGTCGTCGCCCTGGGCGTCATGATGACGGCGCCGACCGGCAGCTACGACCCGGATGAAGTCCTGAACATCGGATCGAACCAGTGGAGCACGCGGATCTCCGCCCCGATCATGAAGAATTTCGGCGACTGGGTGCCGGGCCGCCGGACCATCCTGGAAGTCACACCGTCGGTCCGCGTGTTCGGCGACAATGACGACAGTTTCGGCGAAACCGTGGAGCAGGATCCGCTCTATGCGGTTGAGGCCCACCTTTCCCGCGACATGAACAGCGATGCCTTCTTCTCGCTTGACTATACCTGGCTGGATGGCGGTGCCGAAACGCGCACGTCCAATGCGACCGGTATGCCTGCCGGAACGACCGACGGCCTCAGCGCGCAGATCTTCGGTGCGTCCTTCGGATACAAGGTCAACGACAATCTGAGCGTGTTCATCGGCCACCAGCAGACGATCAGCGAGGGATCTGACCCGTTCGAACTGCGTGGTTCGCTGACCTCTGTTCGGTTCGTCTGGGGCTGGCATGACGTGATCCAGCGCCGCAACAACTTCCTCAACTAGGAGGCCATCGAGATGATCCGCCAGGGACTCCTTATCGCTGCGGCGCTGTCCTTCGCGCCGGCGACACTGGGCGAGGCGGCATCCGCGCCGGACTGCCCCGCCCTGCTCGCCGACGACGAGACAGACCTCGACCAGCTCCTGGATGCCGGCTGCGAACTGAACGCCGAACAGATCAGCCGGCGGATGGACAACCCCGTTGGCGAGCTGGTGATGCTGCCGGTCCAGTATGAATGGCTGAGCGTCGAAGATCCGATCTTGCATCAGGATCATGTCGTCGAAACGCTGAAGATCATTCCGACCTTTCCGGTGCGGATGGGTGACTGGCGCCTTGTCAATCGTGCCGCCTTCGTCTTCCCGAAAATCCCGGTCGATACGGACGCTTTTGCTGGCGCGTCCCTTCGGCCGGAAGATTCTTCACTGACCCTGCAAGGACCACCGCTGACCGGCGATCCCTTTGCCGGCTCGACGACAGGGTTCGGAGACCTCGTCTATGTCGGCCTCCTGACGCCGAAGAAGACTCAAAAGCTGGGCAATGCAAAGCTGATCTGGGCGGCCGGCCCGACCCTGACCCTGCCAACCGCGTCGGAAGAATTCCTCGGCCAGGGAAAATACCAGGCCGGCCCGGCCGCGGCGCTCGCCTATCTTGGCCAGGACTGGACGCTCGGTGTGTTCCCGCAGCACCGCTGGTCGTTCGCCGGCGATGATGACCGGCCTTCGGTCAACCAGACCTCGATCCAGTATTTCGTCTACCGCAAACTGCCGAACCAGTGGTCGCTTGGCGCCTCGCCGACCATCACGATCGACTGGACCGCGGACGATGAGCCGGCGGTGAACCTGCCGGTCGGCATGGGCCTCAACAAGACAGTCCTTTTCGGAAAGCTGCCCGCGCGGGTGGGCCTTGAAGCCACCTATTACCCTATCCGATCGAACGGGCTTGAACCGGAATGGGGCGTCAAATTCTCGATCACCCCAGTCATTCCGGCGGCGTTCCTGCGATGAACCCGCTCATCCGATACCGCCGCTTCATCCTGCCTGCGGCACTCCTGCTCGCCGCGGCAGCCGGCATGGCCCTGGTGGAACGCGCCTGGCAGACTGCCTCTGTGCGCCGGCAAAATTCCCATGAAATGTCGTCCTGCCACCCCGCCGCCGCAGGCTTCGCCCACATACCGGCCGGCAGCTTCCTGATGGGGTCGGATGCGCACTATGCCGAGGAGGGCCCGCAGCAAGCGGTGGCTGTCGCAGCCTTCGATATTGACCGGTTCGAGGTCACCAATGCGCAATTTGCGCAATTCATCACCGAATCCGGCTACGTCACGTCCGCCGAACGCGCCACCAAACTCGGCTTTCCGGAAAGCGGATCGGCTGTGTTCAGCCGCAGCACCTGGTCTTTCGTGGCAGGTGCGGATTGGCGCCATCCGGATGGTCCGGACTCTGACATTCAAGGGCGCGATCACGACCCGGTGGTGCATGTCTCCTTTGAGGACGCACAGGCCTATGCGGACTGGGCCGGGCGGGCCCTGCCGACAGAAGCCCAATGGGAATACGCCGCGCGCGGAGGCCTCAACGGCCAGGAATATGCCTGGGGCGACACGCTGACCCCCGGCGGCAATCATCTCGCCAACACATGGCAGGGCCTGTTCCCGGTCGCAGACACCGGCGCCGACGGCCATGCCGGACGCGCGGTAGTCGGCTGCTATCCCGCGAACGGTTACGGGCTCTACGACATGATCGGCAATGTCTGGGAATGGACCGCAGATCCCTACTTCCCTGACCGCCGCTTCGGAAAAGACCTTCCAGCCGACCGGCTTGAGCGCCCCATTGGGTTCGACCCTCGCCAGCCCGGTGTGCCCGTCGGCGTCATCAAGGGCGGGTCGTTCCTTTGCGCACCGACCGGATGCCGCCGCTACAGGCCGGCCGCCCGGCATGCACAGGACACCGGCCTCGGCACCAACCATATCGGCTTTCGCACCGTCAGCCGGACTGCCGCAAGAGACGCAATGCCATGACACCGGAATCCTATATCAGCGTCGCCATGGAAACCGGCCACCGGCTGGATACACAATGGGGGCTCTACATCTCCGTTCATCTCGCGCTGTTCGGGGCGGTGCTCTATGTCCGGCGCCCTCTGGGGATGGCGGAAAAGGTCATCGGCATCGGCCTCTACACCGTATTCGGCGTCTACAGCCTCCGCGTGATGCTTTCCCTTCGGGATCTTCTCGAACGCACCGCGCATCAGGTTGACGCGATGCTCGAGAAGGACGCATCGGCGAACGACCTGGTGCTGGGCTATTTCTCGAACCTGTCGAACTCCGGGCACTTCGCGAATGGCACGATATCGATCACTTCGGTGCACTTCATCGGGCTGGCAATGGTCGCATCCGCTCTGTTGTCGGGTACATCGTGGAGACTGTTGCGGCGCAAGCTCAAGCCATAGGCTGCCATACCCGACCTATGATGGAATGCAGGCTGCGTCCTTCATGCGTGCCATGCACCCGGAACAATCAGAAGGGGCCGCCAACGAATGGCGGCCCCTCCATATTGGCGTCATCCAATTGCCTACCCGGCCGGGCAGGATTTCGGACGCCCCCCGGAAAAGAGATCATTGAACCGCTTTTTCGGAACCGCGGCCGGACGCGTCTCGAGGCAATCGATCCAGGCAAAGTCCGCCTTGGCAATATTGGCCTTCAGGTCCTTGTTGAACTTCTGATTCACGCCCGGATCATAGTTGAGATACAGAACGCCCTCACCCGGAACATAGGTGGACGGATCAACCTGATGGCCAGTCTCCGGACTGACGATCGAAAACGCTTCAGGATCGACCAGAAGTTTCTTGTGGCTGGTCAGGGCGAAAGCGCAATGCCCATCATAGGCCGGGGCGAAGGCCACCGGATCGCTGAGGAACAGGTCCCGGTTTTCTGCTGACGCGAACCAAAACGTCGCCTCGTTGAAGCTTGCCGAGAACTGGCTCGTGCCTTCTGTTGGCTGGAAAGTCGTGTGATAGGCAACCACATCGTATCCGAAATTGGCGATGCCGTTTTTGTCGGTGAACTGTTCTCCGGCTGCGGCGGTGCCCGATGCCAACATGGCGGCGATCACGGCGAGGCTCAGGGGTCTCAGGTTCATGGGAGTCTCCATTCTGTAGGGGGGATCGGTTCAGGCAGCCGCTGGCATGTGCGGGCGGACGAGTGCAGAAAGGCGCCCGGCGACCAGCGACAGCTCCTTCCGGCGCAGGATGAGCATGCTGACACTGCCCAGCCACACGAAACAGGCGGCAACGAACAGGCCACCGCCATCACTGTTCGGGTCGACGCCCAGCGGCGTGAACAGGTGGAAGGAAATCGCCCCGCTCATGATGGCAACACCGATCGCAGCCCCGACGGCCTGCAGGAAGCGGTATGACGGCAAGAACATGCCGGCGATCAGCAGGGAAGACGCGATCAGTTCGCCCGTGCCGATCACATACTGGCTGAACAGGCCAGTGACATCGAACAGGCCGGGGGCGCCGAATGACGTCGCCCAGGCGTCGAGCCGCCCGAAGATTTCCTGAGTGTTCGGATGGTTGGTGAATTTGAAGCGCAGGCTGTCCAGAAAGACGGCCGCGGTGAAGACAGTTATGACGCGGGGCGCCCACCGTCCGGCAATGGTGGAAACAGGGTTCATCGTGAATGCTCCTTCGGCAATGGGCCACGCTGCGGGTGGCGACAGGTGCAAGATCGCGAAATCCCCGCGCGAATTGAAATGCCGTCTGGATATGGAGGCGATGCGCGCGCCTCATCGCCCTAATTCCCCGCCGAGGGTATGCAGGGCGAACCTTGCCGGTATATGTGGTCCCGACGGGGTAGTCAGAGGGAAGCAGCCATGGAGATGCAGCAGGTCCGCTATTTCCTGGCGCTCGCCGAGAAGCTGAATTTCACGCGCGCGGCGGAGGCCTGCAACATCACGCAGCCGGCACTGACCCGGGCGATCAAATCATTGGAGGAAGAACTCGGCGGCCCGCTGTTCCACCGCGAGCATTCACGCACTCACCTCTCTGAGCTTGGGCGGATGATGCAGCCCTATTTCCAGTCGATCCATGACCAGACGCAGGCCGCAAAGGAGCAGGCGAAATCCCTGTCGAGCCTGGCGCGAACCGAGCTGAAGCTCGGCGCGATGTGCACGCTCGGACCATCTGTCCTGTCCGATTTCATCTGCGGATTTCACCAGAAGTTTGACGGGGTCAGCCTGCATATCGTGGACGCCACCCTGCCCGCGCTCAGCGAGTCGCTGGCGAAGGGCGACCTCGAAGTCGGCCTGGCCCGAACGACGGAAAACCTGGATGAGCGTTTCCATGCGATCCCCCTGTTCCGGGAACGGTATGTCATCGTGCTGCCGATGGATCATCCGCTCGCACGGAAAAACGTGATCGAGTTCAAGGACCTCGACGGCCAACCCTATGTCTCGCGCATCAATTGCGAAATGGCCGATATGGGAAACCAGATCGCGGCCGACCTCGGCATTTCCTTCCCCGTCGTTTTCCGGTCGGAGCGGGACGACTGGGTGCTGGGCATGGTGCGGGCCGGGCTCGGCTGGGGCTTCTTCCCGGAATTCTCGCAGCTCCCGGATGATGTCGCCGTGCGGCCGCTGGTCGGGCCTGAATTCTGCCGGACGGTTTCCCTTGTCACGGTTCGCGGCCGCCCACACTCACCCGCGGTAGGCGCGTTCGTGCGCGGCGCGCGCACCTTCGACTGGCCGGACACGGAACACAAGGCTGACCATTAGGAGCCGTCAATAGCGCGGCTCGTACATGAGGCTCGCAACCCGCGCCGGGATGTCGGCGGCTTCCTCATCCGTCAGGTCTGAGATGCCGAGACGAACGGCACACTCCGCCACATTGATAGCAATCTGGCGGGACACATTCCGGATGTCCGTGAGCGGCGGATAGAGTGCTCCATCCTCCAGGTCCTTTTCCGTCACCAGCGCGGCCAACGTCCGTGCCGCGACAAGGAAGATTTCTTCCGGCAGGCGCGAGGCGCGCGCCGCGAGTGCGCCAAGCCCGATGCCCGGGAAGATGTAGGCATTGTTCCCCTGCCCCGGCCTGTGGATCTTTCCATTTCGGCAAATCGGCGCAAACGGGCTGCCCGAAGAGAAGAGCGCGCGTCCGTCAGACCAGTCATAGGCCTGCTCTGCAGTGCACTCGGCTTTCGAGGTCGGGTTCGACAGGGCGAAGATCACCGGCTGGTCGTTGAACGATGCCATCTTCTGGACGACTGCCTTTGTGAACGTCCCCGGCGCCCCGGTCGCTCCGATCAACACATCCGGGTGAATCGCGTCCAGCGCGGTCAGGAAATCCATCGGCGCGAATTTGTGGGCATAGGGAAGGTTGTGCTCCATCAGGTCGTCGCGGCCAGCCACAACCAGACCGTCCTTGTCGACGAACCAGAGCTGCTGCCGGGCGAGCATGTCGCTCAGCCCTTCGCCCTTCATCGCTTCGCACATCAGGTCGCCGATCCCGGTTGCGGCCGATCCTGCGCCAAGGAACATGATCCGCATATCGCGCAAGGGCTTGCCCGTCGCACGCGAGGCAGAATGGACGCCGGCCAGCGCCACAGCGGCAGTGCCCTGGATATCGTCATTGAAGCAGAGAATGTCGTTCCGGTAGCGATTGAGCAGGCCATAGGCATTCGGCGTCAGGAAGTCCTCGAACTGAATCAATACGTCCGGAAACCGGTCACGCGCCGCCTCGATGAACTCATCCACCAGTGACAGGTATTCGTTGCCCTCGATCCGCTCATGCGGATAGCCGAGATAGAGCGGATCTTTCCGAAGGGCCTGATTGTTCGTCCCCACATCCAGCATCACGGGCAGGCACTGCGACGGATGGATGCCCGCGCACGCCGTGTAGAGCGCCAGCTTTCCAATGGGAATGCCCATGCCGTTGGCGCCAAGGTCACCCAGGCCGAGGATGCGCTCGCCATCGGTCACCACGATGACTTTCACCTCGTCTTCCGGCCAGTTGTCGAGAATTCTGCGGATGGATCCCCGGTCTTCCGGCGTCACATAGAAACCGCGCGGGCGGCGGAAGATATGCGCGAATTCCCGGCAGGCCTGGCCGACCGTGGGAGTATAGATCAGCGGCATGATTTCCTCGATGTGCTCGCTGACCAGCCTGTAGAAGAGGCGCTCGTTCCGGTCCTGCAGGGCCGTGAGGAAAATGTATTTCTCGATGTCGCTGGACTTGCGGCGCATGTTTTCCAGCACGCGGTCAACCTGCGTGTCCATCGTCGCCACGGCGTGGGGCAGCAGTCCTCGCAGGCCCATACTGTCTCGTTCTTCCCGCGTGAAGGCGGTCGACTTGGTTGCCGCCGCATCAATCAGATAATCCCGGCCGGTTCTGTCGCAATTCATCTGCTTCGCGCTCCTGAAAATTTCAACTGTGTGCGGATGATGCCCGCCAGCCGCCGCGGCGGCCAATTGCGTCTGGGCATGGGCGCTATTCCCGTTCGGCATCGATGCCCTGCGAGGTGCTTTGATGAAAAGACGGCGCACCCAGGGGAGAGGTGCGCCGTCAGGACAAGCTGATGCGTGGAGGGAGAGGGGCTACATCAGCTCGGGGTCGGTAATCACTTCGACAAGCGCGGGACCATTGTGCGCAATCGCCTCAGCAAGCGCAGCGTCGAGATCCTCCAAGGATCGGACCAGAAAGCCTTTCGCGCCACAGGCGCGGGCAAAGCCGGCGAAGGACGGGTTCACAAGATCGGTTTCCCAGACCGGAAACTCGCCGACGCGCTGTTCCTTGGAAATCTTGCCCAGCTGGGAATTGTTCATCAGCACATGGCAGATGTTCATGTTGTATTTCACAGCCGTGGTCAGCTCCATGGCATACTGGCCGAAACCACCATCGCCGGAGACAGAGATCACCTTGCGGCCGCGAAATTCCTCGCGGTCCTGCGTCGCCGCCCAGGCGCCCATGGCTGCCGGGTACGAAAAACCGATGGACCCCAGATAGCCGGACATCAACACACGCTGTTTCCAGCTCGGCTCAAAATAGCGGCCGAAGGAATAGGTGTTGTTGCCCACGTCGACCGGCAGGATGGCATCGTCAGGTGCAAGACGGGTCAGCGCATCGAAGAGTGCGGCGGCGGACAGGCCCTTGCCGCGATCTTCGGAAATGCGCTTTGCCTTCTCGGCGCGCCACAGCGTCCAACGCTCTGCGACTTCGGCGCGGAGGTCTTTGGCGACAGCCTTGCCGGAGACAGCCTCCCGCATCAGGCGCGCGGTTACGCCGACATCGCCCAATACCGGCGCTGTCACCGGATGACGCTTCGCAATCTTCATCGGATCGGTATCGACCTGGATGATCCGCGCGCCTTCATAAATGCCAGTATGATCCGAAAAGGACGCGCCAAAGACGAGCAGCAGGTCAGCCTCATTCATGAACCAGCTGGCGATCGGTGTGCCAGACCGGCCCATGACACCAGCGGCCAGCGGATGCGCGTCCGCGATCTGTCCTTTCGCCTTGAATGTTGTCGCGACCGGCGCGTTCAGCGTTTCCGCCAGCGCGATCACCTCATCCATACCGTTCAGGGCACCGTAGCCAACAATGATCATGGGCCGCTTTGCGCCGGCGAGCATTTCGGCCGCTTCGGCCAGATCCTCTGCTGGTGGTGCGATGGCCGGATTGGCCATGCGCCCGGCAGGGGTTTGTGGCATCAGGCCTTCGTCGGCGGGGCGGGGCTGGACATTGTCCGGCAGGATCAAATGGCCGACGCCGCGCTTCACGATTGCGGTCTTGATGGCCTGCGTCACGAGTTGGGGCAGGTCGGAGCTGGGATGGACCGTTTCGGAGAATTCGCAGACAGCCTCGAACGCGGCTTCAAGGTCGATGTCCTGAAAGGCATGTACGCCGATCACCTGTTCCTGCACCTGTCCGGTCAGGGCGAGCGCCGGGGCGCCATCCACCTTCGCATCCCAGAGCCCGGTCAACAGGTTCGTCGCGCCCGGCCCGGCGATGGTGAGCGCCCCTGCCGGATGACCCGTCAGCTTGCCATAGCCTGAGATCGCGAAAGCGGCGGCGCCCTCATGGCGGATGCCGTAATAGTTCAGCTTCCCGGCCTCGGCCTGCACACGCAGCGCATCTGAGAAACCAAGATTGGAGTGGCCGACCATGCCGAACACGCTGGTGACGCCCCAATTGACCATGGTCTCGACCATGACATCCGACACCGTCCGCACGCGCGGCGGCTGTTCGGCCACACCGACATAGACGCCATCCTCCCGCACTTCGACCGGATACATCTCCTGCCCGGTGTCTTCGTGGCCGCCGGGCGGCTTGCCGGTCAACGGATCGAAATCCCAGCCATGCCAGGGGCAGCGGAGCCAGCATTTGCCGTCGACACCTTTCTCAATGGAACCTTCGCCGAGCGGGCCGCCCTGGTGCGGGCATTTGTTGTCCATTGCGGCATAGGCGCCATCAAAATGGGTGAGCGCGACCGTCTGGCGGCCGGCTACCGCTGATTTCACGCGGCCCTCGCCCACTTCGCCGGGCTCTGCCACCTTGTGCCAGATCAGATTGGTTTTGGTCATCGTCCACTCCTCCGGGGATCACGTTTCCGTCTGACCGTAGATTTCCTTTTGCATTTGCGCACATGCCAAGAAATCATGGTCGCCATACCTGTGATGAATTGGACCCCCGCGGACCGTCTCCGTAAGGTGCCTCTCATCGCCAGCAGCATTCCTCCGGGGAGACAGGATGAAACAAGTCAGCGTTGCCAAATGGAGCCAGCTTGAAGATCGCAAGCCCGCCTATGCGCTGGTGGCGGACGTCGATCTTGTGGTTGTCCGGTTCGATGACAAAGTCTCCGTCCTCTATGGCCGTTGCCTGCATCGCGGTGCCCTGATGGCGGACGGATATGTCGACCAGAATGACAACCTCATCTGCGGCCTGCACCATTGGGACTACCGGGTCGATACCGGCGTGTCCGAATATGAGAACAAGGAAGTCCTGCAGAAATTTTCCGCCCGGATCGAAGGCGATGACGTTCTGGTCGATGAGGGCGAAATCCGAAGCTGGGCCAAGGCTCACCCGCAACCGTTCAAGCGCGACGACTATCTCGGCCTCTATCAGGATACCAGCCACGGCCAGAACGAGGAGCCTCGCAATGGGGAGATCCAGGCACTGGCCCGCGACGGGCTGTCAAAAACAGGCCATCATGGCCCCGTCGATGCGATGGGCGTGCCCCGCGACCAGTTGCCGGACTGGGATGACATCCAGATTGTCACCGCACAGCTTCACCGGCGCCCGCTTCAGGAAAGCGAGCCCGTTTCCACACAGACGGTGATTGGGCCCCGTGCTGCGAAGCCTCTGGTGCTGGATATTCCACTTTTCGTGTCTGACATGAGCTTCGGCGCACTCTCAGCCTCTGCCAAGGTCGCGCTGGCGCGGGGCGCGGAACTCGCCGGCACGGGCATCTGTTCCGGCGAAGGCGGCATGCTGCCGGAGGAACAGGAGGCCTGCTCCCGCTATTTCTACGAACTCGCCTCAGCGCGGTTCGGTTTTTCCTGGGACAAGGTGGCGAAGGCGCAGGCTTTCCATTTCAAGGGCGGCCAGGGCGCCAAGACCGGTACGGGCGGCCACCTGCCCGGCGCAAAGGTCACCGAAAAGATTGCAGCAGTACGTGGCCTGAACCCGGGCGATGACGCCATTTCCCCTCCCACCTTCCCGGACTGGACCGAGCTTTCCCAATTCCGGGATTTTGCCGATGAAGTCCGTGAGCGGACGGGCGGAATTCCGGTCGGTTACAAACTCTCCGCCCAGAATGTGGAAAAGGATATCGACGCGGCGCTTGAGGTCGACGTTGACTATATCATTCTCGATGGACGCGGTGGCGGCACGGGGGCAGCGCCGCTGATCTTCTGGGACCACATCTCCGTACCGACAATCCCTGCGCTCGCTCGCGCGCGGCAGCACCTCGATGCGCATGCGCCGGACGTGACTCTGATCGCGACGGGCGGCCTTCGCACGGCACCCGACTTCATCAAGGCTATGGCGCTCGGCGCGGATGCCGTCGCGCTGTCCAACTCCGCGATGCAGGCCATCGGCTGCGTCGCCATGCGCGCCTGCCACACCAATAACTGCCCCGTCGGCATCGCAACGCAGAAGCCGCATCTCGTGTCGCGCCTTGTCGCCGAGAAATCCGCGCACCGCCTGAAGAATTTCTTCGAGGCGAGCGTGGAACTGATGCAGGTGATGGCGCGCGCCTGTGGCCACCATGCCCTCTCCGACTTCAATGCCGAGGACATCATCACCTTCAAACGCGACATGGCGGACCTTTCAGGCATCCGCTATGCGGGAGTGGCGCGATGAGCCTTGCGATGGCCAATTTGATCGTCACCCTCCTGGGGCTCTACTTCGCCGTCGGCGCGGTGGTTGCGATTGTCTTCGTTTCGGGTGGAGCCGGGCGCATCGATCCCGACGCGAAAAGCATGCCCCTGCAGGCGCGGCTCCTTGTCTTCCCGGGTGCCATGGGACTCTGGCCGCTCATCCTATTCAAACTCTTCACACAGAAGGCACCGCCGGTCTCATGAAACGCGCACACCGAACCGCCCACAGATCAATCTGGATCATTGCTGCGCCGCTTCTGGTCTGCGTCCTGATTGCCGCTCTGGCCTGCCGGCAGGAAACGCCCCTGAACGACACCCTGCCGGGCGTCGCGGTTGCGGAGGCGCACTGATGGCGCATGGATACAAAGCCGTCACCTGGACGCCGTTCAAGAAGCGCTTCGATGCCTGGATGCTGGCCGGCGTCGCGGTCTATCTGACCGGATTCTCCGCGGCCTCCTCGCTGGCAACAACGGACGGCGAAAGCTTCACACCGGTCCAGATGCTGATCCGCGCCACCGGCACGCTCGCCTTCCTGATGCTGACCTTCATCCTGTGCATCGGCCCGATGGCGCGCCTGACGCCACGGTTCAAGCCCCTGCTCTACAACCGCCGCCATCTCGGGGTGACGACATTCCTCATCGCACTGGTTCATGCCGGGCTGGTGACGCTCTGGTATCATGGTTTCTCCGATATCAATCCCATTGTCTCCCTGCTGGTCTCCAACCCACGATACGATTCCATTTCCGGGTTTCCGTTCGAATCCCTTGGGCTGATCGCGCTCCTGATCCTTTTCCTCATGGCGGCCACCAGCCACGATTTCTGGAACGCCAATCTCGGCCCCGGCTTGTGGAAGGCGGTCCACATGTCCGTCTACGGAGCCTATGTGTTACTGGTCGCGCATGTCGCGCTCGGCGCCATCCAGTTTGAAAAGCACCCTGCTTATGTCGTCCTCCTGGCCTCCGGAGCCGCCATCGTCACCGCTCTTCAATTGTATTCGGCTTTCTTTGCGTCCGGTCCGGACGCGAAAACCAGACCGACAGACGGATGGCTTGAGGTGGGTAGCGCGGCAGACATCCCAGACAGCCGCGCCATCATCCTTGAACCGGAAGGCGCAGAACGGATCGCTGTCTTCCGGAATGGCAACAAGGTTCACGCTGTCTCCAATGTCTGCCGTCACCAGGGCGGCCCGCTCGGCGAGGGCCGGATTATCGATGGCTGTATCACCTGCCCGTGGCACGGCTTCCAGTACAGGCCGGAAGATGGCCGTTCGCCGGAGCCGTTCACCGAGCGCATCTCCACCTATGAGACCCAGATCCGGGACGGGATCATTTATGTGAACCCCCGGCCGCTGGCCCCGGGCACGCCCGTTACACCTTCCCTGATCGAGGAGGCCGTCCGATGAACCACAAACAGGATGACGACAGCTTCTTCATCGGCTGGGCAGATACGCCCGCAGCTGACCGGCGCTTCTTCCTGCGCGCGGGCCTGGGTCTCACCTTCGGCGCTGCCGCTATGGCCGGCGGGCTGGCGGCATTTCAGACGCCACCGGGGCCCGGCATGTGGAACCAGGGCGCCGTGCGGGAGTGGCGCGGCATCGTGACCGGCACGCCCTATGCCATGCTGCGCACACTCGACCTCGGTGGCGGTCCCCGCACGGCGCTGCTCTCCTGCCTCGGCAAGTGCGGCGTGGCGGCGAGGATCGGATCCCTGGCCGGCAAGGCGGTCGTCATCACCGGCAGCCTCATCCAGCGCGGGCGCCATTCCATGATTGCCGTGAACGAGATGGGCGAATGGATCCGGGAAGATGACACCCCGGCTGACCCTTCTCTGGTTTTCCCGAAGCCGGAACCTCTCGGCCGCATTTCACTTGCCGGAGAGATCCTCGATTCCAAATGCTGGTTCGGCGCCATGCGCCCATCGGAAGGCAAAGTTCACAAATCCTGCGCCTCCCTCTGCATCCGCGGCGGCATTCCCCCAGCCTTCTTCGCCCGGGACAGGGCCAACAAATCGGCCCTGATGATCATGATGGATGGCGGGCGGCCCTATGGATACGACCTGCTGCCCTTCCTTGCGGATCCTGTGCAAATAGACGGAGCCTTGTCGCGCTGGGGAGACCTTCTGATTCTGGACGCCGCCATTGGAAACTTCGAGCGTCTCTAACACTCGAACTCCTGGTACAGCTGCAGGGTTCGAATGCGCGATCCCCTGTTTCCCGACCAGCGGCCAGGCGCCGAGTTTCTTCCGCAAGAATCCCACATGGTGAAAGCGCCTCTCAAAGGTCCGCCTCATACCTGGCAATGAAATCCTCCGGAAACTCCTGAAGCCTCATCGCCGCGATGGCATTCGTGAGCAGAGATTTGCCTTCGGCGGTCTTGCCGGCACGCACCAGATAGCGTCCTCGTATTCCGTCGATGCGGGTTTGCCAGTGATTGCCCGGTGAGGCTTGCTCCAGAACCTCCGGATCGAAGCCATCTATCAAGCGGCCCATCGCATCAGGCGGGGCATCCCTGAACAACATGCAGCGCAGGATGTGATATTCGATCACTTTCACGGCTGGATGATCCGGTCCGACAAGTTCGACAAAAGTATCCCGAACGCGTTGCAGGACCGCTTCAGCCTCTCCGCCCTCGCCAAACTCGATCGCGGCAATGGCGGCATTCACCTGCGCAGTCATACACTGACCGTTGTCTTCGCCGACCAGTTCGCAGATGATCCGGCTGGCAGCGTCGGCATGGTCCCGGGCCTCGCCCCACAGGTGATCGCCACTGTAGGACTGGGCGAGATTCGTATGAATTTGCCCCGCCTGCCTCGAATTCGGGCCGTAGAGCCCCTCCACATCCTTCAACAATTCATGAAAGACCGGCCTGGCCTCCGAAAAGCGCATTGAGTAGGCCAGACTTCCCCCGAGGATTTCCCGGAAGGCGATCTTCCGCCAGACCTGCAAGCCCTGCGCTTCCATGAGCAATGGAGAGTTCAAGGCCCTGGCTTCCCGCAAAGCGTCCTCGTCCCGGTTCAGGCGGCTGTAGCATTGTGCGAGCGCGGACTTGATCTCAGCGAGTTCCTGAAGATCATTGATGTCATTGTCCATGTATATCCGGTTCGCTTCCTCCAGCTGCCCGAGACCTGACTCGCAGTCGGTGCCGTGCAGACCAAGCAATCCTTCCGTACGCAGCAGTTTCAGCGTCATCAGGGGTGAGGCGTGGAGCAGATCGGATTCGGTTTCCGCCAACTCGTCGAGTTCCGCCTTGGCCTCATCGATCTGCTGATTGTAGCCAAGGTTGCGAATCCGGGCGAACCGCAAGTCGATCTCGCGAGGGGTCGTTTTCTTGTTGACCGCATGCAGAATGTCCGCCGCATCTCCGGCCACCTCTGCGGATTTGCCATAGTCCCCAAGACCGGCGAACAGATCGAGCAGGGACTCCATCAAATCAATCTGGGTCAATGGGTCCCCGGAAAACTGATCGCTGACCTTTTCATAGGAGCGGTCAATTGCTGCCTGCAGCTGGGAGTCGCCGGGGTGACCCAGACTGTTGGGATTGGCACTGACGACAAGTTCGGTCAGAAAGCTGTTCGCCGCCACAGCCCTTGCAGACTGTCGTTCTGCAGTCTTCCTCGCTTGATTGGCCTGAAAGGCAAAAGCGCTGGAACTTGCGATTCCAAGAAGCAGCAGACCCATTGTCGCGACCAGCCAGGGACGCCTCGCCCTTGCGCGGCGCAAGGCGGCGTCGGCTTTCTGCAAGCGTTCGGCTTCCCGGGTGTCCTCTTCAGCCTTTGACCTGCGCTCATCCAGTGTTTCGAGCCGTTCTGCCAGCAGGCCCGCGGAGGCCATCCGCTGTTCAGGGTCCGGGTGGGTCGCGGCAAGGATGTCGGCCGTCAGAAGCGGGTCATCGATGCGGGTATCCCAGTCAGTCGTAAGCGCGGCGCCGATCTCTCCGCTCAGAACCTGCCAGGCGATCAGTCCGAGCGCATAGATGTCGCTGCGCACACTCGAAGCCTGCCCTTTCACGAGTTCCGGCGCGATATAGCCGGCTGTCGCAAAGCGGGAGCTGTTTTCCGGATCCTGCGTGAGGCCCATAGGTGTCAGCCCGGCGGCCTCAAGGCGTTCCCGCTCCAGCACTGTGCCGCTGCCGAAATCGATCAGACGGACATCTGCCCCATTCCCGGAGACCAGGATGTTGGTGGGTTTGAGGTCCTTATGAAGGATGCCCACCTGATGGAACTGGTCGACTGCGCGCGCAATTCGGGCGACGAGGCCAATGCGCTCGGACAGCGGCATGCGCTCGATCCGGCCGTCCTGCTCAAGCCAGTCCTTCAAATTGCTGCCGCCGTGTTCGCATTCGATGAAGAAGGGCGGGTCGCTGAAATTCCAGTCCATGATTCGGGTCGTTGCAGCGCCGTCCTTGCCGGATGCATACAGCAGACGCTGAATGGTGACTTCGCGTTTGAGGCTGGTCAGGGCCTCACCATCGCGGGCGAATTTGAACACGCGCTGCTCGCCCGTCTTTGCGTGACTGGCCGCCCAGACTTCGCGCCCCGGGCCCGATGACAACAGATCCTGCAAGCGGAAGTGTTCGCGCTTTGGGATTGCCTGCCCGCTGGCGAAAGAAAAGCTGCTTTGCAGTTTCCGGCCCGTGGCTGTCCGTTCGACAGGACCGCTGAACCGGTATCCGATACGGGGATGAGTGACGATCCGGTCGGCATTGGCTTCCCCCAGCACCCGGCGCAGCTTGTTGATCGCGTTCGGCAGCACATTCTCGACCGTCGTCTGACCAGCCCACACGGTGTCGAGCAGTTCGTCCTTGGTCATGACTTCATCGACATGGGACAGGAGCAGGCTGAGGAGTTCAAGCGGGCGGCGCTCAACGTCCACCGCCACACCGTCCACTTCCAGTGTCATCGCCCGTTCATCGAACACGACGTTCCCGAAAACATACTTGTACTGCGAATCCCCACTGGCCGATTGGCTGCCCATCATCGGTCCTCCCCCTCTGCGCCCCATGCCGAACCTGCAGTATTTGCGGGCCGTTATGCGACGTTAGAGTTTCGTTATGCCGATGTGAAGACTTCAGACTGACTTCCGGCACCCTGTTCTCCAGACATCAACCCTGCCTCGTCGGCCAGTCGGCGGCGTATCAAGTTTGGAGAACAAAGCATGGCTTCCATCAGAACACTCTCAGTGCTGGGCATTGCCATCCTGGCAACGGCTTGTGGGAACTCAGGCGCTCAAAAGGAGATCACCGAGGCCTGCATGAGCAATCTCGGTGACTCCAAGTATTGCTCCTGCGTCAGCAAGGTCATGGTCAAGGAACTGAAGGCTGAAGACCTCGACATGTTCGTCCAACTCGCAGCTTCCGGCTCCGAACTCGGCGCCAGCTTCGCAATGCTCGCCGAGATCGGTGATGACCCGGAAAAGCTGAAGTCCATGGAGCGCATCAACCTCGCCGGCCAGAAGGCCGAAGTGCGCTGCGTGAAATAGCCAGCCTTCCACACCTGACACTCACCTCCTGACACTCACACCCAACGGGAATTCGGACATGTTGAAACCGAGACTCTGGCACACGGCCGCACTGGCAAGCCTCCTCCTTATCGGCGCCTGCGGCGGCAACCCGGAGGACAAAGCCGCCAGGCGGCTTGAGCAGATCGCCGACAGCTGGACCGCAGCGCGGCAATCAGACAGCCCCTCCAGGCGCCTGAAAGCCTATGACAGTATTCTCGCCGATCTCGACGCGGTTGCCGACAAATATTCCGAAACAAGCCTCGGGCGGACCATTGCGGTGGGCCGCTCAGCAGGCGGCGTGTCCCCTCAGGAAATCCGGGCTGCCAGGGACCGCCTTGCCCCCCGCGCGGACTGCTATGAAAGGCCGGACATTGCCTGCCTCAGCCAGTTCACCAGCGTCGAATATGCATCCGGAGAGCCTTCGAACGACCCGGCCGTCACGGCCCGAACGCAAGTCTGCTCGTCGGGGTTTGAAGCTGCCGACAAGGCCCTGGCGCCTATCGCCATCAATGCGCCGCGCTATCGCGCCGAACTGGTTCAGGTCGCCTATGCCGGAACGGGCTGTTCCCGGCCGGCAGATGCCATCGCCGCCCTTCGCGCTGCCAGTGGAACCCTGGATGCCAGCCCGGCAGAGAAGGCCTCTTTCCTGCTGAGCATCCTGAATACCGACGATCTGAACGTGGGCTGGCCGTTCGCCGCAGGGGAACTCGACCAACTCCTCCAAACGGACGGGTTGGACAAGTCGATGTCCGCGAGTGTCGCCCTCGCGCTTGCCCTGCGCGCTGCCAGGGACGGCAATTCCGAAGAGGCACACGCCAAGGCTCGATATGTGATCGACACGCTCGGTTTCGATATCAATGTCACGGAACGGCAGGCTATCGCAGCAGCTCTTGTCATGGACGGAGAGTTCGACGAGGCTTTTGCCCTCGCGCCGCACAAGAACATCTCGGAGCTGTTTTCCTTCTGGTCACTGGATGCCGCAGGCCGGCAGCTTGCGACATTCGACAATGAGGCCGGACGAGGCTGGAACTCCGTCTACGAGCTTTATGCGGCCAATGACCAGAACCTCGGCAGGATGCTGGAGGCGCCCGAAGGCGATCGCGACGTCCTGGCGGCGCTGCAGGCTGTCGAGGCAAAACTGGATGGACTTCTCGAACGTCCCGGACAGGCAATTTCCCGTTCGGAACCAACCCGCCTGACGGAGCTCTATTCGATTCTCGCCTTCGGATACGAGCGCATCGGCCGCCCACAGGCTGCAGATGCCACGATGGCAAAGGCCGCGGCAATCGGGTCGCCCACTGCAGAAGCTGCCGCAATGATTGCGGTGAACAGGGGGGACTATGCTTCGGCGGCCGAGTTGCTTGGCAGTATCGGCTATCGGCTGCAAATCGTCCCCTTGCTGGAGCATATCGCGTCCACCGGAGATGCGGGCACAGCGCTTGATATTGCGAGCCGCGTTGGTGGCAATCAGGAGCACAACCAGGCTGCTATCGTCCGGTCACTGACGGCGCATGGATACAACGACCTGGCTCATCAGGTACTCGTCTCGATGCCGATTCAAAGCAGTGAACGCCTGGCGCTCGCCTGGGAACTGGCCGATGCGATGGCCACGACTGGAAAAACGACTGAACTCGAGAAGATCGTCAGTGAATTTTCGCTGGAACAGGGAGGGTACCGCTACCCACTCCTCGTCCCGCTTGCGCGGGCCAGGGCACACGCAGAAAACGGCGACAGGAAGAGCGCTGTGGAAGCCCTGGAAGCGGCACTTCTGGTCGGGCAGAAAATGGACGCAGATGCCGGCGAGAATTCTTTGGGCCGGCGCGCGAATGTCCATGAAGCCGAGGAAGCCGCCAGCCTTGCTTTCGAGCTTGGCTATACTGATCTGGCTTTCGATCTCTATCAGCGAGCTGAATACAAATCATTCCGTCCTTTGCAGATTGCCATGCAACACATGGAAGGCGCGAACGCCTACAAGCGTATTCTACTCGCTGCTAATGACGGCCTCGATGAGGAAGAGGAAAGCTATGTCGTCAACCACCTCGTGAACAAGATGACGGAAGAGTGACCCGGCCAGCTACAAGACCATCAATGTGGACGCGTGACGTTGATGGGGCAGAGCAACATCAGGGCACTGCGGTTGACTGCGATACCCTGTGTGATCAAGGTGGACGCGTGACATTGATGGGGCAGAGCAACAGATGAATTCCAAACCAATCAGCCAGCCAAGTGTCAAAACGGTCTCGGGAGTCGAGGTCGTCCAAGAGACGTACGAAATCGTTTCAGAAAAAAGCTACCCCGTGACGCATGTCAGCGGCGGCGGAGGCGGCGGGTCCATCTATACGTCCTTTAGCGGATACACGACCGGCCACATCGCGCCCATCAGCATCTCGTCGAGCACTGTACATCATCAACGTCTGATCTTGCGGAATTCCAACGGAAGAGAAGAAACGCTGCGGCTGGAGGACTCGCCGATTGAGTTTCGCGAAGGCGGTCACGTGGCTCTGGTGAAGCTGCGGGTGAAGGATTGGGTGTCATCACCGTTCTACGCACTCTACAGCCTCGAACAGGACACCAGTCTTATTCGAGATGACATGTTCAAGGCAGCCGCACGTAGGGCCGGGTTGAAGCTTTCTCCCTTCTCCACCGTGGCCGGGCTGATTTCCTCCTTCATACCTATGATCGTGCTGGGCATAGCGTTCGCAGGTTTGGTGATGCTCATACTCGACCGGCTGGAGAGCAATGGAATCATCCCGGACCAGGTTCTGTACTCCGAAAATGGAGATGGCCCTGTCAGGTTGATCTGGCTGGCGCTCGCCTTCGGGCCGCTCCCGTGGATGATTGTCCGCAGAATCGTGGACTTCCCACGAGTTCGCCGGCAGCGCAGGGCCATTCAACAAGCGATCAGCGACCTGTCAAAGACTTTGGCGTCGACCACTTCCTGATAGGTCTGTCGCTGATCGTCGGGCTCGAATTGCGCTGGGCGTTGCCTCAAAGCGCAGGGCGACCCTTCTGGGCCGCGGCATAGCGGGCCCCAGCGCCCTGTTTCCTCTGGTGCCGGCTGCAGGACTCGAACCCGCGACCCTCTGATTACAAAAATGGGCTAGAAAACACTACATAACTACACTCTCAATGATTACAGCGCACTACGGATTTCTCGCGACCACTGAACTCCGGAAAATGACGCTCAAAGCGGATATTTGCGCGCCAGTTGCGCGCCAGTGAGCCTTGCATTTTCGTGGACGATTGCACTTTCCCGCATCGGCTTGTGGACTTGACCTGAGCCCGTCTATTGCGGCAGAGGCCCAAGGCGGAAAACGAAAATCAGGTCGTGATCACTGACACCAACTTTTCGTTCAAATTGTGCTGCCGTCATCATCGAACTCGTGCGCCATGCAGGGTGAGGAAGCGTAAGACCTCGGCCTTTTCTCGAGCTCACTGTCGAACTGCTGGAACAAGATATCGTTCTCTATCCTGATATGCTCTTCGATGTCGACAAGGAATTCGCCAAGACCAGCGTAAAGCCGTCGCCAGGTTCCGCATGCGTGCTCCGGCAAGGTTACATCATTCGTCAGAGAACGGATTTTCATGATTGCGACGAGATGATCATCATGATCGGCACGCATGGCAGCGATGGGATGTCCCATATGAGAACCATGACCCTGGCGGATTGCCGGAAACAGCACCAGCTCTTCCTTCTTCATATGCACTTCCAGCTCGCCAATCATGTCTGCGAGCAGATCCGCCAGACCAACGGGCACATACGGGCTCTCTGCATGCACTCTCTCCACCTTCTCTGAAAGACTTTTCAGCTCCGGCAATTGCTCCCGGTGGCGCGCATGAAAGCGGCCTTCAATATACGAGGTCAGCTCCGCGGCCGTTTCTGGCAAAGCCATCCTCAAATCCTCCTTTTTGCCGGATGCGGAATACCTGCATGTACAGAGATCCCCAGATGAATCGACCGAGCGATACGTTCGGCACGCTCAATCACATAATCAGCGCCTTCCGGCGTACAGACCTGACGGGCCACCTTCCTGAACAGGACCAGCCATTGTTTGAAATGAGATTCATCCACCGGAAGTCCTGCGTGCACCTGCA
>JAGQRO010000076.1 GCA_020425315.1 Hyphomonas sp. | reverse complement strand
TTCAGCCTCCGCGGCAACGTTCCGGTGCGCGAGGCGATCCACACCGTGTTCCTGTACCACGCGATCAAGGCTGGCCTGTGGATGGGCATCGTCAATGCCGGCCAGCTCGACATCTATGACGATATCGAGCCCGGCCTGCGTGAGCGCGTCGAGGACGTCATCCTCAACCGCCGCGCTGACGCGACCGAGCGCCTCGTCGAAGTCGCCGAAGGCCTGAAAGGCCAGAAGGGCAAGACGGCCACCAAGGACCTCTCCTGGCGCGAGGCGCCGGTGGAGAAGCGGCTCGAATACGCCCTCGTCCACGGCATCACCGAATTCATCGATCAGGACACGGAAGAAGCACGCCAGAAGGCTGAGCGCCCGCTGCACGTCATCGAAGGCCCGTTGATGGACGGCATGAATGTCGTCGGCGACCTCTTCGGTTCCGGCAAGATGTTCCTGCCGCAGGTGGTGAAATCCGCCCGGGTGATGAAACAGGCCGTCGCCTGGCTTGAGCCCTATATGGAGGAGGAGAAAGTCCGCCTCGGCACTGTGGATGTCTCCAACGGCAAGGTGTTGATGGCAACAGTGAAGGGCGATGTGCACGATATCGGCAAGAATATTGTCGGTGTGGTGCTGGCCTGCAATGGCTACGAAATTCTCGACCTCGGCGTCATGGTGCCGGCCGAAACCATTCTCGACACCGCCGTGAACGAGAAGGTGGATGTGATCGGCCTCTCCGGCCTCATCACGCCCAGCCTCGACGAAATGGTCTATGTCGCCGCCGAGATGCAGCGCCGCGGCATGGCCCAGCCGCTGTTGATCGGCGGGGCGACGACGAGCCCGGCGCATACCGCCGTGAAGATCGATCCGGTCATCAAATCCGCGCCGGTGATCCATGTCTCCGATGCGAGCCGGGCCGTCGGTGTCGTCAGCGCGCTGCTGAGCGCCGGCGAGAAGCACGGATTCGTCGAGCAGACGCGGGCGCGTTACGAGCGCATGCGCGAATCCCGCGCCGGTGGCCCGCCGAAGCCACGCCTGCCGATCGAAGAGGCGCGCGGCAAGGCCATGCAGCCGGACTGGTCCGCCTACGAACCGCCGGCGCCCACATTCGAGGGCGTGCGCACCTTCGAGGATATCGATCTCGCCACGCTCGCCCGTTATATCGACTGGACGCCGTACTTCTCCGCCTGGGACCTTGCGGGGAAATATCCCGCCATCCTCAAAGACGAGATTGTCGGCGAGGCGGCCTCCGGCCTCTGGCGCGATACCGAAGCGATGATGCAGCAACTCGTCGGCGAGGCCTGGCTGAAGCCGAAAGCCGTGGTCGGCTTCTGGAAAGCCAATCGCGATGGCGACGATATCCGTCTCGCCACAGGCGACGTCTTCCACACGCTCCGTCAACAGATGGAAAAGGACAATGCCCGTCCGAACTTCGCCATGTCGGATTTCGTCGCACCGGAAGGCGATGACTGGATTGGCGGTTTCTGTGTCACGGCGGGGCCGGAGGCCGAGGTCATCGCGAAAGACTTCGTGAAGCAGGGCGACGACTATTCCTCCATCATGGTCAAGGCGCTGGCGGACCGCTTTGCCGAGGCCATGGCCGAATACATGCACGAGCGCGTGCGCCGCGAATTCTGGGCCTATGCGCCGGAGGAGGCACTCTCCAACCCTGATCTCATTGCCGAGAAGTATCGCGGCATCCGCCCGGCGCCCGGCTATCCGAGCCAGCCCGATCATACGGAGAAGGAAACCCTGTTCCGTCTCCTCAGTCCGGAAACCCGCATCGGCGTGTCGCTGACGTCCAGTTTCGCGATGACACCGGCGGCGAGCGTGTCGGGCCTCTATTTCGCGCATCCCGACAGCGTCTATTTCGCGGTCGGCCGGATCGAGAAGGATCAGGTGGCGGACTATGCCGCCCGCAAGGGCTGGGATTTGCGCACCGCGGAGCGCTGGCTGGCCCCCATCCTCAATTACGATCCGTTCGCGGTCTGACCGGAAAGAAAAAGTTTCAGGCAATGCGGGCCGGGCCGGCGACCCTTTTGCGGGTGCGGGCAGGGTCTCTCTGTGCGCCGCAACGGAAAAAATTTTCATTGCCATAAGCGGCATTCCACGGCGCCGCGCGTCTGGTGAGCGGGCCCCGAGTCGCCTAAACAGGGCGGGCTAGCCGAGAGGGCCGGAGGCGCCGATGACCGAGAACCGACTGCAGGGCGAGAACGCCAAGATCGTTGCCACGCTAGGGCCGGGCAGCCGCTCGCCGAAGGAAGTGCGTGCGCTGGCCGATGCCGGTGTCGATGTCTTCCGCCTGAATTTCAGCCATGGCGAACATGCCCAGCACAAGGAAGCCCTCGATGCCGTGCGCGCCGCGGAGATTGCGTGCGGCCGCCCGCTGGCGACGTTGGCAGACCTGCAGGGCCCGAAAGTGCGCGTCGGCAAGTTTCCGGATGGCGGCATCCGCCTCGGCTTCCGCGCCGAATACGATCTCGTCGCCGCCGAGGAGGCGGACGAAGACGACACGATCCCGGTGCCGCACAAGGAAATCGTCGACATGCTGGAGGCCGGCGACAAGATCCTGGTCGATGATGGCAAGCTGATCCTGACGGTGACGAAAGCCGGCAAGAGGCCGAAAGTGCTGGCCGAGATTCCCGGCAAGCTGACCGACAAGAAAGGCTTCACCGTGCGCGGCAAGGCGCTGCCCGTCCGTGCCCTGACGGATAAGGACCGCGCCGATCTCGATTTCGCGCTGTCCATCGGCGTCGATATCGTCGCGCTCTCCTTCGTGCAGACGGTCGAGGATGTGCGGGAAGTGAAAGACATCATTGCCGGGCGGGCGCCGCTCGTCTCGAAACTGGAAAAGCCCGCCGCCATCCAGAATCTGGACGTGATCGTGGAGGCCTCCGATGCCGTCATGGTCGCGCG
>JAGQRO010000075.1 GCA_020425315.1 Hyphomonas sp. | reverse complement strand
GGCCGGCATTGTGACCGCCCTGGAAACGCACGACAACGTCGGCTTCCAGCGACAGCCAGTCGACGATCTTGCCTTTACCCTCGTCGCCCCATTGGGCGCCTACGACCACAACCCCTGCCATGTGCCGCTCCTATGCGTTCGCGGCCCATGGGCAGGATTCATTCAGGAAAAGCAAGGGGCCTTGGCCGCGCAGGCCTAGTTGAAGCTGTAGCTGAGCCGCACACCCAGATTGTCGAGGCCCTGATTGTGGCCGTCGCCGAGAATCTGGCCGTGGCTGAGATGCTCGTACATGAACTCGATACCCCACGGGCCGGCGAGGTCGCGGTGGACGCCGAACGTGGTGCGGAAGAGGTCTTTCGAGCCGAGCAGGACATGTTCCTCGGCATAGGCGGCCCCGACCGGATCGCCCTGCGGATAGGGATTTTCGACCGTGCCGTCATGGATGACGTAGCCGACGCTCGGCTCGAAGGTCCAGCCTTCGGCGAATTCAAAGCCCCAGCGCAGGCCGACGCCGCCGAAACTGGTGTCGCCATTGAGGTTGCCGCTGGCCATGATGTAGGGCTCCGGGCTCCAGATAATGCCCAGCACGTCCGGCGAATTGAACAGGAGCTCGCCATTGATACTCTGGCCCGGCTCCTTGTTGGCATTGTCGCAATCGAGGACGCAGACATTCTCCTGCATCACGCCGAGGCGGACTTCGCTGACAAGATCGGCAGACGCATTGCCGGCGAAGAAGGCGGCAGTGGCGGCAAAAGCGGCTGTGGGACGAATCATGGATGACTCCCGTGTAAGGTTTGCCCTCAGGAAGGGAGTATTCGCCGCCCCGTCAACAGCCGGCGGAGGTCCTGGGGCCAGAAAGGCCGGTCAGGGTGGCAAACGCGACACAGGCGCCTGCCACCCTTGCAATCGGGCCTAGAAGGTCAGCACCTTGGTGTAGCGGACCTCAGGCAGGGCATTGAGCTTTTCGATCATCGCCGCGGACGGCTCCGAATCGATGCCGATCAGGGCGATGGCCTCCTCCCCCGCCGCCGTGCGGCCAAGATGGAAGGTGGCGATGTTGACCTGTTCCTCGCCCAGCATCTGGCCGAGGGCGCCGATGAAGCCCGGCTTGTCGAGATTGTTGACGTAGAGCATGACCGGCGAGAAATCGCCTTCCAGCGCCATGCCCTTGACCTCGACGATGCGCGGATGGCCGGCAATCAGCGTGCCGGCCAGCGTGCGCCAGCCGCCTTCGGCCGCGTTCTTCGTCGCCTTGGTCTTCACCTTGATACGGATCAGGCTGTCATAGACCGGGCTCGCCTCGGTCTTGGTCTCGGTCAGCTTGACGCCGCTGTCGGCCAGGATGGCCGGGGCCGAGACCATGTTCACATCGCCGCGCGAGGCCCGCAGCAGGCCGGCGAGCAGGGCCGCCGTCATCGGCTTGCGGTTGAGGTCAGCGACCTCGCCCTCATATTCGATCACCACTTCCTCATAACCGAAATCGGAGATCTGGCCGGCAAAGGAACCGAGCTTTTCCGCAAGCGCCGCGAAGGGCTTGATGCGCGGGGCTTCCTCGGCCGTGATCGAGGGCATGTTGAGCGCATTGGTGACGGCGCCGGAGAGGAGATAGTCCGACATCTGCTCGGCCACCTGCAGGGCGACATTTTCCTGCGCTTCGTTCGTGGACGCACCAAGGTGGGGCGTCGCGACGAAGTTCTTCTTGCCGAAGAGGACATTCTCCTTGGCCGGTTCGACAGCGAACACGTCGAAGGCGGCCCCGGCAATATGGCCGGATTCGAGCAGGTCAGCGACCGCCTCTTCGTCCACCAGGCCGCCCCGGGCACAGTTGACGAGGATAAGGCCTTTCTTGGTCTTCTGCAGGTTTTCGCGGCTGAGAATGTTGCGCGTCTGGTCCGTGAGCGGAACATGCAGCGTGATGACATCGGCGCGCTTCAGGAGTTCGTCGAGTTCGACCTTCTCGACGCCCAGTTCCACGGCGCGCTCCTCGGTGAGGAAGGGGTCATAGGCGACGACTTTCATCTTCAGGCCCATGGCACGTTCGGCCACGCGCGAACCGATATTGCCGGCCCCGATCAGGCCGAGCGTCTTGAACGAGACCTCGACGCCCATATAGCCGGATTTCGGCCACTTGCCCTGTTGCGTCTCGGCATTGGCGGCCGGGATCTGGCGGGCGGCGGCGAACATCATGGCGATGGCGTGCTCGGCCGTCGTGATGGCGTTGCCGAAGGGCGTGTTCATCACCACGACGCCCTTGGCCGTGGAGGCCTTGATATCGATATTGTCGACGCCGATGCCGGCCCGGCCGATGACTTTCAAATTCGTCGCAGCGGCGATGACGTCTGCATTCGGCTTGCAGGCCGAACGCACGACAAGGCCGTCATATTCCGGGATCTCAGCGATCAGTTCTTCGGTGTTGAGGCCGGTCTTGGTGACCGTTTCGATGCCGCGGGCGTGGAAGATTTCCACGGCGGCGGGGGAGAGTTTGTCTCCGATAAGGACTTTGGGCATGAGTGCACCTCTTTGTACGGAATGTCTTGAGTGTGTCATCCCGGCCGGAGCGAAGCGGAGAGCCGGGACCCAGGTGCCGTGCGGCAAGTCTGAAACTGGGTCCCGGATCGGCCCGATGGGCCGTCCGGGATGACAAATTCGGAGAGTTAGAGCGCTGCGACTTCTTCGGCGAAGGCCCAGTCGAGCCAGGGAAGAAGCTTGCGCACGTCATCGGGTTCCACCGTTCCGCCGCACCAGATGCGAAGGCCCGGAGGCGCCTTGGCATAACCGGCCGCGTCGAAGCAGGCGTTTTCCTTTTCGAGCCGCTTCATCATCGCCTTCACAAAGGCCCGTTGCCCCGCCTCGTCCATGCCCGCGACGCGGGGATCGGTGATGGAGAAGGTGATGCCGGTATTGGAGCGAACCTCCGCATCCGGACAAAGGAAGTCGACCCAGTCGGTCTTCGCCACCCAGTCGGTGAGCACGCCGAGGCTCTCGTCGGAACGGGCCTTGAGGCCGGTCCAGCCGCCAAGGCTTTCGCACCAGTCGAGCGCCTGCAGATAGTCTTCCACGCACAGCATGGAGGGCGTGTTGATCGTGGCGCCTTCGAACAGATCCTCGTTCAGCTTCCCGCCCTTGGTCATGCGGAAGAGTTTCGGCAGCGGCCGGTCCGGCGTGTAGCTCTCAAGCCGCTTCACGGCGTTGGGCGACAGGATCAGCATGCCATGGGCCGCTTCGCCGCCGAGGATCTTCTGCCAGGAGTAGGTCACCACATCGAGCTTTTCCCACTCGATATCCTGCGCGAAGGCAGCCGAGGTTGCGTCGCAGATCACGACACGGTCCGGGTTCGGCTTGATCCAGTCGGCATTCTTCACGCGCACGCCCGAAGTGGTGCCGTTCCAGGTGAAGATGATGTCGGCATCGTCGCGCGCCTTTTCGAAGGGCGGCAGCTCGCCATAATCACCGACATAGGTGTTGCAGTCAGCGAGCTTCAGCTGCTTGGTCGCGTCGGTGACCCAGTCCTGCCCGAAGCTCTCCCAGGCAAAGACATCGACCGGGCGGCAGCCCAGCATGGACCACATGCACATTTCGACCGCGCCGGTATCCGAGGCCGGCACGATGGCCACGCGATAGCCGTCCGGCAGGCCGAGGATCGTCTTCGTGCGATCGATGGCCTCTTTCAGCTTTTTCTTGGCATCGGCGGAACGGTGCGACCGGCCCAGCGCTGCTGTGTTCAGTTTTTCAAGGGAAAACCCGGGCCGCTTGGCGGTGGGACCGGATGAGAAGTGCGGGCAAT
>JAGQRO010000480.1 GCA_020425315.1 Hyphomonas sp. | reverse complement strand
AGGCGGCCGCACCGTCGGCGCTGGTCTCGTCACCAGCGTGTCGGCCTGAGCGAAGGCAGACGCACAAGCGCCTCCGGGCCCTGCGGGAAATGCAGGGCCCGGAGGTTTTTGTTTTGGGCTTCAATCCCGCCGCTACATCTTCGCGGCGGTGTAGAGGCGGGCGAGCAGCGTCGGCGCATTCGTCAGCTCATTGAACGAACCGGTGGCGGTGGCCGCCCGGGCCAGTTTGGCGACGTCGAAGCCGAGCCCGACCGAACCGCCCACTGTCAGGCCGATGAAGTTGCCGGCGCCTTCATTGGCGCTCTCGTCCTGGTCGAACCAGACGCCGCCGCCGACGGCTGCGCTGCCGGTCGGGATGGCGGCCATGCCGCCCCAGGCCGGGCCGGCAACATTCGGTGCCGCAGCCCTCCAGACACCGACGCCCACCCCGCCGTCGACAGAGCCGGCGGCGCCGGCGGTGCCGGTCACGGTGACATAGAAGGTCGACTGGCCGATCCGGGAGTTCAGGGCGGCCTCGATATCGATTGCCGCGCCGCCTTCCAGGATCGCCCCCATCATGAGCGAGCCGTCGACTTCGGCGCCGATTGTCAGCGTCTCGAAGCCTGCCGCTTTTGCGGCCATGAGGGCGGTGCGCAATTTGTCCGTGGTGCCGACGATCCGGATCAGGCCGGGCATGTCGCCGTTGGAGATCGCGGTCATCGCGTCGCGGCCTTCCGGGGTCTGGAAGAAGCCTTCGCTGATGAGCTGGGTGACCGGCTCGATGTCCTCAAAGCCCTCGGCCATGCGCTCGACCATGTCCTTGCGCGCCTCTTCGTCGCTGAGGCTGGCCTTAAGGCCGTCAGCGAGCTGGCCGGCATATTTCCGGCCCAGCTGGCCGAGGTCGATCACGTCGCCGGCGGTATCGGTGACAACGCGGCAGCCGGCAAGCGCCAGCCTCTGGCCGGAATTGACCGTGGGCATGGGCGCGCGGCCCTGATCGCGCGTCGGGCAGACATCGGTCTGCACGCTGTCGATGAACGCCTCCATGTCGTCGATGGACCTCACCGGCGGGGGCGGATTGGAGTCGAGGCTTGGCGGCGGCTCATAGGGGCCGCCCTTGATCGGATTGAAATCCGGCTTGGGGGGCTCCGGCGCCGCGGTGAGATCGTCGACAACATCGGCGACCGTATCGACGGCTTTCGTCGTTTCCTTCTTCACCGTGGCGACGGCATGTTCCGCCTTCTTGCGAACATCGCCGAATATGTCGGCCGAGGCGGGCGCGGCCACGGATATCGCGAGGAAAGTTGAGGCCAGGAGGGCCGGGATGCGGCGGCGGGTCATGGAGACGTCTCGCTCTGTCTGGTAGCTCGCCGGCCCATACCGGCTTGCCAGATACCCTTTCCCAGTGCGCCTGAGCGAACCCTGAGGTCGGGGTTGCTTTTTGTTCATGTAAGGATGCGGGCCGTTCGGCCGGGCGTCCTGTCAGACCGTTTCCTTCTTTTTCGGGGTCGAGGCGCGTCGGGTAAGGGCGCTCGCCTTGGGCTTGGGAAGGTGGCGGAAACGGGTCTGGCACCAGGCGAAGCCGACGCCGACATCCAGCAGGGCGTCAGACCGTCCGCAGGGGCAGGCAAATTCCATGATTTCGATGACCCGGTAGGTTTCCCCGGCCACAAGCGGCACGGGCTGTCCCGTCACATGGTTCGGGGACGCGTTCACGCACAGCACCAGTTCACCGGGACCAAGGGCATCGCTCATCGCCTTGCACCCATAGCACAGGGCAGGCGGCTGGCCTATTCAAACCGGATGGAGGCGGGGCTCAGGCCTCCTCGGCCGCCATGTCTTCCTGGTGCCAGCGCAGGGCGAGGCAGTTGAGCCCGTCGAGCACGTCTTTGAGTTCCGTGCCGCGCGGGGTGAGCGAATAGCTCACCGAGGGCGGGATGGTCGGCTTGTAGTCGCGGTCGATGAGGCCCGCGCCTTCCAGCATGCGCAGCCGCTCGGTCAGCACCTTGGACGAGATGCCCGGCATCTTCGCCTTCAGCTCGCCGAAGCGCAGGGAGGGGTCGTTCGACAGGAGCCAGAGGATATAGGTCGTCCACGGCCCCATCATCAGCTTCAGCAGCGAATCCATGGGGCAGGCCGTATGGGCCATGGCATGGGCGGGATCAGGCAGAAATTTCGTCACGGGTGTCTCCGTCATCCCGGCAAAGGGTACCGGGCGCTTCTTTAGTTACCAAACGGAACCTACTTTTACCAGGGAACCGAAGGCCCATATGGGGCTCCGGCAACCAGATGCAAAGGAGCTTCCCATGACCAAGATCGCCATCGTCTACTTTTCCGGCTACGGCCACACCGTCAAACAGGCCGAGGCCGTCGCGGCCGGCGCCGCCTCCGTGCCCGGCGCGGATGTGAGCGTGCTGCGGATCAGCCAGGAGGGAGACCTCACCGAAGATGAGTTCGCCTCGCTCGCCGGCGCCGACGCCATCATCTATGGCAGCCCCACCTATATGGGCGGGCCGGCCTGGCAGTTCAAAAAGTTCGCCGACGCTTCGTCCAAGCCCTGGTTCGGCCAGGCCTGGAAAGACAAGATCGCCGCCGGCTTCACCAATTCGGCCACCGTCAACGGCGACAAGGCTTCGACGCTTTCTTACTTCTTCACCCTGTCGCAACAGCACGGACAGGTCTGGGTCGGCACGGGCCTCCTGCCGTCGAACACCAAGGCCCACGGCCCTGACGACGTGAACTGGACGGCCGGTTTCAGCGGCGCG
>JAGQRO010000074.1 GCA_020425315.1 Hyphomonas sp. | reverse complement strand
GCGAAGGTGCAGCCATAGAGCGTCTTGTCGGTGATGATCTCGTCGCCGGGCTTCAACAGCGTCCACATCAGGGAGCTGATCGCGCCCATGCCGCTCGCCGTGGCGAGGCCGGCCTCGGCGCCTTCAAGGCTGGCGATGCGGGCCTCCAGCAGGGCGACGGTCGGGTTGGAGATGCGCGAATAGATGTGGCCCTCGGCCTCGCCGGCGAACAGGGCGCCGCCGGTCTCGGCATCGGGGAAGGCGAAAGTGGAGGTCAGGTGCAGCGGCGGGGTCAGCGCATAATCATTCTTCGCCGGGTCGTAGCCATGATGGATGGCGCGGGTGGCGGGGCCGGCGGGACGGGATGCATCGAATGCCATGGGAACCTCCTGATTTGTGGCCAGTTTAGCATGCAGGTCGGGGCGAAGGGTGCCATAGTGCGTCGTTGCGGGATTGATTTTTGGCATAATATGCCAATACTGGAGAATATGGACACCATAGATGCCAAGATTGTCCGCGCGCTGCAGCAGGACGGACGCCTGACCAATCTGGAGCTGGCCGAGACGGTCGGCCTGTCGCCCTCGCCCTGCCTGCGCCGGGTGCGCAACCTGGAGGCCGCCGGCGTGATCCGGGGCTATTCGGCCCTCGTGGACCAGAAGGCCTGCGGCTATCCGATCACCTGCCTCGTGCGGATCCGCCTTTCCAATCACTCCCAGGAGACCGTTCAGGCCTTCGAGAAGAAGATCGCCGACACCGACGCGATTCTCGACTGTTACCTGATGACCGGCGGGGCCGATTATGAGCTGCGAATCGTTGCCCGCAGCCTCGACGATTATGAGCGCCTGGTACGCGAAACGATCCAGAAACTGCCCGGTATTGCCGCCATCGAGACCAGTTTCGCCTATGGCGTGGTCAAGAAGTCGCGGGTCTTCCCTGTGATCGCGGAAAAGGGTGCGTAGCCGCGCCCCGCGAACCTGCTATAGATGCCGCCATGACCACGCCGCCCAAGGCCCCGGCTTCCGCGCCGACCCTGCTTGAGACCCGCAGCCCGCAGACCCGCCGGCCGGGCAAATGGCGCATTTCGAACATTCTCGACGGCCGCTCCCTGCGGGTGAAGCTGACCGCCGCGGCGCTGGACAATCTCGGCAATGCGCAGGCCGCCCGCAAGGCAGCGCTGGATATCCTGCATGGGGCCATGTTCCGCGGCCGCATGATCGCGCAGGAGCGCCTGCAACAGGGGGCCGACGGGCTCGATACGGCGCGGCTGCTCTCGGCCGTTCAGGACGAGGTGATCCACGCCCTTTACGACTTCACCACCACCCACGTTCACCGCGCCCGCAACCCGACCGAGGCCGAACGCCTCACCATCATGGCGACCGGCGGCTATGGCCGCGGCGTGATGGCGCCGTCCTCGGATACGGACCTGTTGTTCCTGCGCGCCTACAAGGTCAGTCCGCATACGGAAAGCGTGGTCGAATACATGCTCTATGCCCTGTGGGACATGGGGCTGAAGGTCGGCAACGCCTTCCGCACGCCGACCGATTGCGTGAAGCTCGCCAATGAAGACGTGACCATCAAGACCAGCCTGCTGGACGCGCGCTATATCTGCGGCGACGAGGCGCTGGCCGAAGACATGCTGGCCGCCTTCAACGAGCAGGTCGTGAAGGGGCATGACGCGCAGTTCATTGCCGACAAGCTGGCCGAGCGCGACGGGCGCCATACGCGCCAGGGTGATGCGCGCTATGTGGTCGAACCGAACCTGAAGGAAGGCAAGGGCGGCCTGCG
>JAGQRO010000073.1 GCA_020425315.1 Hyphomonas sp. | reverse complement strand
GAGATGGGCGGCGGCCATGCCGAGGTGAAGATCGAGAACCTTGTCGTGCCGGAGGAAAACCTGCTCGGCGGGGAGGGCGGCGGCTTCTCCATGGGCCAGCACCGGCTTGCCTATGGGCGCCTGCGCCACGGCATGCACAATGTCGCCATGGCCCAGCGCGCACTTGATCTGGCCACGGAACATGTCACCAAGCGCTCCACCTTCGGCAAGGGGCTGGAGGATCGCCAGGGCGTCCAGTTCATGCTGGCTGAATGCGCGAGCGAGCTCTACATCGCGCGTCTCATGCTGATGCATATCGCCTACAAGGCCGAGAACGGGATGGACCTGCGCCAGGAGAACGGCATCGCCAAGGTCTTCCTCGCCAACATGGTGCACAAGGTGGTCGACACGGCGATCCAGCTGCACGGCGCGCTCGGCTATTCCCTCGATACGCCGCTGGCGGCCTGGTACACGCACATCCGCTCCCAGCGGCTGGTGGATGGCCCGGACGAAGTGCACAAATGGATCACCGGCAAGAACGTCATCCGCGCCTTCAAGAAGGACGGCACGAGCGCTGCTGCGGCGGGCGGGGATTTGCTCTAGGCTCCCTCACCTCCCATTGCTGCGCAATCGGCCCCTCCTCTCCCGCAAGCGGGAGAGGGGTTTTCCTCAAGCCACCGGAATGGAATTGCGAAGGCGCCGGTTCTAACCCCTCTCCCTCCGGGAGAGGAGGGGCCCGCGCGCGAAGCGCGTGGGAGGTGAGGGCTTAACCCGCGTTGCTTCCCAGCGCGTCGGCGAGGTCGGCGAGGATGTCGTCCACGTCTTCCAATCCGACTGACAGGCGGATGAGGCCATCCTCGATGCCATGTTCGAGGCGTTCTTCGCGTGTGTAGGTCGAGTGGGTCATGCTGGCCGGGTGCTGGATCAGGGTTTCGGCATCGCCGAGGCTGACGGCGCGGCGGATCAGCTGCAGGCGGTTCATCATGGAGATGCCGGCCTCGTAACCGCCGGTCAGCTCGAAGGCGATCATGCCGCCGAAGCCGTCCATCTGGCGTTTGGCGAGTTCGTGCTGCGGGTGGCTCGGCAGGCCCGGATAGTACACCGCCTGCACGCCCGGCTGCGCTTCCAGCCATTCGGCGACGCGCATCCCGCTCTCGCAATGGCGCGCCATGCGCAGCTGCAGGGTCTTCAGTCCACGCATCACAAGCATGGCGTTGAAGGGCGACATGACGGAGCCGGTCATGTCCTTCACGCCGATCATGCGGACGTCGCTGATGGCGTCTGCCCGGCCGAGCACCATGCCCGCCACGAGGTCTCCGTGCCCGCCCAGATATTTGGTCGCCGAGTGGACGACGAAGTCGGCGCCAAGTTCGATCGGCCGCGTCAGCAGGGGAGAGGCGTAGGTGTTGTCCACCACGACGATCGCGTCATGGGTATGGGCAATGCCAGCCATCGCGCGAATGTCGACAAGGCGCATATTCGGGTTTGCCGGCGTCTCGAAATAAACAATGCGCGTTTTCTCACTGATCGCGCCCGCAAGGTTCGCCGGGTCGCGCAGATCGACATGGGTGATCTTCACGCCGAAGCGGGAGAGGCCATCGCGCATGAAGGCGAAGGTACAGCCATAGAGCGTCTGGTCGGTGA
>JAGQRO010000072.1 GCA_020425315.1 Hyphomonas sp. | reverse complement strand
CGTATCCGGTGAAGATGGAACCGGCACAGGTGGTCGAGTTCTACTCCTCGTAAGACACCTGTTTTTCTTGAAGTTCTCGGAAGGCCGCGCCAGACTGGTGCGGCCTTTCCATTTGGAGTTCAAGTCAGCATGGATATTCCGTCGATTGCGCAGGCGCGCAAACACCTTGTGGCCGCGCACGGCAAACCCTTCGACCTTTCAAAACGCGATACCGGGGACCGGACCCTGTTCGAAGACAAGTCCGTCGCCGAAACCAGCCTGAAGAAAGACGCTGCCGTCATCAATGAGCTGAAGGACATGCTCTATGCCGAAGGCAAGCGGTCCATTCTGGTCGTGCTTCAGGGCATGGACACGTCGGGTAAGTCCGGCACGATCAAATCGGTGTTCGCGGAAACCACGCCTCTCGGCATGGAAGTGAAGGCGTTCAAGGCACCAAGCTCCAACGAGCTTGCCCGCGACTATCTCTGGCGGGTCCACAATGCAGTGCCCAAACGCGGCCATGTCGGCATATTCGACCGGTCACACTATGAAGACGTGCTGGTGGTGAAGGTCAAAGGCTATGCGTCCGCAGAAGACATCGAGCGGCGCTATGACCAGATCAACGCCTTTGAAAAGCACCTGACCGAAAACGGCGTTACCATCGTGAAGTGCATGCTGCACCTTGGCTATGAGGAGCAGGGCATCCGGCTGTCGGAACGGCTCACGGAGCAGCACAAGCTGTGGAAGTTCAATCCCGCCGACCTCGAAGACCGCAGGCGCTGGGACGAGTTTATGGGCGCCTATCAGACAGCGGTCGAGCGTTGCTCCACGCGCCATGCGCCCTGGTACATCATTCCGTCAGACAGCCGGACCCGTCGCAATGCGATGATTGCCCGCCTGGTGCGGGGCGCACTCGAGGATATGGATCTCGAGTGGCCCAACCCAGGTCTCAACCCGGCCGACTACGATATCGGCTAGTTGTGGAAGTCGGTGTTGCCGCCGCTCATGGAGCGGTTGGCGTCCTGCTGCTTGGGTTTGCCCCAGACATC
Source organism: Hyphomonas sp. (assembly GCA_020425315.1). Classification (GTDB taxonomy): domain Bacteria; phylum Pseudomonadota; class Alphaproteobacteria; order Caulobacterales; family Hyphomonadaceae; genus Hyphomonas. The sequence goes on along the minus strand of JAGQRO010000072.1, from coordinate 10,507 downwards.
GACGCTGCCGCCACTGGAGGCGTTGCTGGTCGCTGCTTCGCTGGCATAGACGTCGGCCGAGCCGCCGCTGGAGGCTTTTGCGGTCACGCTCTCGCATTTCAGATCGCGCGCGTCGGCATTTCCACCGGAGCTCACCTTGACGCTGAGATTGCCGCAGGTTCCGGAAATTTCCGCAGACGCGCCGCTGGACACTTTCAGGCCGAAATCGTCGGCATCGACGCCGGTTGCCGAAATCGACGATCCGGAGCTGGCATCGATCCCGCGCAGGTCCGGAGACGTGACGGTGACTTTCGCCCGGAACCGGTTGCCCCAGCCGGAAGTGGTCTTCCGTGAAATCTTGAGGCGCGTGCCATCCTGCGTGATGCGCAGGTCATCGGCGTCGCCTTTCAGGATTTCAGCGACGACAGAATAGCTGTCTCCGGCGCGGTACGTCACTTCGAGGCCAGCGGCGACGTCGAGTTCGTCGAAGCCGGTGTTGCTGAAGCTTTTCTGCTCACCTGCGAAGGCAGAGAGGCAGAGGGCTGCGCCGATTGCGGCGGAAGCAAGGATAGGTGTTTTCATGTTGGAACTCCCAGGGTTCAGGAAACAAACTCGACATCGCCGCCGCTGGAACGCGACACGTCGCGTGCGGACGGATTGCCACCGACGACGATATCGGCGCCGCTGGATGCGTGCGCCTCAACGGATGTGGACGCGAATACGGCAACGTCAGAGCTGCTGCTGGCGCTGACATCGGCGGCGGAGCAGGTCAGCGCTCCGGCTTCCACATCCGAACTGGCGGACGCAGACACCGTGATCGTGCTGCAGGCGCCCGTGATTTCAACGTCCGAACTGGCGGACGCGTCGACGCTGAAGGCGGCCGGCGCCAGAGAGGTGATCACGACATCCGAACTGGACGACGCATCGATGTTGACCAGCTGTGTGCCGGTCACGCGGGCTTCAAGGTCGGCGCTGGACGAGGCATCCACTTCAAGCCTCTCTGCCGCGAGGCTGCCGGCATAGAGCTCGCTGCTGGACGAGGCGTCGAGCTTCGCCGAAGCGACCGTGCCGCTGACGCTGAGGATGCTGCTGGAGGAGACGCGGCCGGCGAAGGTGGCGGCCTCGATATCAACGGCGGTCAGCTTGGCGGAATTCGAAACCTTGGCCGCTTCGAGGGTCGGTCCGGCGACACGGACGACAAAATAGGGCACCTTCTTGCCATTCACCTTGATGGTCTTGCGATTGTTGCTGGTGCTGGTCGAAACACGCTTCAGCCAGCCATTTCCCTTGCGCAGGCTCTGGCGGGACAGGACCAGCGTATCGCCATCGAAGTCGATATAGACGTCGCTGAAGTCGCCGTTCTCCTGTTCCACGGTGATCGAAGGCGTGGCCGCACGCTCATAGATCACGTCGATCGCGCCGTGGGCCTTGATCGCTTCGAAAGACTGGGCGTCGTAGGACTTGGTTTCAGCCAGGGCCGCCGGCGCGGCAAGGGCAACGATGGCTGCAATACAGCTTGCGGTGCGGAACATGAGGGGCCTCCTTTGAGTTGGAGGCACTATGACTTATCGAAATACGATAAGTCAATATATTGTTTTTCAATATCTGCAGAGATTTGACACCGCAGGATTTTTTGGCGGCGAGCGTCAGGCCGGGGCGCCATAGAGGTCGTAATCGTCGGCGCCATGGATGGCGGCCGGAACGATATCCCCGGCTCGCAAATGCGTGGCCGAGTCGAGATAGACGACCGCATCGACATCCGGCGCATCGGCTTTGGTGCGCGCCACCATGATGCCGGCTTCGTCAGAGGGTCCGTCCACGATGACGTCCTGCACGGTGCCCACCTGGATTTCTGCGCGGGCGGCGGAAACGTCCGCCTGCACCTGCATGAACCGGTGCCAGCGTTCTTCCTTCACCTCTTCAGGCACATGACCGGGCAGCGCCTGGCTTTCGGCATGGGCCACATTCTCGTATCGGAAGCATCCGGCCCGGTCGATCCTCGCTTCGCGGATGAATTCCAGGAGCGTCTCGAAGTCTTCCTCTGTTTCACCCGGAAAGCCGACAATGAAGGTGGAGCGGATGGCGAGGTCCGGCACGTCGCGGCGCCATTGCCGGATCCGGTCCAGAACCTTGTCCTGTTTCGCGGGCCGCTTCATCGCCTTCAGGACGTTCGCGGAGGCATGCTGGAAGGGAATATCCAGATAGGGCGTGATCAGCCCCTCAGCCATCAGCGGGATCACGGCATCGACATGCGGGTAGGGGTAGACATAGTGCATCCGCGTCCACACGCCGAGACTGCCGAGGCCTTTTGCGAGATCGAGGAAGCGCGTCTCATACTCCGTGCCGCGCCATGTCTCCGGCTTGTAGCGAATATCCAGTCCGTAGGCGGATGTATCCTGGCTGATCACCAGCAATTCCTTCACGCCCGCCGCGACGAGCTTTTCCGCTTCGGTCAGGACATGATGGATCGGCCGTGAGGCGAGGTCGCCGCGTAGCTTCGGGATGATGCAGAAGCTGCAGCGATTGTTGCAGCCTTCGGAAATCTTCAGATAGGCATAGTGGCGCGGCGTCAGGCGCATGCCGGCTTCCGGTACAAGATCGAGGTGCGGATTGTGTGGCGCGGTAAGGTGCGTGTGCACCGCCTCCATCACCGCCTCATACTGATGCGGCCCGGTAATCGCCAGCACTTTAGGATGCGCCTTCTCGATCACGTCGGGCTCGGCGCCAAGACAGCCGGTGACGATCACGCGGCCATTGGCCTCGATCGCTTCGCCGATGGCGTCGAGGCTCTCGTCGCGGGCGGAGTCCAGGAAGCCGCAGGTGTTCACCAGAACAAGGTCCGCGCCCTGATAGTCCGGCGCGATCTGGTAGCCTTCCGCACGCAGGCGCGTGATGATCCGCTCTGAATCCACCAGCGCCTTCGGGCAGCCGAGGGAGACGATGCCCACTTTGGGCAGCTTCTTCGTGACGGTCTTCGGCGGCGGCTGGATCAGGGTGCTCATGACCCGCGCCTTTAGCAGGGCCGCCAGATCAGGGAAAGCAGAGAACGCGGCGGCTCGTCACGCGTCAGCTGTGACGGGCGCTGTAGCGGGCCGTGCTGGCAAAGAAGGATGCGCCGTCAGGGGCCGGGGCATGGCTCAATGCCGGTGAGGAGCGCGCGTTCTCCGGATGCCAGGGCTCCGACATGGGCGGCTTGCCCTGCGCCGGGAGAACCGTGCGGCTGGCCAGATCGCGGCGATCCGGTTTGCCGCCATGATCCTGCGCGGAGCTCGTTCCCGAAAAGCGGATGTCGATCTCGATCATTTTCTGGTCCCAGTCGTCCCATTCTTCCCCGTCCTCATCGTCGCCGAGCGTGGCGCCGAAAGGCATTGCAGAGCGTCCGGTTGACGGCGCGACCTTGAATTCTCCCCAGCATGACTGGACACCGAGGCCGGCTTCGTCGCGCGCCACGATCAGGACCTGGGCATCGCCTGCCTTCTTGTGCTGGAACGAAACCGCCATTTGATCGCGCCCGCGCGGAAAGTAGCGGAAGATGCCGCCGGCGCACCCGAAGAATTCCACGGTAATGGAGGTGAAGGGCGCGAGGTCAACGAGAAGGACTTTCCAGGGTTGGTCGACTTCGCCGACCTTGGTGATCCTGGCCTTGAACGGGGGTACATCGGTCATGTCAAAGTCCTCCTAGGGTCTTTTCAGGCGGTTCATGATCGCCTCGGTTCTCGCATTGATGAGATCGGTGAGGTCGCCGGGGTTTCGGGGCTTGTCGGGGGAAGGGTCTGTCCCGCCGGAACCGTCCGGCCCGCCCGTCATCGAATAGCCGGACTCCGGCGGCGGCGGAAATGCATAGGAGGGCTTGTTCACGCCCATGACCGGGACCCTCTCAATCGGCGTACTCGGTGGCGGACGAGGGTTGCCGACATCCAGGTGCGCGAAGATCTGTTCGGTAACTTTCAGCGTCTCGTCGCGGGCGACCACACATACCAGGGTCCGGCCGGGCTGGCTCAGGATGAGCGTGACATCCATGCTGGTTCGCCCGCGCGGAAACAGCCGGGCGATGCCACCATTGGCTTCGTACATTTCCACGGTCAGGCTGTGGGCGTCAGCCGGAATGTTCGCAATCTGGAACGTCCACTCCGCGCCGACGGGCGGGGCAGTTCTTGCGATAAGATCCATGGCCAATCCTCCTTGCGCCTGTCCTTAAAGGCGCAAGGGAACGGCGGAACGGATCACGCCTCTTCGAGTTCGATGCCTTTTTCCTTCAGGAAATCGCGCAGCTCGCCGCTCTCGAACATCTCTTTGACGATGTCACAGCCGCCAACGAACTCACCCTTCACATAGAGCTGCGGGATGGTCGGCCATTCGGAATAGGCCTTGATGCCTTCGCGTACGGCCTGGTTCTCCAGCACATTGGTGGAGACATACTCGACACCCAGATAATCCAGCACCTGCACCACAACAGAGGAGAAGCCGCACTGCGGGAAGGTGGGGGTGCCCTTCATGAAAAGGACCACGTCATTGCCTTTGACGGCCTTGTCGATGGCTTCGAGGGTTGCCTGGTCGGTCATGGAATTCTCTCCGGATGTTGCCAGAGAGATGTGAGATCGCGCCGGAAGGGTCAAGGGGCGCGGTGTTTCCGGGCCTGAATAGTTTCCAGCCGTTTAGCCGCTGTTTACCTGCCGGTGGCATACTGGTGGCTCATCGGACGCTGGGGGGCTTGCCTATGAGGACGCCTGCAGTCGCTATCGCCGGTTTGCTGATTACCTGCCTGTTGCCGGCGCAGGCCAGAGAAAACAATGACATCCCGATCTCGGATGCGGTCACTGCCATGGTGATCCCAGACGATACGCCCGCACAGGCCGGGGATCTCATCTTGCTGGCCAGTCGGCGCGCACCTGTAACAGATACGACAGGCATCGAAATCGACCACACGCCTGCGCCCGTGGCGCGGGCAAAGGCTGTATTGCGAGACCTGCGCCCCTTCGGGAACAATTTCTTCGTCGGCGGCGGCACATACAAGGGTGACAGGGATCTCGGGCTCGGCACACCGCTGCAACGCGATGTCAGCGTGGGCGACGTCAGCTTTCCGGTCGACGAATATGGCCCGGTCGAAAGCCGCATCGGTTATGACGAAACCGTTCCCTTTGTCGGCGGCGGCTTCACCCGCACCTACAATGCCCGTGGCCGGATCGACATGAAGGTGCTCGCCGGAGCCGCCTTCTACGGATCGGGCGCCCTTGAGCAGGAAGCGCTCTCAGAAGACAAGACCGCACGGACCTATGAAGTGCAGCCCATGCTGCAGGTTGGTGTATCCTACAAATTCTGATCGCCGGAACTGAAAAGCCCCGCCGGACAGGGATCCGGCGGGGCTTTCCGTTCTGTTGGGGGCAGCGGGCGGCTTACCAGCCGCACTCTTGGCCCTCATTCTGTTCCTTCAGGTACACCATCAGCGGATCGAAATATTCGATGATGGCGCTGCCATCCATTTCGCGGGTGCCGGTGAACTTCTCCAGCGTTTCCGGCCACGGGCGCGACATGCCCGCTTCCATCATTTCGTTGAAGCGCTCGCCGACTTCTTCATTTCCGTAGATCGAGCAGCGGTGCAGCGGGCCTTCCCAGCCGGCCTGTTCGCAGGCGGCCTTGTGGAACTGGAACTGCATCACGAAGGACAGGAAGTAGCGCAGATAAGGCGTATTGCCCGGGATGTGATACTTCGCACCGGGATCGAAGGCGTCGGCCGGGCGCTCGACCGGCGGCACGATGCCCTGGTTTGCGAGACGCAGGTCCCACCAGGCAGAGTTGTAGTCTTCCGGAGCCGTCTTGCCGTTCAGCACATCCCAGCGCCAGCCGTCCACCGTGATGGCGAAGGGCAGGAAGGCGATCTTGTCGAGTGCGGTCTGCATCAGCAGGGCCGTATCGGCATCCGCGCCCGGCTTTTCCTCCGCCGAGATCAGGCCGATCTGTTCCAGGTATTCCGGTGTGATCGACAGGGCGATGAAATCGCCGATCGCCTCGTGGAAGCCATCATGCGCACCATTCTTGTAGAGATAAGGCTGGTTCTTGTAGGCGCGCTGGTAGAAATTGTGGCCGAGTTCGTGATGGACGGTGAAGAAGTCCTCCGAATTGATCTCGGTACACATCTTGATGCGCACATCATCCTCATCGTCGAGGTCCCAGGCCGAGGCGTGGCAGACGACTTCCTTGCCTTCCGGCCGGGTGATCATCGAGCGTTCCCAGAACGTCTCCGGCAGCGGCGCGAGGCCCAGCGAAGTGAAGAAGCCTTCGCCAGTCTCCACCATCTTCACTGCATCATAGCCGCGTTCGACGAGCCGCTCGGTCAGGTCATAGCTGACCGGCGTGGTGTCCGGCTTCACGATGTCATAGATGGACGACCATTGCTGGGCCCACATATTGCCCAGCAGGTCCGCCCGGATCGGGCCGGTCTTCGGCTGGACGTCATCGCCATAGGCGGCGTTCAGCTTCCAGCGGGTGTAGCAATGAAGTTCCTTGTAGAGCGGTTCCACCTGGCCCCAGAGGCGCTGGACCTCGGCTTCCATCTCCTCCGGCTTCATGTCGTAGTTCGACAGCCACATCCGGTCGAGGCTCGGATAGCCAAGCTCGGCGGCGCCCTCATTGGCGAGGTCGACCATGCGGGCATAGTCGGCCTTCATCGGCGGAGAGACAGTGCGCCAGCCTTCCCAGACGGCTTTCAGTTCTTCCGGATCGCGCGAGGTCTCGATGATGGTCGAGGCCTCATCGAGATTGATCATCGTGCCCTTGTAGTCGAACTTGCCCTTGCCGTAGGTCGAGCTGAGGCGTGTCGTGATGACTGAGAGTTCCTCGGCCGCGCCGTCCCGCGAGGGCGCCGGAATGGTGATGCCGCTACGCAGGATGCGGATCTTGCGCGCCACATCATAGGGCATGTCGTCGACATTGAACTTCTTCGACTCGTTGGCGAGATTCACGGCCAGCGTCGTGGCGCGCGCGCCAGCCTGAGCCGCGGCGGCATCCGTCTCGTCGGTGATGTTGGTCTCCTGAGCCCAGTAGGCGAGGCTGACCTCCTTGCTCATCGCCGCCAGTTCGGCTTCGGCACGGTCGACGAATGCCGTCGCCTCGGCCACGGCATCGGCCTTTACCGTTTCAGTATCCGTTGTCGGCGCCTTTGCGGGCGCGCAGCCGGCGAGCGCAACGGACAGGGCGAGCGCGCTGACGGTCACGGTGAATTTGGACATATTCCGGTTCCTTCCTCCGAATTGGGCCGGAGGAAACCGCCAGTCGCCTGAAAGGTCAATCTTCCCAGCTGCGCTTCACGGCGCGCGGGTTTTTAGCGCCAGAGCGTGCAATTCGCCGCCCATCGTGCCCTTCAGGGCGGCGTAGACGAGCTGATGCTGTCGCACGCGCGGCAGGCCGGCGAATTGCGGGCTGACAATCTCCGCCTGCCAGTGGTCATTGTCGCCGGCGAGGTCAGTCAGCGTGATCTCCGCGTCCGGGAAAGCCTCTGTGAGGTATTGCAGCAGGGTCTCGCGGGGCATCGCCATGGGACAGGTCCTTCGTCTCTGGCGCACAGGTGGCCGCCGCGCTGGCCAAGGTCAAGCTCTGCGCTGCCGCCGTGCCCATTGCGCCGCCCGGAATCGGCCCTATCAAGGAGGGCGACCGGAAAAGGGAGGGCAGCCCATGTCCCGCAGGCAGACACTGGTACTTGCCATCCTCGTTGGCGTGGTTGCCGGCATCCTCGCCTGGGTGTTGCTGACGACCGGGCGCCTGGGCGACCCGTCGGATGCCGGCACAGTTCCCCACAGCGAGCTGTTCGATGCCGGAGACCTTCTGCTGCTTACCGAGACCTTGTCGAGCGACGCGCTTGAAGGCCGCCTCATGGGCTCGCCGGGCGGCGATGCGGCGCGCGGCTTCCTGCGCAAGCGGTTCGAGGTGAACGGCCTTATCGCCCCCACGGGCCCCGGATACGAACAGCCCTTCAGCGCCTTCATGCCGGACAACGCGCCGGAAGGCTTTCCGGAGCATGGCACCAATCTTGTCGGCCTGATCGAAGGCAGGACGCCGGGCGAGGGGGCGCTGCTGGTCGTGACGGCGCACTATGACCATGTCGGCATCCGGGAGGGCGAAATCTACAATGGCGCCGACGACAATGCCTCCGGTGCCGCGGCGCTGACCGCGGTGGCGTCGTATTTCGCGGATCATCCGCCCGAACATGACATCGTCTTCGTCCTGTTCGATGGCGAGGAAATCGGCTTTCAGGGGTCGCGCTATTTCATTCAGTCGGAGGCCGCCGATACGGCCCGCATGGCGCTGAACCTCAATTTCGACATGGTGAGCCGGTCTGACGTGAACGAGCTTTATGTCTGCGGCAGTTATCACACGCCTGAGCTGTTCCCGATGCTGGAGGAGCTGGCCGCAGGCGCGCCGGTCAAGCTGATCCTGGGCCATGACCGGCCGGAGCAGGGGCCGGACGACTGGACCGGCCAGTCGGACCATGCCGTCTTCCACCGCGCCGGCATTCCGTTCCTCTATTTCGGCGTCGAGGATCATCCCGACTATCACAAGCCGACTGACGATTTCGCCGCCATCCCGCAGGACTTCTTCGTCCATTCCGTCGAGACACTGATCATGGCCGCACGCATGGCTGATGCCCGCCTCGATGAGATTGTCACAGCCACCCAATCAGACTGACCCCGCAGAAACGGACCCATTCATGAGCGACACGGTTTCCTTCACCCTGAAATCATCCACCAACCAGACCATCGGTGCCCTGAAGAGCATTCTCGGCAAGGCCGCTGCCTACGCCGGCGAAAAGGGCTTCGACGAGAAGGTCGTGCTCGCTGCCCGTCTGTGCCCGGACATGTTCGACCTGACACACCAGGTCCAGATCGCTTGCGACACCGTCGCGCGCGGCGCCGCCCGGCTCGCCGGGTTGGACATGCCGAGCTTTCCGGACACCGAAACCAGCATCGTGGAACTCATGGACCGTTGCGCCAGGACCATCGATTATGTGAACGGTGTCGACAATGCTGCCATCGATGCCAATGCCCGCGTCACGCTTCAGATCCCGATCGGGCAGGCGACCATGCCGATGGAAGGGCGCCAGTATCTCGCCAGCTTCATCCTGCCGAACCTGCATTTCCATGCCGCCATCGCCTATGGCCTGCTGCGCCATCAAGGCCTGCAGGTCGGCAAACGGGATTTCCTTGTGCCGTGAGGCGTTCCGGTCAGTCGACTGCGGACATGTAAGCCGGCAGCCAGCCTTCATGGGCCTCGCGCAGCGTCGCCAGCGGGAGGTCCATCAAGGGCTTCGCATCCACCGGATTGTCGACAAACACGAGCCGGTCGCCAGACACGCTGCCGCACCAGCCTGCATTGATGCCCTGCGAATTGCCGCGCTTGACGATTTCCGCCTGGGCGTCGGGGTGGGCGGCAAGCAGGTAGCGGGCCTGGGACTCGCAGAAGAGGTCCGCGGCCGATGCCTCCTGTTCGCTGAGGTCCTCGACCGAGAGGGTCATGCCCGCTGCGCCGGCGAGCGCCATTTCAGCGGCCGCACACGCGATGCCGCCATCGCTGACATCGTGCACCGCATGGACAAGCCCGTCCCGGATCAGTTCACGGACAAAAGCGGCATGGGCCTTTTCCCGGCCAAGGTCGACAGCAGGCGGAGCGCCCAGCGCGTCGCCTTTGAGGCCGAGCCATTGGCGCGCATAGAGGCTGGCGCCAAGTTCTCGCTGCGTACTGCCGACCATGATGAGGACATCGCCCGCGACGGCGCCCTTCAGCGTTGACGTATTGGAAAGTGACTCGATCAGACCCACGCCGCCGACCACAGGCGTCGGCGGAATGGCCACGCCGTCGGTCTCGTTATAGAGCGAGACATTGCCGGAAACGACCGGGAAGTCGAGCGCGCGGCAGGCTTCCGCCATGCCTTCGATGGCCTTGACGATATAGCCCATTGTGTTGGGCTTTTCCGGATTGCCGAAATTGAGATTGTCGGTGATCGCAATCGGCTCTGCGCCGACGGCGGAGAGGTTGCGATAGGCTTCCGCCACCACGGCCTTGCCGCCTTCATAGGGATCGGCAGCGACATAATGCGGGTTACAATCCGAACAGATGGCGAGCGCCTTGTCCGTGCCGTGCACGCGCACGATGGCGGCGTCTCCGCCGGATTGTGAAGAATCGACCGTGTCGCCCATCACGTGCCGGTCATACTGTTCCCAGACCCAGCGCTTCGACGCCATGTCGGGCGAGGACATGAGCTTCTTCAGGACCGCACCCAGATCCTCCGGTGCCGGATATTTCGACACATCGAACGGTGCGCGCTTCGGCGGCTCGTTCCAGGGCCGGTCATAGTTCGGCGCATCTTCGCCGAGCGGGGCGACGGGAATATCGCACACCACTTCGCCAAATTGCGTCAGGACGAGGTGCCCGGTATCCGTCGTCTCGCCGATGACTTCGGCGTCGAGGTCGTATTTGTCGAAGATGGCCTTGGCGAGCGCTTCCTTGCCGGGATTCAGCACCATGAGCATCCGCTCCT
>JAGQRO010000071.1 GCA_020425315.1 Hyphomonas sp. | reverse complement strand
CGCGACGTCGAAACCGATGGCCGCCGCGCCGTCGTCGCCTTCACCGAGGACTGGGCCGAGGATGCGGCGCGGCGGGACTTCCGGCTGAACGCGATTTATGCCGGCCCGGACGGCACGCTACACGAAATTATCCCCTTCAGTATCGAGGATGCAGTCGCCGGACGTGTCGTATTCATTGGCGATGCGGACGAACGCCTGCGCGAGGACTATCTGCGTATCCTCCGCTTCTTCCGGTTCAATGCCTGGTATGGCGCGGAGGTGGACGAGGCGGGCCTGGCGGCCTGCGCGCGCCAGAAGGAGGGCCTGCGCAAGATCGCCGTGGAGCGGCTGTGGAAGGAGCTGAAGCGGACGCTGGCGGCGCCCGATCCAGCCCCGGCCATGCTCGCCATGGAGGAGACAGGGGTGACTGCGGTGTTGCTGCCAGGGTCGACAGCGTTGACCTTGTCGGCGCTTTGCGACGTGGAAAGGCGGCTGGCCGTTGCGCCGGATGCCATGCGCCGGCTGATGGCGATGATCCCCCGCCGCCTGCGCGAGGTTCAGGCCGCGGCGGCGGCGCTCCGCCTCTCGAATGCCGAGCGTGACCGGCTCACTGCCTGGGCCGATCCGGCGCTCGGCCATGTCACCGAGACTTCGGTGCAGGGGCTCGCTGCACTGCTCTACCGGCACGGGTCCGAAGCGGTCGCCGACCGGGCGCTGATCGACGCGGCGCAGGGCGCGCCGGCGGATGCGGCGGCGGCGGTGCTGGCGGCGGCTGAAGCCTTCGTGCGTCCGGTCCTGCCGGTGGGCGGGGACGATGCGCTGGCGGCGGGCCTCAGCGGGCCGGAGATCGGTGCGGCGCTGGCGCGGGTCGAGGCGGCCTGGGTCGCGTCCGGCTTCACGATGGAACGCGAGAAATTGCTTATCCGCCTGACAAGTCCGGATTAGCCCACCAGACATAGGCGTTGAGATAGCCGGCAAATGTCACCCAGGCGAGATAGGGCGCCTGCAGCCAGGCCGCCGATTTCGAGACCTGCGCGAACTCCACCATCGTGGCGATGATCAGCAGCCAGAGCGCGGCAAGAATGCCAAGCGCGAGCGGCACATCGTGCAGGCCGAAGAAGAAGAGGCTCCAGGCGACATTCACCATCAGCATGGTGAAATAGATGCCGAGCGGTCGGCTCGCCCGCGTGAAACTGCCGGCCCGGACAAGCACCATCAGCGCGCCCGCCGCCATCAGCCCGAACAGGATGGGCCAGACAAAGGCGAACACGATGTCGGGTGGGGTCAGGTCAGCCTTTCGCAGGGTGCCGTACCAGGGATCCTTGCCGGAATTGGTGACGAATCCGCCGAGGGCGCCGGCCATGGCTGTGGCCAGCACCAGCAACAGGCCCGTGCCCCATGGAGACATCCGCGTGCGTTCCACCATCCATCTTAATCATAACGCAAACGTAACGTTCCGTCCTTTGCGTACACGTATCAGGCGATTTCGGGGAAGGGGCGGGTCAGCCCTGATTGGCCGTATTGTCGTTCCCGCAGTTGGGGCAGGTGTCGTGAAATACGCCGCGCAAGCCTGTCCATTCGTAGGCTGCGGAACCGCATTTCCGGCAGACGAGATTGCCGGGACCGTCCGCGCTGATGCTGCGGCGGACCATCCAAAGCCATGTGGTCAACACGGCGATAAATGGAGCGATGGCGAGCAAGGACTTCCAAGGCCCGGCGCTATCCGGCAAGACCGATGCACCCCACATGCACACCGCAAAAGCCGGCAAAGTCAGGATCGAAGTGGCGATCCAAATGCGGTGGACGCGGCGCGTAGCGTCCCGCACCTGCGTGTAGGTGCGCCTTACGGCCACTTCACCACGGGGGGCATGGAGGAGAGGATGCTTGTGACATTGCCGCCGGTCTTGAGGCCGAAGGTCGTGCCGCGGTCATAGAGCAGGTTGAACTCGACATAGCGCCCGCGTTGGATCAGCTGTTCCTCGCGCTCGGCTTCGCTCCAGCTTTCGTTGAAGCGGCGGCGGACGATCTCGGGATAGATGTCGGCGAACTGGCGGCCGACTTCCTGGGTGAAGGCGAAGTCCGCGTCCCAGTCGCCGGTATTGAAGCGGTCATAGAAGATGCCGCCGGTGCCGCGCGGCTCGTCCCGGTGGGCGAGGTGGAAATAGGTGTCGCAGGTTTCTTTCATGTGCGCATGGTCGGCGCCGGCATGGGTGTCGCAGGCGGCCTTCATCGCGGCATGGAAGTCGACCGAATCCACAAATGACTGGTCGCGCTGGTAGGCGAGCAGGGGGTTGAGGTCGCCGCCGCCGCCGAACCAGGACTGGCTGGTCACCAGCATGCGGGTGTTCATGTGCGCCGCCGGCACGCGCGGATTGCGCGGATGGGCGATCAGCGAGATGCCGGAGGCCCAGAACCGGCCATCCGACTGGTCCGCGCCGGGGATCTGCGCCGCGAAGGCCTCCGAGAACGTGCCGTAGACTTCGGAGAAATGCACGCCGACCTTTTCGAGCACCTTGCCGCGCATCAGGCCCATACGCCCGCCGCCGAGATCCTCGCTGCCATCGCCGCGTTTCCATTCGGTCAGCTCGAAGCGCCCGGCCGGGCCCTTGTAGAGGGGCGGGCTGGCCGCGTCCTCGATCGCCTCGAAGCGGGCACAGATGTCTTCCTGGAGGGCGCGGAACCAGTCACGCGCGCGGTCTTTGCGGGGTTGAAGCTCGTCAATGGTCATGGGGCCTGTCTTGTGGCGCATACTGCAGCAGTTGCAAGCCCCCTGTTGTCACGGGCGCCAAGTCAGGATAACGCCCTTCCGATATGACTTTCAGGGGCTGGCCCCGCGCCCACTTGCCGCAATGTGCAAGGGGGCGGGGTCCTGTAATACGGGGCCAGTTTTCTGCCTTGTGAGGATGGGAAAAGCGTGACTGATCACACAGCAAATGAGCACGGTGCGGTGGACGAAGACCGCCGCAACTTCATCCACATCGCGACAGGTGCGGCAGCGTTCGGCGGGGCGGCCATGTTCGCCTGGGCCGCTGTCGACCAGTGGAACCCCGCTGCGGACACCCGCGCGGCCTCCGCACTCGATGTGGACATCTCGAAAGTTCCTCTGGGCGGCGAAATTCGCGTCCTGATCGGGGGCAAGCCTTTCTTCATCCGTCACCGCACGGCGGCTGAAATTGCCGCAGCCGAGGCCGTCAACGTCTCGACCCTGCGCGACCCGCAGACCGATGATGAACGCCTGCACGCCAAGCCGGACGGCTCGCTGAACCGCGCCATCCTGATCACGTCGGGCTCGTGCACCCACCTTGGCTGTGTCCCGGTTGGCCCCGCACAGGGCAATACCGGCGACTTCGGTGGCTGGTACTGCCCCTGCCACGGCTCGCACTACGATACGTCCGGCCGGATCCGCAAAGGTCCCGCGCCGCTCAATCTCCCGGTTCCGAACTACCGTTATGTGTCGGACACCGTGGTCAATATCTCGCTGTAAGGACGGAGACTTCCGATGGCTGGACACGAATCCTCCTACACCCCGACCAACGCCTTCACGAAATGGCTCGACTCGCGCCTGCCGATCATCCGGTTTGCGCAGGACCATGCGATGGGCTTCCCGACGCCGAAGAACCTCAATTACTGGTGGGTGTTCGGGGCCGTGCTGGCGATCTGCCTGGCAATCCAGATCATCACCGGCGTGATCCTCGCGATGCACTATGAGGCCAGCGTCGACGGCGCCTTCGCCTCGGTCGAGCGCATCATGCGCGACGTGCCGTATGGCTGGCTGCTGCGCTACATCCACGCCAATGGCGCTTCGATGTTCTTCCTCGCGGTCTACATCC
>JAGQRO010000479.1 GCA_020425315.1 Hyphomonas sp. | reverse complement strand
AAATCGTAATAGTCCCTTAAGGTCGTGATCTCGGTGACAGCCAGGGCCCGGTCGCCGAGGACGGCGACGGTTAGCTCCCGGCCGGGAATGAATTCCTCGGCCATCAGATAGTCGCCATAGCGCCAGTTGGCGGCGTCGAGATCCTTTGGCGGGGAATTGGCCCCTTCGCGCACGATCAGCACGCCGAAACTGGAGCCCTCATTGACGGGTTTGACCACATAGGGCGGCTTCAGGGCGTGTTCGCGGGCGGCTTCCTCGCGGGTGACCTGCCGGTCATCGGCCACGGGCAGGCCGGCAGCGCGGTAGACCGCTTTCGACTTCAGCTTGTCCATGGCAAGCGCCGAGGCCAGCACGCCGGAATGGGAGTAGGGGATGTCCATGATCTCCAGCAGGCCCTGCACACAGCCATCCTCGCCCCAGGGGCCGTGCAGGCCGTTCAGCACGACTTCCGGCTTGAAGTCGTCCAGTTCGGCGGCAAGGTCGCGGCCGGCATCGATGCCAACGGCGTCGTACCCGGCGGCGCGGGCCGCGCGCAGCATTTGCGTGCCGGAAGAGATCGAAACCTCCCGCTCCGACGACCAGCCGCCATAGATCACCGCAACGCGCTTCATGTGGGTGTTCCTTCTGCCTTCTGCGTTCCGGGAGGCCGGGAATCGCCCGCCTGACCCGGATATTTTCTCCGTGGTGCCGGTGAACATCGGCTTAAGCGAGGCGGAGGCGGGGCCGGCCTGTGTGGATGACAAAAAGTTTATGTTTCGGACGCTTGCCCGCCGATGACTACAATTGTAGCCGTATCGATTATCAAGAAGAGAGCTGGCGGGGGCGCCGGTGTCTCGAGACAAGAACTCAAGAGGGAGGCGCCCCGTGCCCACTACCGGCCGTATCGTATCCAGCCTGGCCATTCTGGCCTCGGCTGCCTGGCTCGCAACACCTGCAATGGCCGATCCGGATGCCGCAACGCCGGTGTCGTCCGGTGTCAGCTACACACCGGAGGATTTCACCCAATATGGCCCGCGCACCGCGCTCGACATGGTGCGGCGGATTCCCGGTTTCTCGATCCAGAGCGACGACGATGGCTCGCGCGGCTTTGGCCAGGCGACCGGCAATGTGCTGATCGACGGGCAACGCGTGTCCGGCAAGTCGAACGGGGCCGAGGCGGCGCTGCGCCGGATCCCGGTCGACAAGGTCAACCGAATCGACCTGGTCGATGGCACCACGCTCGATATTCCGGGCCTGTCGGGGCAGGTGGTGAATGTCGTCACCACCGGCGCCGGCGGCGTTTCCGGTACATGGCGGTGGAAGAGCCGTTTTCGCGAGAACCTGCCGCCCTACTACCATGAGGGGGAGGTGACGGCCTCCGGCGGCAAGGGCGCACTGACCTGGACCTTCGAGGCGAGCAGCCGGCCGGAGCGCGGCGCCAATGGCGGCTTCGAGACGATCACCGACGGCGCCGGCGTCATCACCGAAAAGCGCAAGGAAGGCTTCACCCACGTTGCCGACAATGCCTCGATCTCCGGATCGGTGGCCTGGAAACCGGCGAGCGGCGTGGTGGGCAATCTCAACGCCAAGGCCGGCATCTACCAGGCCGACAACAAGGAAGTCTCGCGGACCTTCCCGGTCGGCGGGCCGGAGGGCCGGCGCTTCTTCAACTATGGAGAGGATGAGTGGAATGCCGAGCTTGGCGGGGATTATGAGTTCGGCCTCGGCCCCGGCCGGTTGAAGCTGATCGGCCTTGCCCGGCGCGAACACAGCCCGGAAGTGAACCGGTTCCGGGCACTGACGATCGACGGCACACAGTCTTTCCAGTCGAATTTCGACCAGACCATCGACGAAGGCGAATATATCGGCCGGGCGGAATATGCCTTCAATACCGGCGAGGGCCGGGACTGGCAGGTGTCGCTGGAGAATGCCTTCAATTTCCTCGAATCCGAAGCCAGCCTCAGTGAGGCGATGAATGGCGGGCCGCTGGTGGTGATCCCGCTGAACGGCGCCAATTCGCGGGTCGAGGAAAAGCGGATGGAGGCCAATATCACCCATGGCCGCAAATTGTCGCCGAAGCTGAACCTGCAGATCTCGCTGGGCGCGGAATATTCCGAACTCTCCCAGTCAGGCGACAATGCGAATCTGCGCGAATTCACCCGGCCGAAGGGCTTTGCAAGCCTGTCCTGGCAGGCCGATCCGTCGCTGAAAGTGACCAGCCGCATCGAACGGGAAGTTGGCCAGCTCGACTTTTTCGACTTCATTTCCTCGGTGAACATCAATGCCGGCAACGGCAATGCGGGTAATTCCGAAATCGTGCCGGAACAGGCCTGGACGCTCAGCGTGCAGATGGAAAAGGACCTGAAGGAATGGGGCGCGGCGACGTTCAAGGTCTCCTATTCCGATTTCGAGGATATTGTTGACCGCGTGCCGATCGGGATGGGCGATGGCCCCGGCAATCTGGATTCGGCCTGGAGGATCGGGGCGGAGGTCGATGCGACACTCAAGCTGCAGAAGCTGGGCGTGCCGGGCGGTGAGCTCAGCGTCTTTGGCGAATGGTATGATTCCGAAGTCGAAGACCCGGTGACGCTGGCAAAGCGGCCGATCAACGCGAACCTGATCTATTACTGGTATCTCGAATTCCGGCAGGATATTCCGAACACGGACTGGGCCTGGGGCAGTTCGATGGAGCGTTATGAGAATACGCCATATTACCAGCTCGGCGAAGTCGGGCTGGATACGGCCCATCCTGCCTTCCTGTACGCCTATGTCGAGCGGAAGAATTTCCACGGCATGACAGCGTCCTTCTCGGTCGGCAATCTGCTGCACAATGCCGAGACGTACCGGCGTGAAATCTACGACACCAACCGGCTCGGCCAGGTGGTGCGCGTGGAAGATCGCTCGCGGCGTTTCGGTCCGATTGTGTCGTTCGAACTGAAAGGCACGTTCTAGGCGGGAGTGGCGAGCCGCCCGATGCGGCGGACTTCCCAGCGGAGTTCCACGCCCTGCGTGTCGAGCACGCGGGCGCGGACCAGTTCGCCCAGCGCTTCGAGATCGGCGGCAGTGGCCTCGCCGGTATTGATCAGGAAGTTGCAGTGCAT
>JAGQRO010000478.1 GCA_020425315.1 Hyphomonas sp. | reverse complement strand
ACGTTCTCGATGATGCCGACTTCCAGCAGCTCCAGCTCGTCCATGTTCCGCACGACTGCCGGGATCGCCTTCAGGCCCGCCAGCTTGGCCGCGCGCCAGCGACGCTCGCCGGCGATGATCTGGTAGTTGCCGGGATCCTTCGGATCCGGCCGTACGAGGATGGCCTGCAGCACGCCCTTGGTGCGGATCGAGTCGGCGAGTTCCTGCAGGGCCGCCTCGTCGAAGGTGCGGCGGGGCTGGGCCGGGTTGCGGCGGATCTGGTCGATCGGCAGCTCGCTCACGCCGGCCGGCATGGGCGAACCAGGCGCGCTGGACGCCGGCGTGACGGCCTCGACCTCTCCGATCAGGGCAGACAGGCCGCGTCCCAGCCGGCTCGACTTCTTGGGCTCATCGATCATCCCGCTCAGGCCGCCCGCGCCTTCTCGCGCTGCAGGACTTCCGACGCGAGGCGGATATAGGCCTCGCTGCCCGGGCAGCGATAATCATAGAGCAGCGCCGGCTTGCCGAAGGATGGCGCTTCCGACAGGCGCACATTGCGCGGGATCACCGTATTGTAGACCTTGGCGCCGAAGAAGGCCCGCACCTCGTCCGCCACCTGGTCGGAGAGATTGTTGCGCCGGTCATACATGGTCAGCACGACGCCCTGGATTTCGAGGTTCGGATTGAGGCCCTGGCGCACGACTTCCACCGTGCGCAGCAACTGGCTGAGGCCTTCCAGCGCGAGAAACTCGCACTGAAGCGGCACCAGCAGCGCATCGGCGGCGGTCATGGCATTGATCGTCAGCGCCGACAGCGAGGGCGGGCAGTCGATCAGGATGTAGTCGTATTGGACGAGACCGCCGCCCGCTGCACGCTCGACATAGGAATGCAACGCATCGCGCAGGCGATAGGACCGGTGATTATCGGTCGCCAGAGCCGTCTCGACACCGGAGAGGTTCTCGTCCCCAGTAACGATGTCGAGCCGTGGCACGATGGTGGACACAATCGCCTGTTCCAGCGGAATATTGTCCACAACTACGTCATAGGACGTGGTTTCGCGCTCGGCGCGGCCAATTCCGAGGCCGGTCGACGCGTTTCCCTGCGCGTCGAAATCGACGATCAGGACCCGTCGGCCGACGGCCGCGAGCGCGGTTCCGAGATTGATGGACGTCGTGGTCTTACCGACGCCACCCTTCTGGTTCACCACAGCGAAAATTCTGGGCTTACTGCCTTCCACGACGTAGCTCCCTGACAATCAAGAGTTTGCCTGACCCACCAACCCGGCTTGGAATCGCCTCATGGGCGAAGTTCCATGTTTGATCAGCCTCCGTCAATTCTTCATTCCAGCGTTCGCCCTTCAGGAAAAGCCCTGTTGCACCGTGTGTCAGCCATGGCGCCGCATAATCGAGCAGTTTCGGCAGCGGCGCGAAGGCCCGCGCCGTGACGAAGTCGGCCGCGAAATATGGCACCGATTCCACGCGCTCCTGCCTTACCGAGGCCGGCAATTCCGCCGCCTCGATGGCCGCGCGCAGGAAGGCGCACTTCTTCCCGACGCTTTCGATCATCGTGACATGGCCGGCCGGCCGCGCCGCCGCGATGATCAGGCCCGGGAATCCGGCCCCGGATCCAAGGTCCACGACCTTTGCATCTTCCGGAATATGGTCCAGGAGCTGGAAACAATCGGAGACATGGCGCGTCCAGATCACCGGCCATTCCTTCGGGCCGATCAGATTTGAGCGTGTTCGCCAGTCATCGAGGGTCGCAATGACCCGATCCAGACGGTCCAATGTTTCACGTGAAACAT
>JAGQRO010000070.1 GCA_020425315.1 Hyphomonas sp. | reverse complement strand
CAGGCATTCTCCATGAGATTGCCCACCATTTCCTCAAGATCCTGCTTCTCGCCCCGGAAGCTGGCGCCTTCGCCGCCTTCCACCGACACGTCGATGCCCTTGGCGTCGTAGAGCCGGTTCAGCAGCCGGGCGAGACCGTCCAGAACCGGACGCACTTCGGAGCGCGCGCCGAGCGCCTCGGCCCGAGCGGCCATTTTGGCGCGCTTCAGGTAATGCTCCACATTGGTCTGCATCGCATCGGCCTGGCGTCGGACCACATCGTCGAGCTGGCTCGCGCCCTTGGCTTCGTTTTTCAGCACGGCAATCGGCGTTTTCAAAGCATGGGCGAGGTTGCCGACATGCGTGCGCGCGCGTTCGACCACTTCCTGGTTGTGGCCGATCAGCTTGTTGAGTTCCTCCGTGAGCGGCTGAATCTCGGAGGGATAGTCGTCCGGCAGGGTGAGGCGCGTGCCTTCCCGGATTTCGGAAATGTCCCGGCCGAGCTTGGTCAGCGGGCGGAGCGAATAGCGAATGCCCGCCACCATGGCCGCAAACACGCCGCCAAACAGCGCGATCATGGTGCCCAGCAGCATGTTGCGGAACCGCACGGCGGCGGCATCGTTCTGCGCCCGGTCTGCCGCCGCGACCAGGATCAGCGGCGTGTCGCGGTTCTCCACGATGATGGCCTTGGCCGCGGCATGCACCCGTTGGCCGGCCGGGCCCGGCGCGCCGGAGAACTGGGTGACGCCCGGCATCGCCACCGCCCGCGCGACCAGCTGCGGCGTGACGGGAACCGGCTCATCCCACAGGCTGCGCGAACGCAAATCGCCGGTCGGCGTGCCCTCGGCATTGACGCCGACGATGGCCCAGTATTGCCCGGAATACTGGGTCTGGTAGCGGGAATCGGTGGCGAGGAAGACGCGGTTGTCGTCCGTCACGCGGCCGTCCGGCAGGAAGGCCTCGGCCCGCGTCATGTCGCGCGTCAGGGTGATCAGCGTCTGGTCGAGGTCTTCTTCCAGAAGGGAGAGGGTCTGGGCGCGGTAGAGCGCCGACAGGGCCAGTGCCCCGCCGACCAGCACGATCAGTCCCCATGCCGCCGCCGCCAGCATGATCCGCCGCGCCAGAGACAGGCGTGTCCAGCGGTCAAGGAACCCGGAAGGTGTGGAGGCGGCCTCGCTCATGCCCGGCAGTCAGCACGGGCCGGCATCAGCCCGCAACGCGCGCTTCGTTCTCCGGCACGACCAGACGGTAGCCGAGGCCGCGTTCGGTCTGGATCCGGTCCTGGCCGATCTTGCGGCGCAGGCGCCCGATGAACACTTCGATCGTATTGGAGTCGCGGTCGAAATCCTGATCGTAGATATGCTCGACCAGTTCGGTGCGCGGCACGACCCGGCCCTGATGGTGCATCAGGTAGGAGAGGACGCGGTATTCGTGCGCGGTCAGCTTGATCGGCTCGCCGTTGATCATGGCGCGGGCGGCGCGCGTGTCGACCATCAGCTTGCCGGCCTCAATGGTGGCGGCCGAATGGCCAGCGGCACGGCGCAAGAGGGCGCGCAGGCGGGCCAGCAGCTCTTCGGTGATGAAGGGCTTGGTCAGGTAATCGTCGGCCCCGGCATCGAAGCCCGCCACCTTCTCGCTCCACGAATCGCGGGCGGTGAGAATCAGCACCGGGAAAGACTTGCCGTCGGCGCGCCATTTCTTCAGCACCGAGACGCCGTCCATCTTCGGCAGGCCAAGATCCAGGATCACCGCGTCATAAGGCTCGGTGTCGCCGAGGAAGTGGCCATCCTCGCCATCCGCCGCCAGATCCACGGCATAGCCAGACTGGCCGAGCACTTCGGCCAGCTGGCGGCGCAGGTCCGCATCGTCTTCAACAACGAGAATACGCATCGATTAGCCTTTCGCTGAAAATCCCAATGTCGGTTCAGACACCGCGCCGGTCAAGGATTTGACCGGACTGGGCGTCGACCACGAAATGGGCCTTGCGTCCGTCGCCGGTGATCCAGTCGATCTCGTAGACGGCGGTCCCGTCGCCCCGGCGGATCATGTCGGCCCCCAGCTGGTAGCCGCCATACTGGCTCTTCAGGGTCTGGAACACCTGGCTGAGCGGCACTGTGCGGCCCTGTTCCCGCGAATCACGCGCCTGGCCGGGCGAGAACTGGTTCATCCAGTTCTGCGCCAGCGCGGCGGGCGCCGTGACAAGGCCAAAGGCCAGGAGGAGGGCAGCAAAGCGTTTCATACCCTGCCGTATAGGGCCACAGCTCTGAATGTGAAGTGAACGGTACCGTGGGACTGCATTCAGGGCTTCGGGTCCTTGGGTTGGCGGGCCTCGATCGCCCGGTCTATTGCAGGTTCAGAGGCAATAACGATGCCACGGGTCACGCCTTTGACCACGGCGGATGTCCGGTCGGACACGTTCAGCTTCTGGAAGATGCGCCGGACATAAGTATCCACGGTCTCCGGGCTGAGTTCCAGCTGGCGGGCGATGGCGGCATTGCTCTTGCCCTGCGCCATCCAGTGCAGCACGTCCAGTTCCCGGCTGGAGAGGCGCGGAATGTCGCCGGATTCGGCCACGATCAGCTCGCAATAGCGCAGGTAGGACGCCTCCGCTGCGATGCGCACGATGTCGAGATCGGCCTTCTCCACGCCGTCCGCCTCCAGCGGGCCGCCAAGGCCGACAAAGCCCACGCGCGCCGCAGAGCCATAGGCCGGCACGCCGATTCCATTCGCCATGCCCCATTGGCCGAGCGATTTGAGATAGTCCGCCTCGGCCGGCTGCAGCTGGATGTCGGATGGCAGATCACCCCAGCGAAACGCCGTGCCGAGCCGCAGGGCAATATCCGGCAACGGGTCATGCGTGTGCAGCGTTTCGCGATAGGCGCTCTCCCACTCGGCGGGGAAGCCGACATTCGACATGTACCGGCCCTCGCTGCGATCCTGCACCAGCGGCGAGACGAAATAGGCATGCGCAAAGCCCAGTGCCTGGAAGGCCGCCATCGTGGCATCGCGCAAGGCAAAGACAGAGTCCGCCCTCAGAAGCGCGCGTAACAAATCCAGCATGGAAGGCACCTTCACATCGTCCCCACCGAGACCTTAGGCCGGTGGGGGGGCATGTAAAGGCAAATTCAGGGCACCCCGAATGCCTACCCCGGACAAGAAACCGATATTCCGGAGTCAGTAAATTTCCGGCCGATCCGGCATCAATACATCCTGAAAGCTTCAGGTGACTTGCGCGACATCCACCACGTCAATCAGAGCCGGGATCCGTTCAGGTCCACATCCGCCTTGCCCCAGGCCATTTCGAAATGGTGGCGCATGTGCGCGGCCTCTTCGGTCTTGCCCTGGGCCTCCAGTGCCATCGCCAGGCCGGCCATGGACCAGCCATTGTGCGGATATTCGTCGAGGTCGCGGCGGTAGACCGCTTCGGCATCGGCGAACCGGTCTTCATCCATCAGCGCCTCGCCGAGCGATTGCCGGGTCGGGTAATACCAGAAGGGCGGCTCGGTATAGGGCAGCGAGTCCTGCAGCGCGACGGCCGCCTTGAACCTGGACACCGCTTCGGCTGTTGCCCCGCGCGCTCTGGCGATCTCACCCAGCAGAAGGGCATCCGAGATATTGAGCAGCGTACTGGCAGGATAATCGTTCGTATCCATGAACTGGATCTGGACTGTGTCCTTCACCTTCGCCAGCGCGGCCTCTTCTGCCGCCGCAAGGTCCGCCTTGCCTTGCCGGGCGAACGCCACGCCGCGCGCATAGTGCCAAATGGCGTTGGAGTAATCGAGATCGGCCGGCGGCGAATCCATCTCCAGGATCTCGTCCCACCGTCCGAACTGGACATGCGCCAGCATCGGGATCGTCTTGAAGAACTCGATCGTCGGGAACTCGCGGATCTGCTCTATACGGACATTGTCAGACAGTTTCTGCGCTGCCTCCAGCGCCACGGCGGACTGGCCGCTCATGCTGGCCGCGGCCCACAGGAAGTGGATATTGTGCGGATAGTAAAGCGCCGGATAGAAGCCCTGCGCATTGCACTGGGCGATATAGTCCTCATCCACTTTCGCGGCGAGCACATTGGCCTCAGCGGCATCATTGTAGCGACCGACGCGCCAGAAGATATGCGCCGGCATGTGCACGAGATGGCCGGACCCAGGCACCAGCGTCGCTAGCCGGTCGGCCTCATCTTCCGCACGGCCCGGATCGGCCGACGCCTCGACGGCGTGAATGTAGAGATGCAGTGCCAGCGGATGTTCCGGCGACCGCGCGAGGATCGTCTCCAGCGACTCAATCACCTTCACGGTCTCCGCCTTGGGCGTGCCATCGGCAGACCAATAGTCCCATGGCATCGTGTTCATCCACGCTTCGGCATAGATGGCGGCCGCATCGTCATCGTCCGGATGATCGGCGACATACTGGCCCATGGCTTCGGCCCAGGCGATGTCCTGCGGTTCGCGCCCAGCCTCGAAGTCGGCGCTGTAGCGTGTGGCGAGCGCATCGATCAGCGCCTGTTCGGCGGGGCTCGCCTTGTCTTTCAGCGCGCCTGCCTTCTGGACCGCCACATAGGCCGCCTTGCGATCGGCCGGCGACATGACGGCCTTGCCCTTGCTGGTCACATTGATGTTCGGCCCGGTCGCCAGCGCCTCGCCCCAGAAACACATGGCGCATTCGGGGTCGAGCGTCTGCGCCGCGCGGAACGAGCGGATCGACTCGGCATGATTGAAACCGAAGGCCAGCACCATGCCCTGATCGAAATAGCGCTGCGCGCCGGCGCTGGCTGTCGTGATCGGGCGGTGGAAGTCGCCCATGCCTTCGAACAGCGGGGCCCCCGCGCGGGCAGCGAGTTCGGCGTCTGTCTCGGCCGCAGCCAGCTGATCCGTAACCGGAGCATGCTCTGCAGCGGGCATCTGGCAACCGGACAGCGCAATCGCGCTGACAGCCGCCATCAGAATATGAAGTCTCATGAAAATGTCCCTCCATCACCATCCCGTCTGGCGGGACGTTGGGAGGGTTTTTACCACACTTCCGGGAAACTTCTGAATCCGCGCCGGCTCAGGACTTCTCTGCCCATTTACGCAGGCCTTCATCCTTCGGATCGTCGAGGAGGATTTCGAGGCGGACATAGAGATCCCCCGGCGCGCTGCCCTGAACGCCCTTGCCGCGCAGGCGCAGCTGAGCGCCGGTGTTGGAGCCCGCCGGCACTTTCAGCGCCACATTGCCGGACGGCGTGCGCACATCCACACTGCCGCCCAGCACCGCCACCTGCAGGCTGATGGGCAGCTTCATGCGCAAATCCTTGCCGTCCCGCTCCCACAGTTTCGACGGCTTCACCTCCACTTCCAGCAACGCATCGCCCGGCGGGCCGCCATAGGGCGACTGCTGGCCCTGGCTTTTCAGGCGCAGGGTCTGGCCGGTATCGATGCCGGCCGGGATGTTCACGTCCAGCGCGCTGCCATCGGCCATAGTCATGCGCCGGCGCGCGCCGAGCACGGCATCCTCAAATTCGATGGTGACCCGGTAGCGGACATCGCGGCCCTTTTGCGGGCCGGGGCCCCGGCGTGCGCGCCCGCCGCCGAACATGCCGGACAGGATATCCTCGAATGGATCGCCCTGCGCGCCCTCGAACGGGCTCTGGCCGGACGTGCTCTGCCAGCGATAGCCCGCCCCGCCGGGGCCGCCACCGCCAAAGCCAGTCGGGTTGCCCTCGCCGTCGATCTCGCCCCGGTCGAATTTCGCCTTCTTTTCCGGGTCGCCGAGGATGTCATAGGCGGCGGAGACGCGCTTAAATTCTTCGGCCTTCTTCGGGTCGTCCTTGTGCTGGTCCGGGTGCAGCGCCTTCGCCTTGGCACGGTACGCCTTCTTGATCTCGGCCTCCGTGGCCGAGCGCGGAACGCCAAGCACGATGTAGGGGTCGAGTGCCAAGACGGGTCCTTTCTCCGATTGATCCAGCTTCCTAGAGTTAAGATGCTCCGGCCCGGATGGGAACCCGCCTGCTGGCGATCCGTCGCAGGTCAGAGCGTGAGGTCGGCCCATGGTCCGGTGCGGCCGTCCACGCCGATCCCGGCAACGCGGGCGCGGATGCTCCCCGGCACAAGGCTCACCTGCGGCGCCTCGACAAGGGTTTCGGCGCCGAAACCGCTGCCGGTATCGAACGCCACGGCGAACCGGCCGGCATTCTCGGCCTCCGGCAGGGCCCAGCTTTCCGGCATGTCCGGCCCCCGCGCCGTCCAGCTCAGCGAGCCATTGCGGGCCCGCAGGTGACACACCGGCCAGGGCCGCCCGCCTTCATCGGCAAAGGCGAAGGCCTGCAATTCCTCACCGCCGGCAATGCGCCAGTCGAGCAAGAGACCGGTCTCCTCAGGCGACAGCGTCGCCACCGTGTCGGCCCCGTCCAGAAACACCGCTCGCGCGCCCGCGGGTGCGGCGGCGCTGACACTCCCGCGCAGGCCCCGCAGCAGGCCGGACAGTTCCCAAATATCGGCAGCCACGGCGGTCGCGGTGCGGAACTGCAGGAGTTCCCAACCCGCCTCCGTCTCCACCAGCAACCGGTTGCCGCCGGCCAGCACCTGCGCCTCTGGCAGGCTGGCATAGGCCGTATCCGGAGCTTCCAGCCGGATGGTCCCCGCATGGTCCCACCGCCCGACGGGTCCGGCCGTCAGCGCATCGGTCAGCCGCCCAACCATGGCCGGGCGCACCAGCACCGCGCGCTCTGTCATCGCGGTCGGCTCCACCCCGGCCAGCACGCGCATTTCCGGCGGCCAGGGATCGGCCCAGGCCGCCACGCGCACGCCGCCCGCTTCCCCGGCCAGGCGCGGCCCGTCGATCAACACAAGGTCCGCCTCGCCGAATACCGCAGCCGGCGGCGCAAGCGCGCCTGACCCGGCAAAGCGGATACGGCCGGCGGAAGCGATGTCCTCCACCAGAGACAGCGCCCGGCGCGGGCCATCGTCCACAATGTCGGACACGCGCCAGACCTGCCCGCCATCGACGCGAATGCCGTCGCCCGGCTCGATGGCGAGACCTGACAGGGGCAGGACCAGGTCCGCCGTCTCGGCACTGGCGGCCTGGCGCAGCAGGCGCGCCGCGATCGCTTCGGCCTCCGCCGATGACAGGACCAGAGGCAGGCTGAGATCGGCCACGATGCGCGGATCGCCTTCCTCGGCGCGGGCCTCCGCGAGGGCGGGCCCATAGTCGGTTCCCGCATCGATATGGGTCAGGCGCAGGCGCTCCGGCGCCTTGTCCAGAAGGCGCCGTGTGCGGACGATCCCGGGGTCGCCGGTCTCACCCGCCGTGATGTCGACAACCGTGCCTTCCCCCTGCATGTGCAACACGATCCGGCCATCCTGCTCCACGGCCTCCAGCCCATAGGCCGCCTTCAGCGGCTCCAGCGCGTCGCGCACCGTCTGCACACCTGCCAGCGCATAGCCCTGCACCACGCCATCCAGCGCGGACGTATCCGTATCTTCCACGCCGCCGCGCGCGCAGATATCGGCCACCACGTCGGCCAAAGGCGCAAGGCCCGAACGGCCGTTCAGCCAGTGCCCGCGCGCCCAGTTGCCGCCATCGCCCCATATCTCGTCCTGAAGTGGCCAGGCCGGAAACGGCCGCCCGTCCCAGGCCCACACCATCGCCGCCTCAACCAGTGGAGACGCGTGCCAGTGCGCCAGTGTGACGGCCAATGCGCGGCGCTGGAACACGTCGTCCCGCGCGCCGGTGGAGAAAGGCGGCAGGGCGCTCTCGCTGCTCTTCGGATCGAAGAACAGGTTCGGTGCATTTCCGCCCTTGTCGACCGCCGCAAAGCCAATCTCGCTAAGGCGCACGGGTTTCGAGCCCGGCACCCAGCCTGTGGGCGTCGCGGCGCGGACACCCTCCGGACGCGGATAATGCGCATTGCCAGCCCATCCAGCGAGATCCTTGGCGCGAAACACCCAGTGTTCGCCATGCGCGGTATCCACAATGGGTGTGCGCGCCTGCGCCGTGCGGTCCACATCGCTGGCATAGTACCAGTCAAAGGCCTCCCCGCCGGCAATCTGGCTGGCGAGATAGGCTGGATCGTCCGGCCCGGCAAAGCCTGCCAGCGCATCGAGATGATCCGCGCCGCTTCGCCAGTCGCCCATGGGCGGGTACCAGTCGATACCGACGAAATCCACATCCGCACTTGCCCAGAGCGGGTCGAGCGGGAACAACACATCGCCGCTGCCATCACCCGGCACATAGGCACCATACTCGGTCCAGTCCGCCGCATAGGACACCTTCGCCGCCGGGAGGATGGCCTTTACCTCTGAAGCCAGCGCCACCAGCGCCTCGACAAAAGGAAAGGCGCCCGTCTCATCCCTCACCCGGCTGAGACCCACCATTTCCGACCCGATCAGGAACGCCTCCACTCCACCCGCCTCCGCGCAGAGGCCCGCATAGTGCAGGATGAACCGACGAAAGCCCTTTGCTCCGTAGACGAAGCTGTTGATTTCGCTGCGGGCGCTGGCAGTTCCGTCCGCCGCAACCGTGATCCGCCCCCGCCAGGGAAAGCCCTCGCAATCCATGAACAGGAAGGGCGAGAAGGTGACGGCGAGGCCCCGTTCCTCCATCTCGGCAATGGCCTGCAGGACAGACGCATCCGAGGGCGTTCCGCCATAGTTCGGCCGGTCGTCGGCGTCGCGCGAGACCTCATAAGCATCGGCCCGGCCAATCCCGGCGACCGTCCAGCCCTGCGGCTCGGTCATCCGGTCCTGCGTCTCCACGCCGGGACGGATTTCGCACGTTCCCGCCGCAATCCCTGTCCCGAACCAGCCGACCGTCAGTGCGGCATGGGTCACCGCCGGCAGGTCTTCCGCCATCTGGTCCAGAGAGACGAGAAAATCGGCCCGCGCCTCGCCGGAATTCGCGTTCAGTGCCCGTTCCTGCCCGGCCCAGATCCGTTCCCGGACAATCTCCGTCGCATAGGCGAATTCGCCCGAAGCCGGGATGATGTTGATGCCCCGCACATGCGTGCCGAGACCTTCCGCCTCTGCCCCCGGCGGCACGCGGACGATCTCGAAAGCCAGCTGCGGGATATGGTTGCCGAACGGGTCCAGCGGCAAGTCCTCGAACACGATATAGGCCGTGCCCCGAAATGCGGGCGCGTCCTCCTCGATCATGGCGATCAGTGGATCAGCCACCTGCGTTTCATCGCCCGGATAGAGCCGCCATGTGACTGTGGAGAGATCGAACGCCTCCCCATTCGCCCAGGCCCGCGCCACAGACTGGACCGGCCCTTCCCCCAGCGCCACGGCGAGGCTCACCGTATAGTCATATTCAGTGACGCGAGGTCCGCCCTTTGAGCCTGCCGAGCGCGTGGTGCGATGTTCGCGAAAACGTGAGGCCCAGATCACCTGCCCGGCCACCCGCATCCGTCCGTAAACGGCGGGCATCGGCGTGCCCTCCCGCGATTCCATCACTGCCAGGGAGCCGACCCGCGGCCCCTCTGCCGGCGGCAACAGGCGCGCATCGATCAGGCCGCCGACCAGCGATCCGGCGGCCCGGCCGAGCGCGGCACCGGAAATTTGGGCGCCCAGCACGGCAATGCCCTTCGGCAACACATGCTGCCCCAGCACCGCCCCCACTTCCGACAGAACGATCTGTGCCATGACTAACCCTCCACACAAGGAAACCTGAATGCGGCCACGATACGCCTCTGCCACCACGGTACCAACCGCGTCTCCACCACGCTGCGCCCCCAATAGGCGTGCACCACGCCGTCCTCATCAGTGGCGATGCCGCAATGCTTCGCCGGCACGCCGGCCGCCATGCGGAAGACGAGCACGTCGCCGCCGCGCGCCGCACCGGGCGCGATCTCAACCAGGTGCCGCCGCGCCGCCGCCAGCAGCAGGTCACCTCCCGAGGTCTCCGCCCAGTCCGGCGAATAGGCCGGCGCGGCCTCTGGCTCCGGCCCCACACAGTCGCGCCAGACGCCCCGCACCAAGCCGAGGCAGTCGCAGCCCGCCCCTTTCAAGCTCGCCTGATGGCGATAGGGCGTGCCGATCCAGCTCCGCGCAGCGGCAACGATCCCTGCGCGCTTCATCGCTTGCCACCTGTATTTCCGGTGGCCGCCGGGCCCCGCAGGATAAAATCCGCCCCCGGAAGGAAGGGAAAGCCGCGAAAATTCGCGATATTGTCAAACACGTCCCGGCAGGTGCCATATTGCTGGTCGCAGGCAAGCCCCGGAAACGCCTCCACATCGACACCGCATCGGGTATCGCCCAGCACTGCATCGCAGGCCCGTGCGAAGACCCGCCCGACCGGCCGTTCGAGATCCGCTTTCAACGAGACCAGCTCCGCCCGGAATCCGTCGAGCCCACGCAAGACTTCGCTGAGACGTCCGCTCCACACTGTTACGAACAGGTCCGGCCGTTCCCAATCTGCCCGCACGACATCGAGACGCGCCCCGTCCCAGAGGCCGCCGGCAAGGTCTTCCTCCGTGATCGCATCATCAGCGAGCGCGCCATCGGCGCCCGCCTGTCCGGGCTTCAACCCGGCCGACTGGGTGAACGCGCCTGCCGTCATGGCGCCGGACGCGCGATACACTGTGCCATCCACGGTCAGGTCGCGGTCATGCTCTGTCACGGCCACGACCAGGCCCTCCGCGCGCGCAAGACGCCAGCAGAGGCAGGTCGTCGTGGCGCCGCTGGCGAGCCGCGCGGCGAATTCACTGTCGAGCAAGCGCATGCCTCACCCGATCAATTCGATGAGCGGGATGGACACGATGCGCCCGGCACCGAAGGCTTCGAGATTGACATCCAGCCGGTCTGTATCGAACCGCACCGGGCAGTCGAAGCGGAAGCCCGCCGTCACCGACGCGCCTTCGGCCGGCGGCGCGGCCAGCGTGACCAGGCCGGTAGCCGTGTCTATGCTCGCCGACTCGCCAGCGCCGTCCACGGCGACCGTGACACTGCCATCCACCGGCTTCAGAATGGTGCGCTGCCAGCTGCCATATGTCTTCACCAGCTGGAATACGTTCGTCACGCCGTCGCCCGTGCCGATCGCCTGATCGAGCGCGGAGACGGTGCCCTCCGGCGCGCAGGAGCGCTCGTCCAGCCCGTCGCGAAAGCGGAAGCCGTGCAGCCGCCCTCTGCGCGCCTCGAAGAAGGCAACCACCGCCTGCAACGTATCGAGCCGGGTCACCGCGCTGCCGACATCCCAGCGCCGGCGCGAGCCGGCCCAGACCGCATTGCGCACCTCGGCGCCGCTTGCCAGCGTCACAACATCTGTGCGCCGCTCCGGCCCGCCGCTCGCCGCCAGAGCCAACGACACGGGAAAGGAAATCTCGTGGAAATTCGCAAGACTCACAGGAACCGCCCTCCCTGGCTTACCAGGCGCGCAAGAACGGCGCCCAGCGCATTGCGGCTGGCTGCGCCGGTGGCATGATCCGTACCCGGCGCGAAATTCATGTTGACGTTCAGCGGCGACAGACCCGCGCGCGGTGGCGTGAACACCGCTTCGGCGGCAATGCGCGCTAGGTCGCGCAGGATGGCGTCGGCCATGCGCTGGAAGTCCAGCTCGCCCGTGCGCGCCGCCCGCGCCAGCGTCGCCTCGATGCTCGCGCCGGCCCGGCCGAATGCCGCCTCAAGCGTACGGGCGGCTTCCTGCCCCGGTCCGTCTGCGAGCGCCCGCAGGGCGTCTGCCGCCGAGGCGAGATCCTGTTCGAATGTGTCCACTTAGTCCTCCCGCACTTCATTCATTCTGAGTGGCTCATCCGGAAATGCGTCCATCAGTCCCACCAGCCGCCCCCGGCCCATTCCGTCGCCGCCTGCCCCGGCCAGCCATCGCCATTCGCGCAGCGACAGGCGCCAGAATGCTTCCGGCGACAGCCCCGCCGTCAGTGCCGCGCGCAGCATCGCGCCCCATGGCAGCATCAGCCCGCCAGCCCCAACCGGAAGGCCTCTGCCACCGCCCGCGCCGCTGCGCCGGGGGAAACTTCCGCCGTTCCGATCTTCGCTGCGGCTTCCACTTCGCCCCCGCCGCGCAACAGGGCCGCCAGGACAAGAACGAGGTCTGCCGCAGACAGCGCGCGCAGGCGCACTTCCAGCTCTTCCATCCGCGCACAGCCAAAGGCCGCCTCGATCTCCGCCAGCGCGCCGAGCGTGAGGCAGAGCCGCCGCTCGGCGCCATCGATCCACAGGCCGGTCTCTCCGCGCGCCGCATTCATGGTGCGGCCTCGAAAGTGACAAGGCCGGCACTTTCCAGTGTCACGGCGAATTCCGCTTCGCCGTCATGCTCGCCGCTCCAGCTGAGTTCGGCGATCTGGAATTCACCTTCCAGCGTGCCGAAATCCGGCAGGATGAGGTGCCAGTCCGGCGCCTCGCCCGCGAAGAAGACAGCACGCATGCGGGCATCGCTGGCGGCATCCTTGAACACGCCCCGCCCGGTGACGCGCGCCGTCTTGGCGCCCGCGCCGGCCAGCAATTCGCGCCAGGCCTCGGCACTGTCGGCATTGGTGGCGTCCACCAGGCCGGCGGAGAGCTGGATACGGCTCGCACGGATGCCCGCAAGCGTCACCCAGCCACCAGCCCCATCTGAAATCTTCAGCAGGATGTCCCTGCCCTTTTGCCCTGCCATCAGCCGGCCTCCTCCGATATGATCCGTATCCGCACCACGCCGCGAAAGGCACGCCGGTCTGCCGTGCGCATGGCATCGGCATAGATGACCTGCGACAGCACGATGGCGCGCCCCTCCACCGCCCACACCGCGCCTTCCACGGCCGTGCGCAGCGCCGCGAGGCAGGTTTTGGCGCCCCGCACGCCATCGTCACGCGAATAGCAGGCGAGCGTGATCCGGTGTTCGATCCCGTCCACCAGGCTCGCTCCGGCGGGCAGCGTTTCGTGACGCTCGATCAGGGCGTGCGGGAACAGCGGGTCTTCGCTTTCCGCATCGAAGACGCGCGCCGGCACTCCGAACACGGATTGCACGCCCGGGTCTGCTCTCAAGAGGTCCATCAGCGCCGCCTGCACGGCTGTCTCCGCCGCCCCGCTCACAGGTGCACCCCGCTATGGGCGTCGATGGCGGCTGTGACTTCCTCCGGAAGCGTGTCGCCATTTTCGCGGCGATACGCCTCCAGAACCAGCCGCTTCAATGCCTGAGCAAGGTCCGCCGGCACATCCGCCGCCGCACCGAATCCGGCCGTGTAGGTCACATCAACGCGCCCGCCGGTGGGAATGACCGGCAGGGCCGCGAAGGGCCGCAGGGCGAGCTTCCCGTCCACCAGCCGGAAGCGGCTGGTCTCAAGCGTGGTGGCCTCCTCCGCATCGACGATCTCTACCGAGACCAGCGACGCCGCCGGGCCGGGCGTCAGGCGGGCGCCGGTGCGCAGGATGCCGCGCGGCCAGCATGTCCAGCCCCGCTTCAGCGTGCGGGTGACGAGTGCCAGCCCGCCCGTCGCTTCCAGCCGCGCCTCCGCGGCGGCAATCAGTTTGCTGACGAGTGCATCCTCGCCATCATGGCCGATGCGGAGATAGTCCTTCGCCGCAGCCAGGGACAAAGCCGCCTCGGCTGGCGGTGTGATCACCATCAGTGTCATATTTCATTTCCCTGAAGTTTCCGCGGACCCCTGCGCAGGCAGGGGTCCATGGGCCACATTCACCTCAGGCGCATGCGGCAGAGTTCAGCCCATGGATGCCTGCCTTCGCAGGCATCGCCGGATATTGCAGCGCCTCAGACAAGCGCCTGCAGTTTCTCGATCACAGCCGAACCGATCGGCAGGCCGATGGAGCGGACGAGTTCATCGTCGATCTCGGTCTCGGTCGAATTGATCAGCGTGGCCGCTGCTTCGGCGAGCTTCGTGGTGAATTCGTCCTGCTGCGGCTTGGTGAGCAGAGACGCCTGGCGGACGAGGGCGATGATGACGGATTCGAACATGGACACTTCCTTCCTGAATTGACTGGTTGGGAGCCCGCACAAGCAACGCGCAGGCGCAGGGCGCCCGAGCGCAGCGAGGAGCAGCGCCCGAGCAGGTGAAAGACTCAGAACACCATGACCTTCACGGCATCGAAGTTCTGGATGCCGCCGCCGACGCGCTTGGTCGTGTAGAACAGCACGTAGGGCTTGGCGCTGAACGGGTCACGCAGCACGCGCGCACCCTGCCGGTCGGCGATGAGGTAGAAGCGGCGGAAATCCCCGAAGGCGATGGCCGCATTGTCCGTGCCGATGTCCGGCATGTCTTCGACTTCCGTCACCGGATAGCCGAGAATGGTGGCCGGGTCGCCGCCCGTGCCCGGCTGCCAGAGATAGCGCCCGTCACCATCCTTCAGTTTACGGACGGCCGCTACGGTGCGCCGGTTCATCACGAAGCGGCCATTGGTGCGGAACTGGCTCTTCGGCGTGTAAATGAGGTCGATCAGCTGATCCGCCGCATTGGCCGCCGTGAAGTCACCCGCAACCGAGCCCACCTTGCCCCAGACATGGCTTGCCTCCGCGACAATGTCATAGTCGAGGAAGCCTTTCGGCTTGTTGGCAGCGTCGCCGGTGACGAAGGCTGCCGATTCCTGCGCCGCAAAGGCCGTCTCCACCTCGTCCGCCAGCCAGGCATCGATGTCGGAATAGGAATCTTCGAGCAGGGCCTGCGTCGCCGCCGGCATGGCATAGAGTTCGCCGGCCGGGAATTCGAGCAGGGCAAGGCCGGAATGGGCCGTCTCCGTGCGCGCGCCCGTTTCAGCCACCCAGCTTGCCGCCGCGCCGAGGCTGACCGGTTTGCGATAGGTGCCGGCGGAAGTCTGCCGCACGGTGGCGATCTGGCGCATCGGGCTTGCCGCCATCAGGCGGGCCTCGATCAGCCGGTCGAGTTCGGGCGGGGCAGTGTAGCCGCCCTGCGCCTCTGTGCCGGCGGTCAGCGACTTCACGTCGAGCCGGGCAAGCCCGCTCTCGTCGCCGGTGCGCAGGTAGCGGCCCCAGGCCTCGCTGCGCGCATCCGGCTCGGTTGCCGGGGCAGCGCCGGCTTCCGGCCGGGCCATTTTGAGGCTGAGGGCCTCCAGGCGCCGGTCGATCCGGGCGAGGCGTTCATCCGTCAGCGGATCGCTCGTCCCTTTTGCCTCGATTTCCGAAAGGCGCGCATCGTTCGCCTCGCGAAAGGCCTCGAAGGCCGCCATCAGGTCTGCCTCCGCCGCCTTGTTGCCGCCTGCCATTTTGGTTTCCTTGGTCATTCTTTCTCCTTCCCAAAATTCTTCCTTGTCATCCCGGAAAGCGCGCAGCGCTTATCCGGGACCCAGAGCGGAACGTCCGCTGCTCCCTTCCCTGGGTCCCGGCTCTCCGCTTCGCTTCGGCCGGGATGACAATCCAATGAGATCACGCTGCATTCGCATGCATTCCCACCACACCGAACCGCGCCAGCGTCTGCATCGGCGCCGCGACCAGCGAGATTTCGATCAGGTCCAGCTCGATCAGCTCGCGCCCGCCGCCCGCGCGCGGCTTCCACAGACGCGGCCGGAAGCCGATGGACAGGCCGTCGAGCCCGCGTTCCACCAGCGCCCGAGCGGACGCCTTCTCGATCAGTCCCCGGACGAACAGGCCGCGCCCGTCTTCCGCCATCCGCACCCAGCGGCCGGCCAGCGCGCCCTGCCGGTGCTGGATCAGCATCGGCAGGGCGGCCCCGGACCTGAGGCTGCGCGCAAAGGCACCCGCGCGCACAACGTCCCCCGACAGGTCCGGTATTCCGAAGAGCGAGGCATAGCCTTCGATCAGCAAGTCACTCATCGCGCCCCTCCATGCGCCGCTCGATCCGGTCGAGCTGGGCGCGCACGCCTTCGAGTTCCGCTTCCACACGAGCAAGGCGCTCGGCGACCGAGCGGCGCTCGCCCAGCTCGGTTTCGACGGCCGTGATGCGCTCTGCGGCAGACCCCGCCCAGACGAGCGCGCCGCCGGTCTGGATCAGGATTGCCATGATCAGGCTGATCGTGACTTTCTTCTCGATCTCCATCAGGCGAGCCCCGCAATCCGGCGCTTTTCTTCGAGCGTGGCGAAGGACGCCCCTTCCAGCCGCGCCCAGAGCGACTCCCGCTCCGCCGCGAAGGCAGGCACACGGTCAAGGTCGCAGGTGATGTTGATCTCCTCGCCCAGCGGTTCGTCCAGCCAGACCGAGAGCGCGGCGGCCATCTTCTGCGCCAGCGGCAGCACGGTCATCCGCCAGAAGGCGAGATTGGCTTCGCGATAATTCGCATACGTATTGTCCCCCGGGATGCCGAGCAGCTGCGGCGGCACGCCGAGCGCCAGGGCAATCTCCCGCGCGGCACTATTGCGCGCTTCCAGGAAATCCATGTCCGCCGGGGAGAGTGACATCGGCCGCCAGTCGAGCCCGCCTTCCAGCAGCAGGGGGCGCCCGGCATTCGCGGCCCCGGAATAGAGCGCGTCAAGATCGGCCTTCAGCCGGTCGAACTGGTCGGGCGGCATGCGGCCATTGCCGGAATAGATGAGCGCGCCGGAGGGCTTGGCCGAATTGTCGATCAGCGATTTCGCCCAGTCAGCGGCGGCATTGTGCAGGTCCAGCGCGCGTCGCGCGGCGGCCAATGCGGGAAGCCCGAGGATGTCATCCTGCGGGTGCGGCAGGCAGAGATGCAGCACCGGGCTCCATCCGCTCGCCTCGCGCCGGATCGTCCGCTCGCCGCGCGTCTCGCGCACCGCCCAGGAATCCACCCAGCCGCGCGCATCTGACAGCGGCCGCACCCTCTCCGGCGCCAGCACGTAGAGCGCTGTAATGCCCGTTTCACCCGGCAGGCGCACCGCCTCGACAAATGCATTGCCGTGCAGCTGGAGGTGCATGAAGACGCGCTCGAGGAAACCGGTTCCATCCGTCTCCGGCGCCGGGCGGCGCAACAGCTGCCGGGCCGCCTCGCTCGCCGTCGCCAGCGGCATGCTCGCGGCGGCTTCGGCCACCATCCGCACACAGCGATAGGCCACCGCATTGCGCATGTATCCGTCGCGCGTCAGGGCCGGGCCATCGCGCCCGCCCCAGGCCGCGCCACCCGGATCGGTCAGCGCCACCAGCGGCACGCCTGCCTTGGTATTGCGCCCCTCGCGCCAGCGTTTCATCCAGTTCATGGAGCCCTCGTCCTTCGCCCAGCTGATGACGAAGAGTTAAGCCCCGGGGCGCCCTGCCGGATGGAATCTCGAAAAACCCTGATCTTTCAGTGTCATCGAACGGTAACATGCGGGATAGGGCGCTGATTTGTCCTGCAATTTTCCCGCAACAGGCCATAGCCACGCCGCAGCAAATCTGCTTTTTCCCTTCCTCTTGGTCCCCAGGGGTGTGAGGAGCTGAAGAATGTCGGCAAGCGTGATTTCCATTGCCAACTCCAAAG
This sequence comes from Hyphomonas sp., assembly GCA_020425315.1. Classification (GTDB taxonomy): domain Bacteria; phylum Pseudomonadota; class Alphaproteobacteria; order Caulobacterales; family Hyphomonadaceae; genus Hyphomonas. The sequence goes on along the minus strand of JAGQRO010000070.1, from coordinate 5,659 downwards.
GCGGCGTTGGCAAAACGACCACTTGCGTGAGCCTCGCTGAAGCCTTCGCCGCAGAGGGCCGCCGCACGCTGGTGCTGGATCTCGACACGCAGGCCAACGCCTCGCTGCTCGTCTTCGGCCATGAGGGCGACGAACACCTGTTCCAGGCCATCAACGACTACGCCACCATCTCCGACTGGCTGCTGGAGAATTTCGAGGCTGGCGAGCAGCGCCGCCTGGAGGAATTCGTCGTCACGGATGCCTCCGACGTCACCGCCGGCGGCAAGCCGCTGCCGCTGGACCTGATCCCGTCCTCCCCGCGCCTGCGCAAGACCGAGCGCGAGCTGATCTACCATCTCACCGACCAGGGCTATTCCATGGAAGCCCTGCAGAACCAGGTCGGCCGGCGCCTGCGCGACGATTTCAACCTGCTGAAGGCCAAGTACGACATCATCCTGTGCGACTGCCCGCCCGGCATCTCGGTGATGACTGAATCCGTGCTGGCCGCCAGCCACCTGATCATCGTGCCGACCATTCCGGACTTCATGTCGACGCTCGGCCTCGACCTCTTCACCGGCGATGTGATGCATTCCCTGCGCGAGCGGGACGTCAAGACGCTCCCCATGGTGCTGGCGACGCGCTATGATGGCTCACCGCACCAGCAGGTGATTCTCAACGCCATGCGCGAGGCGGCCGCCGCTGACGAAGCCGAGTTTTCGATGTTCAAGACCGTCATCCCGATGAAGCCGGGCTTTGCCACCAACCCGATCGCCCTCGGCCCCGATCCGACGATCGAGGCGAAATGGCCGGGCGACACGCTGGCCACGATCCGCGAGCTGCTGGCCGAAGTCAAAGCGGCCCTGCCATGAGCGCTGGGCCCGACATGAACGGCGCCGCCGCCCTGAAGGCCCTGCTCAGCGCCGATGTCTTTGCCTCTTCGCTGGGTGAAAAGGATTTCGCGGCTGCCGCCGGCCTCCTCACCCGCAAGCTGATGAATGCCGCCGGCCAGACGCTGGCCGACATGCACGCCCTGCGCGACGCCGTCGGGCCGGACATTTTCGAAGCGCAGCTGAAGTCGCTGACGGCCCACCAGGCCCGCCTGCTCGCCCGCCGGCTCGACAAGTCCGTGCCGGATATCGAAGTCTCCACCGCCGGCGCGGCCTGTGCCTTCATCCGTGGCCTGATGAAAGGCGAGACGGTTTCCGCGCCCGCCGAACCTGCCCCGGAAGCACCGGCACCGGAGCCCGCCGCCGAAACGGCGGAGCCAGCGGCGACTCCCGCTGCCAACCCCTATTTCGGCCGCAAGAGCTTCCGCACCGGGAACTGAGTGTCCCTCACCTCCCACCGCCTACGGCGGCGGGCCCCTCCTCTCCCGCAAGCGGGAGAGGGGTGAGACGCGGAGCACCGTTAAACCCCTCTCCCTCTGGGAGAGGAGGGGCCCGCCAGCGAAGCTGGTGGGAGGTGAGGGCCTTCTTCACAATTGCCGCGCCCTCAGCACAGCCTCGTCAAGCATCAGCGCCCAGATTGCCCAGACCAGCGCATCCACGCGGTCCGGCGAGCCGGCAAAATCCGCTGCGCCGAAGCGGCACATCTCGTCTTCCAGATCCGCCAGCGTGCCGGCATGGTGCACGCGGCCCTGCTGGTAAAGCGTCGCCACCGGCAGGGCGCGGCCGCGCTTAGTCACCCGCGCATGGACGAGCCGCACCGGCACCGAGCAACCCGCCGTCTCCAGCACCTGGCGCACCATTTCGCCGCCCTGGTTCGCCTCCGCGATCACTTCGCGCGCGCCGGTGAGGCGCACCAGCGCCACGGCCCGCTCCGCCCAGCCGAGCGGCTTCAGGCCCGGCACCGAAGCATCGCCCAGAACATAGGCGTCGCGCCCGGCCCGGCCCGCCGCGACAATGCCGCAGGCATCGGCCGTCTTCCCGCTGGTCGCCGGTGGATCGACCGCGACGACCACATCGTCCAGCGGCGGCACCGTGCCAACGCGCGCTGCATCGATCTCGGAACGGAGGAACAGTGCCCCATCCGGGTCGTCCAGCATCACGCCGTCCAGTTCCTGCCGCCCGAGCGCCGATCCGTCATACTTCGCATGCATCGCCGCCACGAAGCCGGGCGCAAGATTGGCCCGGTTCTCATCCATCCGGCTGTGCGTGTGCACCGTATCGGGCGCCGCCAGCAGGCGCCGCACCAGCGGCACGGGCCGGGGCGTCGTTGTCACCATCGCCAAAGGCCGGTGCCCGAGCCGCAGGCCCATCTGCAGCATGTCCCAGGTCGCCTCGCCATAGGTCCACGCCGCCGCCTCATCGCACCAGGCCGCATCGAATTGCGGCCCGCGCAGACTATCCGGGTCCTCGGCGGAGAAGGCTTGCGCCACAGCGCCATTGTCAAACGTCAGGGTACGGCGGGATGCCGAGTACTCGGGCGCAAAGCCAACGCGGTGTTCCGTCCGGACGAGGCCGCTTTCGCCCCCGACCATCACTTCCCGCACGTCATGAAGCGTCGCACCGACCAGCGCGATCCGGCGATACCCGCCCATCAGCGCCGCCCAGCGCGTCCACTCCGCTCCGGCCCGCGTTTTTCCTGCACCCCGTCCGCCGGAGAACAGCCATGTCCGCCAATCATTCCTCCCCGGCATCCTCTGTGCCGGGCGCACATCCAACAGCCAGGGCATCAGGTCGATCTGCTTCAGCACGTCCGCCGGAAGCGACATCAGCCTCCCAGCTCCAAACGCCGTCGCGCAGATGTCCCTCAAGTAGACGTCCCACACGTGTTGCGACGGCAGCAAGGTCTGAAGGCTGCCGTCGATCTGCTGCATTGTCATACTCTTCCAGCCCCACCACTTTTTCCATGCGCCGCGCTTCGCCCGCCATGCGCGTCATCACGCCCGCCGCGAGAACAACGCTGTCGGACGCGGGTGCCTCCAGCATTGTGTCGAGCATCAGGTCTGCGACATGCTCCAGTGCCAGCCGGTATCGCTCAAGGGGGCGTTCTGGCCCCTTCAATCCGTGCTTGACCATGTACCGAGCGACAACTGTCCGGTCCCTGCTCAGCCGCCGGCCGATTGCAACCGGCCCCAGTCCCATAAGGAAGAGCAGGCGCATCAGTCGCCGCTCCCTTCGCGAAATCTGTTTTGTGTTTGCGTGTCCCATGCGGCCAGTCTCGCATGGGCAATTCTCTGCCGGGTTTGGCGGAACTTATCCCCGGGTCTCGGTGATCCCGGCGATACATTGCGAGGGGCAGGGTTCGGTGCCGGGCTCGGTCACCTTGCCGGTGCGCTCGATGGCCGCTTTTGCGCAATCAAAATCGAGGTCCGCGATGGCATCGAACTGGTTGAGATAGACCTTTCCGGTCAGCTCTTCGAGGAAGTGCGTGCGCTTCAGCCGGTCCATCACCGGGCCTTTCACCTCGGTCAGATGCAGGCGGATACCGGCATCCTTGAGCCGCGAGTTGATCGCCTCCAGGCTCTCAAGCCCGCTGGCATCGATATGGTTCACCGCCGGGCACATTAGGATGAGGTGCTGCAGGTCCGGCCGGTTGCCCAGCACGCAATAGACCGTGTCTTCCAGGAAGCGCGCATTGGCGAAATAGAGGCTCTCATCGATCCGTATGGTGACGATGTGTTCGGGCGTCACCACGGCGTGGCGGTTCACATTGCGGAAATGGTGCGTGCCAGGCACCTGACCCACCACCGCGAAGTGCGGCTTCGAGGTCAGGTAGAGGTGGAGCACGAGGGAGAGCAGCACGCCGGTCGTGACGCCGAGTTCCACGCCGGCAATCAGCGTGACAAGGATGGTGCCCGCCATGGCGGCGAAGTCGCGTTTGGAATAGCTCCAGGTGCGCGAGAGCACCTTGAAATCGACAAGGCTGAGCACCGCGACCACAATGGTCGCCGCCAAAACGGCCTGCGGAAGATTGTAGAGCAGCGGCGTCAGGAACAGGGCCGCCAGCGCGATGCCCACCGCCGTGAAGGCGCCCGCCGCCGGCGTCTCCGCGCCTGCATCGAAATTCACGGCCGAGCGCGCGAAGCCGCCGGTGACCGGATAGCCGCCGGAGACACCCGCCGCGAGGCTGGCGGCGCCAAGGGCGACGAGTTCCTGGTCCGGATCGATCCGCTGGCGCCGCTTGGCCGCCAGTGTCTGCGCCACGGAAACCGATTCCACGAAGCCGATGACGGAGATCAGCGCGGCAGAGCCGAGCAGCTGCTTCCACAGCGCCCAGTCGAAGCCCGGCACGGCGAGCGTGGGCAGGCCGCGGGGGATCTCGCCCACGATGCGCACGCCCTTGTCGGCGAGGCCGAAGAAGGTGACGGCCAGGATGCCCGCGACGACGGCGACAACCGGCCCGCCGCGCGCCAGCATGCCGGCGGCCTTCTCCTTCATGCCGAGGGCCACCAGCAGCGGCTTCAGGCCGGAGCGGACCCAGAACAGGAACAAGAGCGCCGGCAGGCCGATGGAAACGGTCGCCCAGTTCACTTCGCCCAGTTTGCCGGCGACCTGCACCACCATTTCATAGAGATTATGTCCGCCGGCGGAGATGCCGAGCAAATGCTTCACCTGGCTCGCCGCGATCAGGATGCCGGAGGCGGTGATGAAACCCGACACGACTGGATGGCTGAGGAAATTCGCAAGGAAGCCCAGCCGGAACACGCCGAGCGCCATGAGAATGAGGCCAGACAGGAAGGCGAGCAGGATGGCGGCGGTGAGATATTCCGGGCTGCCCTGCGCGGCGATCTTGCCGGCCGCCGCCGCTGTCATCAGCGACAGCACGGCCACCGGTCCGACTGCCAGCGTGCGGCTGGTGCCGAAGATGGCATAGGCGACCAGCGGCAGGATCGAGGCGTAGAGCCCCACCTGCGGCGGCAGGCCGGCGAGCAGCGCATAGGCCAGCGATTGCGGNNAGCATGATCGTCACGATCACCGCCGCAATCAGGTCATTCGCAAACGTCTCGCCGCGATAGGCCCGCCCCCAGTCGAGGATGGGCAGGTGGTCTGACCATTTCATTGCCCGCCCTCCCCGGCGTGCCGGCCCCTTACAGGGCGTTGATCGGCAGTTTCAGATAGCTCGTGCCGTTCTCTTCCGGCTCCGGCATTTGGCCCGCGCGCATGTTGATCTGGATCGATGGCAGGATCAATCGCGGCATGCCGAGCGTCTTGTCCCGCGTCTCGCGCATGGCGACAAAGTCGTCCTCGCTGATGCCGTCATGGACATGCACATTGTTGGCGCGTTCCTCGGCAACCGTGGTTTCCCAGCGAAAATCGTCGCGGCCCGGCGCCTTGTAGTCGTGGCACATGAACAGGCGCGTCTCACCCGGCAGCGACAGGACGCGCTTGATCGAGCGGTAGAGCGTGCGGGCATTGCCGCCCGGAAAATCGGCCCGCGCGGTGCCATAGTCCGGCATGAACATCGTGTCGCCGACAAAGGCCGCGTCGCCGATGACATAGGTCATGCAGGCCGGCGTGTGGCCGGGCGTGTGCAGGGCCTTCGCCTCGATATTCCCGACACGGAACGTGTCATTGTCGACGAACAGGATGTCGAACTGGCTGCCATCGCGGCGGAACCGGGTGCCTTCATTGAACACCTTGCCGAAGACGGACTGGACCGTCCTGATCTCCGCGCCGATGGCGATGCGCCCGCCAAGGGCTTCCTGGATGTAGGGCGCGGCCGAGAGGTGGTCGGC
>JAGQRO010000069.1 GCA_020425315.1 Hyphomonas sp. | reverse complement strand
CGATGTCGGTGTACCCGGAGAAGTCACAGTAGATCTGGACCGCGTAGCCGTAGGCGGCGAGCAGGGCGTCCGGAGCGGCGTAGGCCTGGGGTACGGCGAAGACCGGGTCGACCAGAACGCGGGCCAGATAGTCGGCGATCAGCACCTTCTTGATGATTCCGAGACCGACCAGGGCCAGCCCGGCCCCGACCGCGACCTTGTTCGGATCACGCGGTGCCTTGAGCTGTGGCAGGAACTCGCTGGCCCGGACGATCGGCCCGGCCACGAGGTGAGGGAAGAAGCTCAGGTAGATCGCGACATCGGTGGTCGACGCCGGTTCCGCATCACCCCGCTTGACGTCGACCACGTAGGTGATCGCCTGGAAGACGAAAAAGCTGACTCCGATCGGCAGGGCGATGGTCAGCAGAGGCAGCGGTGCCCCGAGGTGAAATGAATCCAGCAGGTCGGCCCAGTCCTGGACGAAGAAGGCGTAGTACTTGAAGACCCCGAGCAGGGCGAGATCGAGGCCGACCGCCACCCCTGTGATCCATTTCCGCCGCCGCTCGTTGCCGGCCGCGGCGATCAGCTTCGCGGCAGCCTGGTTGCCCAGGGTGATGCCGGCCAGCAGCAGGCAGAATTTCGGGTTGGCCGCGGCATAGAAGACGTAGCTGGCGATGATGATGTACGGCTTCCAGAGTTTCTGCCGCGGCATAAGTAGCCAGGACAGAGCCAGCACTACGGGGAAGAAAATGGCGAATTCGACGGTCGGAAATAGCATCGGCCCGGGTTGCCCCGGTGATTGAATCCGCGGCAGGCCACCCATGATATTTCGACGGGTCGATGTTGGAAGCTCTGCCGCTCACCCTGTCCGGGTGGTGTAGATTTGCCCGTCAAATGGGGGTTTGCATGAAGGGGAGAATGGGGTTGACCTGTTGGCTCACGGGCCTTCTGTTGATCATGGCCGCCTGCGCTTCGCCGGCTGCCGAAGCCGGCTGCGGCGGAGTCGAGACCGTAGGGGCCAAGAGGAAGGTGAATCCCGGCGGTCACGCGCCTTTGGCGATCGGTGATTCGACCATGCTGCTCGCCCTGCCCAACCTCGCCCGGGCCGGCTACCGGGTGAACGCCCGCGGTTGCCGCGGCTGGTCCGAAGGCATGGCCGTGCTGCGGGCGGAAAAGCGGAGTCGAAGGCTGCCGCATCTGGTGCTGATGGCACTCGGCGCCGATTGGAGCGTCTCCCTGCGCTCGATCCGCCGGACCCTTCATCTGCTTGGACCGCGGCGGGTGCTGGCCCTGATGACCCCGCTGGAGCTGGGCGGCTGGGCTGGCGACGACGCCCGGAGCATGCGCCGGGCCTTCAAGCGATATCCGCAGCGGATCGTGCTGCTCGACTGGGTCCGCTACAGCCGGGGCCACGGCGAATGGTTCCAGCCGGACGGTACCCACTTGACGTTCAGCGGCGCCGACGCATTCGCGAGACTGGCCCGCAGGGCAACCCCGTGGGCGAAACATGGCGAGATGCCGAACCGGACCTTCTTCCCCAAAGCGGATTCATGAGCCGAGGCTCGACGTGAACCGAAACCAATCAATAAAAAGGCAGGAAACGATGAAAAAGCTTCTGATACCGATGATTCTGGCCGTCGCGGTCTTCTGTGGAACCGGTTCCGCAGCCCAGGCCGGCCCCGACGCCTCCGCCTCGGCGGCCTGTTCAAGCAAGGGCAACTTCCCCCCGGCGTCCTATGTGACCAGCATCGCCGCCCGCGGGGTCTCCTGTCGCGGTGCCCGTCGCGTGGTCAAGGCCTACCACGCCTGCCGCAAGGCCAACGGTGGTGCCAACGGCCGCTGCAACAGCCGCGTCCTCGGTTTCAGGTGCGTGGAAGGCAGGCGCCAGTCGGTGCCCGGCGTCCAGTACTCGGTCGGTGTCTCCTGCAGCAAGGGCGACAAGAAGGTCAACTCGACCTACACCCAGAACGTCTGACCGGCCCGTAAGCCTGGCCGGAAGACGCGCGGACAGACCGAGATGGCAGTAGTCAGTCCATACGACTGACTACTGCCATCTCGGCTGATGTTCAGCGGGTCAGACGTTTGTACGTGATGCGATGCGGGCGGTCCGCCTCGGCTCCGAGGCGGACCCGCCTGTTTTCCTCGTAGGCCTCGAGGTTGCCCTCGAACCAGACCACCTGGGAATCGCCCTCGAAGGCGAGGATGTGAGTGGCGACGCGGTCGAGGAACCAGCGATCATGCGAGATCACCACGGCGCATCCGGCGAAGTTGAGGAGGGCCTCCTCGAGCGCCCGGAGCGTGTCCACGTCGAGGTCGTTGGTCGGCTCGTCGAGCAGCAGCAGGTTGCCGCCGGTCTTCAGCAGCTTGGCCAGGTGAACCCGGTTGCGTTCGCCGCCGGAAAGCACCCCGACCTTGCGCTGCTGGTCCGAGCCCTTGAAGTTGAAACCGCCGACATAGGCCCTGGAATTCATCTTGTTCGAACCCACGGTGAGGTTCTCGTCGCCGTCGGAGATCTCCTCCCAGACCGTCTTGTCCGGGTCGAGCGCGTCGCGTGACTGGTCGACATAGGCCAGCTGGACGGTGTCGCCGAGGCGGATCGAACCGCCATCCGGCTCTTCGTCACCGACGATCATGCGGAAGAGGGTGGTCTTGCCCGCCCCGTTCGGGCCGATGACGCCGACAATGCCGCCGGGCGGCAGCTTGAAGTCGAGGTCTTCGATCAGGAGGTTGTTGCCGAACGCCTTGCGCAGCTGTTCGGCCTCAAGCACTACATTGCCGAGACGCGGGCCGGGCGGGATGCGGATCTGCGCGGTGGAGACCTTTTCGCGCTCGGCCTCGGCGGCCTTCTGCTCATAGGACTGGATACGCGCCTTGGATTTCGCCTGCCGCGCTTTCGGGCTGGAGCGGACCCATTCGAGTTCTTTCGAGAGGGCCTTCTGCTTGCCCTTCTCCTCGCGGGCCTCCTGCTCCATGCGCTTGGCCTTCTGTTCCAGCCAGTTGGAATAATTGCCCTGGTAGGGAATGCCGCGGCCGCGATCGAGTTCGAGGATCCAGCTGGTGATGTCATCGAGGAAGTAACGGTCGTGGGTGACCAGGATGACGCAACCGGGGAAGTTGATGAGATAATTCTGGAGCCATGCGACGGTTTCGGCGTCGAGATGGTTGGTCGGTTCGTCCATCAGGATCATGTCGGGCTTCGACAGGAGCAGCTGGCAGATGGCGACGCGGCGGATTTCCCCGCCGGAGAGCTTCGACACATCGGCATCGTCATCCGGGCAGCGTAGCGCTTCGAGCGCCATTTCGATCTTGGAGTCGATGTCCCAGGCATCGGCGGCGTCGATCTGTTCCTGAAGGGCGGTCATCTCCTCCATCAGCTCGTCGGTATACTCCTCGCCGAGCTTCATCGAGATTTCGTTGAACTTGTCGACCATCTGCTTTTCCGGGCAGGCGGCGGCGACATTGCCGAACACGGTGAGGCTGGGGTCCAGCTGCGGTTCCTGCGGCAGGTAGCCGACCTTGATGCCTTCGGCGGCCCAGGCCTCGCCGTTGAACTCCTTGTCCTGCCCCGCCATGATCCGCAGCAGGGTGGACTTACCCGAACCGTTGACGCCGACCACGCCGATCTTGGCATCCGGCAGGAAGGAGAGGTGGATGTTCTCGAACACCTTCTTGCCGCCGGGATAGACCTTGGTGAGGCCCTGCATGTGGAAGACGTATTGGGGACCGGCCATGGATTTGCCTTTGCTGTGATCGCGTGAAGTTGCGCGCGGTTTAGACGCTCCGCCCCTGCGGGATCAAGCGGCAAGCTGCGGGCATGGGATGGAAGCAGGCGGCGTCAGCTCGCCCAGCGCAGGGCCCGGCGGCGTTCCTCATCGGTCATCACGATGGTCAGGCGTTCAAGCTCGCGCACCGCGCCGGGATTGCCGAGGCGCTCGGCCTGCTTGAACCAGCGCCAGGCCTCCACGAAGTCCGGCTCGGCGCCGTGGCCGCCGGCATTGGCGATGCCGAGGTTGAAGGCACAGCGATTGTCACCGAGGGCGGCGCCCCGGCCCCACCAGTCGCGCCCGGCATCGAAATCCTGCGGGCCACCGGTGCCAGTCATGCACATGGCGCCGAGATAGGTGATCGCGTCTGTTTCCCCGCCTTCGGCCGCGACAAGGAACAAGGCGCGGGCGCGAACAGGGTCCTTGCCCCCGCCAAGACCGTTCAGCCACATAAAGCCGAAATTGAACATGCCCGCCGGCAGGCCGGCTTCGGCGGCCTGCCCGTAATAGGCGCGGGCAGCGGCAAGGTCCTGGCGGACACCGCGGCCGGTGTGCAGGAGGGTTCCGTAGGAATTGGCAGCGGCGGGATGGCCGGCATCGGCGGCCTTGCGCATCAGGCGGGCGCCGCGATGCAGGTCTTCGCCCCCCTCGCCTTTGGCGATGAGGGCAATTGCCGTCTCGAACAAGCCCACCCCGTTCCTCATGGTTATGACAATATGCCTCATCGCAGGTTTGGCTAGAGGCCGCCTGCAGTTCGGATTGGAAAATTTGCATTCCGCGGGAATGTCACCTGTTGCCAAGTGACAATCGGGCACCGGCGGATAGGGTTAATTCATGATTTCTCGACTCAACGCCCTCGCGGCTGCGGCAGGATTTGCGCTTCTCGCAGCCTGCCAGACCGCCCTGCCTGCCCCTGCCCTGCCCCATTCGGAGACCTCCCGCTTGCCTGACTCCCTGCCGCTGGAACGCCTGTATGCCTCCCCGTCCCTGTCCGGACCCGTTGCGCGGACGGTGAAGTATTCGCCGGACGGCAGGCGGGTGACGTTCCTGAAGTCCCGCCCGGACGAGCAGAACCGGTTCGACCTGTGGCAGTTCGACGTGGCCACGGGCACCCAGAGCCTGCTGGTCAATTCCAGCCTGCTGGAGCCGGACAGGGTGGAACTGTCGGAAGAGGAAATAGCCCTGCGCGAGCGCAAGCGCATCGCCGGAACAGCCGGAATCGTGGACTATTCCTGGGGCACGGCGAATACGATCCTGGTGCCGCTGGCCGGGGATTTGTTCCTGGTCACGCTGACCGCGCAGGGCCCGGACGTGCGCCGCCTGACCGAGACCGACGCGTTCGAATATGACGCCCGCATCTCCCCGCGGGGCAATCATGTCAGCTTCGTGCGGGACGGGGCCGTCTATGCCATCGAACTTTCCAGCGGAACGGAAACCCGCCTGACGCCGCTCGCCGAGCCGGACAAAGCCATCTCCTATGGCGTGTCGGAATACGTCGCCCAGGAAGAGATCGACCGGTTCACCGGATACTGGTGGAGCCAGGACGAGCGCTATGTCGCCTTCACGCGTGTGGATGAAAGCGGGGTCGACATCATCCCCCGCTTCGACATCGCCGCGACGGAGGTGACGGTGATCGAACAGCGCTATCCGCGCGCCGGCCGGCCGAATGCCAGGGTGAGCCTGTTCGTCAATGACCTCGCCGAGGCCCGGACGGACAAGGTGGCCGAATTCGGCCCGGACGATTACCTCGCCCGCGTCAACTGGACCTCGACCGGCCTCTGGTTCCAGGCGGTCAACCGGGCACAGACGGAAATCCGCTACAACCGGTCCGACGCCCTGCCCTGGCGCGTCTGGTCTCCCTATACGGAGCAGAACGACAAGTGGGTGAACCTGTCGAACGATTTCCGGGAATTGCCGGACGGGCGGATCCTGATCACGACGGAAAAGACCGGGTATCGCCATGCACGGGCCATCGACCCCACCGGACTGGCAGAGCAGGACACGGTCATCACGCCGGCCGACACCGTGCTGAAAGAGGTGGACGGCGTTTCGCCGGATGGCCGGACGCTGTTCTATTCCGGCTTTGCCGACACAGTGCTGGAACAGCATCTCTACCGGATGGGCATTCTGCCTTTTGCGGCCCCCGATCGGAACCTGGGCCGGCCACAGCAGCTGCCGGACTCTCATTGCATCGACTTGATGCCGGGCTCTGCGCTGCTGTCAAAATCATGCCCGCCCCCACAGCGCATCACCGAATCCGGCAAGAGCTGGAGCGTCACCGTCAGCCCGGATGGCGAAAGCTTTGTCGGCACGTCTTCCTCCCCGACCCAGCCGCCGCAGACCGGCCTCTACCGGATCGACGGAACGCTGATCGCCTGGATCGAAGAGAACGCCCTCGACCTCGATCATCCGTATGCGCCCTTCCTGAAGGATCATGTCGTGCCGGAGTTCGGGACACTGAAGGCCGAGGACGGGCAGGACCTGCACTATTCCATCCTCAAACCGCCGGGCTTCGATGCCGCGAAAACCTATCCGGTGATCGTAGAAGTCTATGGCGGTCCGCATGCGCAGAGAGTGGAGCGCAAATGGGGCAGCCTGTCGGACCAGTACCTTGCCCGGCATGGCTATATCGTGTTCCGGCTGGACAATCGCGGCAGCTACAATCGCGGGCGCCGGTTCGAGGATGTGATCTACCACCGCACCGGCGGACCGGAAGTGCGCGACCAGCTGGTCGGCGTGGACTGGCTGAAGGCGCAACCCTTCGTCGATGGGGACCGGATCGCCATCCAGGGCTGGTCCTATGGCGGCTACATGGCGCTGATGACGCTGTTGCAGGCACCGGAAGGCACATTTGCGGCCGCCGCCGCCGGCGCGCCGGTGACCGACTGGGCGCTCTACGACACCTTCTACACCGAGCGCTATATGGGCATGCCGCAGGACAATCCGGACGGCTATGCCGCCTCCAGCGTGTTTCCCTATGTCGGCAATCTCTCCACGCCGCTCCTGCTGATGCACGGCATGGCGGACGACAATGTCACCTTCGACAACACGACCCGCCTGATGGCGGCGCTGCAACAGAAGGGTAAGCTGTTCGAACTGATGACCTATCCCGGCCAGCGCCATGGCATTCGCGGCGAAGCGCTGCTGGCCCATCTGATGCGCACACGGATCGACTTCCTAGACCGTCACCTGAAGGCGGCGGAATGAGGCGATGATGGAGTTTCTGGACCAGATCCCGTTCAGCCTGGCCATCATTGCCTGCCTGACACTCGGCCTCGCGCCGTTCACGCCGGAGCCGCACATATGGGAGAAGCTGAAAATGCTGGCCGGCGGAACGCTGACCCGGCCGGTCGACATGTTCGACCTTGCCCTGCACGCCGCGCCCTGGCTGCTGCTGGCCGCCAAGCTCGCCCGTCTGGCTGTAGTGAGGTGACATGAAACCCTGGACGATCCTTTCCTCCAAACAGGTGATGCGCGACCAGTTCATGGGCCTGCGCACCGACAGGTGCCAGCGTGAGGACGGCCACATTGTAGAATCCTATCACGTCACCGAACTGACGGATTGGGTGACCGTGGTGCCGGTGACCGATGAAGGGAATATCGTCCTGATCCGGGAATACCGCCATGCGGCCGGCGTGGTCATGATCGGCCTGCCCGGCGGCGTGTCAGACCCCGGCGAGAGCGACTGGGCCGCCGTCGGCGTGCGCGAACTGCGCGAGGAGACAGGCTACACCGCCCGGGAGCTGCACCATATCGGCGCGTGCCACCCCAATCCGGCGACGCAGAACAATACCCTGCACTATTTCCTCGCCCTTGGCTGCCGGGCGGACGCGGCCCAGTCGCTGGACCCGAACGAGGAAATCGAAGTGCTGGAAATGCCGTATGCGGATTTCCTGGATTATGGCGCCCTGCCGGTGCAGCACGCCCTGCACGCGGCCGCCCTGTTCTATGCCGAACGCTTCTTCCTGACACATCCAGACCTGCGCCCCGCGAAAGGACCCATTCCATGACGGCCAAGCAACCGACCAGCGACCAGATGAAAGCCTTCGCGACCGATGCCCATGACGGGCCGATCGTGATGATCAACCTGCTGAAGTTCAAACCGAAGGCCGAATATCCGGCCGATGCGCCCGAGCATGGCGACGGGGCGACCGGCCAGCAAGCTTATGCCCGCTATGGCGCCGGCCTCGCCGAATTCACCGGCGAGCCGCAGATCGGACTGAAAATGCTCTATTCCGGCCCGGTAGCGCGCTTCTTCATCGGCGAGGGCGACTGGGACATGGTGGCCGTGGTGCAGTACCCGTCCCGCAAGCATTTTGTGACAATGACACAGGACCCGCGCTACCAGGCCGCTCACCGCCACCGCGATGCGGGGCTGGACCACCAGCAGCTGATCGAAACCCGCCCGATGGGAGGCTGAGCCCATGCCCGCCTTCCAGCCGACCGGCGACCAGTTCCGCGCCTTTCGCGACGACCCGTTCGACGGGCCGATTTCGCAGGTCAACATACTGAAATACCGGGTGAAAGCCGAATACCGGCCCGAAGACCCCGAATTCGGGCAGGACGAGCCCGGCAGCGTGGCCTATCAGCGCTACGCCGATGCGTTCGGCGTGGCCGCAGCCGAAGTCGGCGGCAAATGCCTGATGATGGGCCAGGTGGAGCGCTATTTCATCGGCAATGGCGACTGGGATGCGGTGATGGTGATGTTCTTCCCCAACCGGCAGGCCTTCATCGCGACGCTGAACCATCCGACCTACAAGGACATGCACCGCCACCGGGACGCCGGCCTGCTGTGCCAGGAATTGCTGACCACGCGGCCGTTCCGGGCAGACGGTATCGGACTTTAAAGGACGGGTTGGAACCGTGGCCGGGGCGGCTATACTCCCCTGCGGGGCGGCGCGAAACGAGGGACGAGAGCCGGCATGATGACAGTCTGGCGTCACCTGAAACTCCTGCTGATCCTTGCGGCCTGCACGCCCCTGCTGGGCGCCATCAGCCGCGGCATGGTCGCGGCTTCGACGCCCCAGAACCCCGAAGGGCAGAAGATCGCGCTGCTGATCGGCAATGGCGATTACGAAAACGATGCGATCGGCGATCTCGTCGGCGTGCCGCGTGACATGGACAATATGTCGTCGGCGCTGGCCGAGGCCGGATTTGAAGTCATCCAGCTGCGGGATGCCGGCCGGAACGAGATGGCGGACGCCATCATCGACTTCCGCCAGCGCATGTCCCTGGCGCCGGAAGGGTCGACCGGGGTGTTCTACTATTCCGGCCAGGGCATGTCGGTCAGCGGCGGCGACGATTACCTCATTCCGACGGATATCGACTTCTTCAAAATGTCGTCCGTTTCAGACATGCAGCTCAATACCATCTCCGTCCAGGATGTGATGGCGTCTTTCGAGTTCCCGTCAAACCAGAACATCGTGATGGCGCTCGATACCTGCCGGTACTGGAGCCATACCGACGCACGCGGCATTGGACTGCGCGGACTGGCACAGGCGGAGGGCACGACGCCGCCGGACTTTTTCATCATCTGGGCGGCCCGGGCCGGCGATATCGCCTTCGATGACGAGGACGGATCGGCCTTCTCGAGGGCCCTGTCCTCCTCCATCCGCAAGCCCGGCATCGATGTGCGACAGGTGTTCGCCGAGGTGCAGTCGGCTGTAATCGAGGATTCCGAAGGGCGGCAATATCCGGAAGTCAGCGTGCCCTCGTCCAAGCCGCTGGTGCTGAATGGCGCCGTGGCCGAAGATGTCGACACATCGGCCTGGGACAGCACGGAGGACACGAAGTCCGCGCCGCTGGTCCAGTCCGGCGCGTCTTCCGGGCCACGGGCGGCGAACATTTCGCTGGAACTGATCGTATGGGAATCTGCGCTGGAACTCGGCACGGTCGAGTCCATATCCGATTTTGTTGACCGGTTTCCGGAAAGCGTCCTGATCGGACAGGCGCGCCTGCGGCTGGCGGCGCTGCGCGAGCGCGGCGCCTTTGCCCCGCCGCCGACCGTGGCGCATGAAGTGTTCCTGCCGACCGTCACCATGCCCGGCCCGCCGCGCATCGCCCTCCTGATCGGCAACAAGGATTATGCGCCGAACATGACGGATCTCACCAATCCGCATAATGACGTTTCTCTTCTCAAGGACCGGCTGCTGGAAGCGGGCTTTGAGGTGATGGTCTATCGCGATGTCGATTCCGATGGCATGGCCAAGGCGGTGTCTGCCTTCACGCAGAAACTGGCGAGCGCCTCCAAATCCGATCCACCGGTCGCCTTCTTCTATTATTCCGGCCACGGCGTTGCGCCGGAGGAGGCCGGGCCGAACTATCTCGCCCCGGTCGGCATGAAGGTGGCGACGCGCAGCGACCTTATCCGTGCCCAGTCCATCGAAAAGATCATCGATTTCGTGGAAGCGACGAAGCCCGCCTTCGCCTTCTTCGTGCTGGATGCCTGCCGCAACAATCCGGGCTTTGCCGAGGAGGAAGAGGACGGCAACAAGGGGGACAGCGAATGGAAGACGCTGACGCGGGTCGACGCGGTGACGAGTTCGCTCGTCGCCTTCGCGACGGCGCCCGGCGCGAAGGCCTCCGATACGCCGGACGAACCGGTCGGCCCCTATGCGCGGGCGCTGGCCGATGCGCTGGACGAGCCCGGCATCGACGCAACGCGCGTGTTCAAACTGGCCCAGCGCGACGTGTTCAACCGGTCCGGCCACAAACAGGTGCCATGGGTGTCCGATGCCCTGATGGAAGATTTCTTCTTCATTCCGGAACCGGAGGAAGAACCGGAAGACACCGAACTGCTGGAAACGCCGGAAACGCCCGCACCATAACAATCACAAACGGGGGGACATATGGGCCATTACGAAGTCTACGGAGCCCTGGGCTCGCCCTATTCCATGAAGGTGCGCGCCGCCATGCGGGCGAAGCGCCTTGTGCACACCTGGACCGGCATGACAGCAGAGGATCGCGCCGGGGTGATGCCGAACGTCAAGGCGCCGGTCATCCCCGTGATCCGGCGCCCGGACGGCAGCTGGACCAATGACTCGACGCCCTTCCTCCTTTCCATCGAGGAGGAGGGCCGCGCCCTGTTGCCGCCGGGCCCGCTGGCGCGCTTTGCCTGCCTGCTGCTGGAGGATATGGCCGACGAGTGGTTCATGAAGGCGATGTTCCATTTCCGCTGGTTCTATGCCGAGGATGCCAAATGGTGCGCCAACTGGCTGATGTTCGACTCTCTTCCGAATGCCGGGCGGGAAGGCGTCGAGACGGCGGCCGCCACCATCCGTGAACGGCAGATTTCCCGCATGGCACTGGTCGGCTGCACGCCCACGACCGCGCCGCTGATCGAGGCGAGCTGGCGGCGGGCCTGTATCGGCCTTGAGTCCATGGCGACGGGGCCGCAGCGCTTCCTGTTCGGCAATCGCATCTCGCTGGCCGACCTTGCCTTCTACGGCCAGCTCAAGGTGATGAGCTATGATCTGACGCCCATGGCCTGGATGCGCAAGGATGTGCCCTATCTCTATCGCTGGCTGGACCATGCCGACGATGCCAGCGGCATTGAAGGCGACTGGGCCGACGAGATCGGCGCGCCGGTGCGCTTCCTGCTCGGCATGGCCGGCGACACTTACCTGCCCTTCCTGAAAGCCAATGCCGACGCGCTGGAGGCCGGCGCGGAGACCTTCTCTCTCACCATAGAAGGCGGCAAGTATAAGCAGGGTGTGTTCAGGTATCAGGCAAAATGCCTCTCCAGCCTGAGAGCGGAATGGGCGGCCCTGACGCCTGACATCCGGTCCCGTCTTGACGAGTGGATCGGGCCGGGCGCAGACATCCTGAATGCCTGACACGCCTTCGCCGATTTCCCGCCTGCTGCACCACCGCGCCCGCGCGCTCACCAAAGGAGCGCCGGTGGCCTTGCCGATCGTCGCCTCCTCCACCTTCCACCTGCCCGGCGATCCGGATGGCAGCCATTTCTATGGCCGCAACGGCAACCCGACCGTGGAACAGGTGGAAGCGGAAATCGGCATCCTGGAAGGCGGGGAGGCCATTCTGTTCCCGTCCGGCATGGCGGCCATTGCCTCGGTCTTTTATGCCCATCTCCGCCCCGGCGACACGGTGCTGGTCCATTCGGACGGGTACTACAATGTCCGCGCCCTGCTGGAGGCGCAGTTCGTGCCGATGGGCGTTAAGGTAAAAACCTGTCCGACCACGGAATTTGTCTCCGCCGACATGACCGGCTGCAAGATGGTGATGATCGAGACGCCGTCCAATCCGGGCCTGGCCGTGTGCGACATTGCCGCCGTCGCCGCGCGCGCCAAGGCCGCCGGCGCCCTTCTGGTGGCGGACAATACGACTGCCACGGCAATCTGCCAGCAGCCGCTCGATCTGGGGGCGGACATCGTCGTCATGTCGGACACGAAAGCGATGGCGGGCCATTCCGACGTGCTCGCCGGGCATGTTGCAACCCGGCACAGCGCCCTTATGGACCCCATCCGCACATGGCGCCGGCTGGCCGGCGCGATTGTCAGCCCGTTTGATGCCTACTTGCTTCACAGGGGAATAGCGACGCTGGAACTTCGCCTCTCGCGCGCAAATGACAATGCGATGACAGCGGCAGAAGCGCTGCGCACGCATCCTGCCGTGCGCGCGGTAAACTATCCCGGCCTGACAAATGATCCTTCGCACGAGACGGCGAAGCGCCAGATGCGCGGCTTCGGGCCGGTCGTCAGCTTCACGCTGGAGAGCCGGGAGAAGGCCGAAAAGTTCATTGAAAACAGCGAGTTGATTGTTTCCGCGACGAGCTTTGGCGGCGTTCACGCCTCCGCCGAGTGCCGCATCCGCTGGGGCGACGCCGTTCCGGAGGGCTTCGTGCGCCTCGCCTGCGGCATCGAACCTGTCAGCGACTTTGTGACATCGTTAACACGGGCGTTAGATTCTGTGGGCTGAACGCGAACGCCATCCGTGACTCACTTTTGCCCTTTGGTATAGTGATTGCACGATGCGGGGTCGGTACACATAGATGAAACGTCTGAGTATAATCATCTTTTTCCTGCTGATCGGGGCAGGTGCGTGGGGTTGGGTCAAGCTGACGTCCCCGCCCGCACTCATGCAACTGGCCGATCCTGTACGGATTAACCAGGGCGTGATCCTCGGCGGGATCGACGCCGACAATGACTCCATTCGCGTCTTCAATGGCATCCCCTACGCCGCTGCACGCCGCTGGGCTGCGCCCTCCTCTCCGCCGCAATGGGGCGCCGTGGCGCGCGACGTTCGCGCCTTCGGCCCGCAATGCCTGCAATCGCACAAAGGCATGGGCGGCTTCGTTGACCGCGTGATCGATGGGTCCGGCCTGCCCTGGTGGAAGCGCGTGGCCGCGAAGAAATACCTCGCCGCCCGGCCGCAGCCGGCCGAAGCCGAAGACTGCCTGTTCATCAATGTGCGCACGGCCAATCTCGGCCGCGAGAAGCTGCAGCCGGTAATGGTGTGGATCCATGGCGGCTCCCACCAGGCCGGCGCCGGCTCCGACGGTCTCTACCAGGCCAATGACCTTGTCGAAAAAGGCGTGGTGCTGGTCACCTTCAATTACCGCCTCGGCGCGTTCGGATATCTCTCCCATCCGGCCCTGACCGAGGAAACCGGAACTTCCGGCAATTACGGCCTGCTGGACCAGGTCGCGGCGCTGCGCTGGGTGCGCGACAATATCCGCACCTTTGGCGGCGACCCGGAAAATATCGTCCTGTTCGGCGAAAGCGCCGGCGCGCAATCGATCAGTGAACTGATGGCCACGCCGCTGGCGGACGGCCTCTATCACAAGGCCATCCTCGAAAGCGGCACCAGCAGCTACAACGCCCTCTACCGCACCGACGCGCCGCTGATCGGCACGCGCAGTGCCGAAGATGCCGGCGTCGAATTCCTGAACACGCTGGCCGGCACTGCAGCCACCGCGAACGAGCTGCGCGCCATCCCCGGCGCCGCGATCATTTCGCGCACGGAACTGCGCCCGGACCTTGCCCGCTATTTCCTGCCGGTCGTCGACGGCAAGGTGCTGCCCCAGACCGTC
This sequence comes from Hyphomonas sp., assembly GCA_020425315.1. Classification (GTDB taxonomy): domain Bacteria; phylum Pseudomonadota; class Alphaproteobacteria; order Caulobacterales; family Hyphomonadaceae; genus Hyphomonas. The sequence goes on along the minus strand of JAGQRO010000069.1, from coordinate 3,893 downwards.
GGCGCCGCCATCCGCGCGGGCGACGCGCCCAAAGTGCCCGTGCTGGCCGGCTACAATGCCGACGAAGGCACGCTGTTCTACGACGCCGTGAACTCCCCCACCGTCCTGCGCCCGAAGATCACCGGATCGATGGAAGAACGCGAACAGGGCCTTGCCGAAGTGTTCGGCGAAAACCCGGCCAAGGCATTGCAGGCGCTTTACGCGATGGATTCCGCTGCGACATGGGATGTCGGGGCGACCGACATGCTGGGCGACGACATGTTCGGCGTGCACATGCGCTACCTAGCCCGCGCCAATGCCGCCGCGGGCCGGCCGACCTGGCTCTATTTCTTCACCCGCGCCACCCCGTCACGCGCCCAGTCCATCGGCGCCTTCCATGGCTCTGAAATTCCATTCGTCTTCGGATCGTCCAGCATGATCATGCCGTTCTCCGACAAGGACGAAAAACTCTCCGACACGATCCAGACCTACTGGACCAATTTCGCCCGCACCGGAGACCCGAATGGCAAGGGCGTGCCCGAATGGCCGGCCTATTCCGCCGACACCGACGAGTGGCAAGTCCTGGACCATGAGATCTTCACGGTCGCCGGCGTGCGCGCCCGCAAGCTGGACATTCTGGAAGAACACCTGATCGACCGGATCGACGCAGTCTCCCGCGCAACCGAGCCGAACCCCGCCTTCGATGCCACGCTGATGACCACGCTGCCTGTTTCAGGCAGTGAGGAGAATCTCGCAGATACCAACTAGGCCCGCCTCGTCCTCTGCGTCGAAGGCATCATAGTCGGTCGAATCCACATCCAGCACCGCCGCCAGACGCCCCTCGGCGTCAAACACCGGCACCACGATTTCCGAATTCGACGCGGAATCGCAGGCAATGTGCCCCGGAAACTCATGCACGTCCGCCACGATGATAGGCTCTTCGCTCGCCGCGACATGGCCGCAGACGCCCTTGCCGAAAGGAATGCGCAGGCAGCCGAGTGTGCCCTGATAGGGCCCCACGACCAGTTCGCGCGCCTTCAGCGGATCGACGACATAGAACCCGGTCCAGAAAAATCGCGGCTGGAACGCCTGTGCCAGGATGCAGGCGGCCGTCGCATAACGGGCGGTGACAGAGGTTTCGCCCGCCACCACGCTTTGTATTTCCGCCTTCAGGTCGCGGTATATTTCCGCCTTGTCCATGGAATGCCTCATCTGTGCCGTGAAGGCGCTATATCGGCGGACCATGCCGGGGACGCAAGTAGGCCGTTGAAGCAGGCTGCAACGTCTGAAATAGTTCGCTCGGATAGCGGGCGAATCCGCCTTGAGGGAGAGGAGTGCCGCGTGCGGTCGAGGACAAGGATAGCAACGGCCCTTGCGCTCGCCTGCCTGCTCGCCGCGCCCGCCCTGCCACAGGCGCCCGAGCCCCCGCCGCCGCTTCACCTCGATCCGGTCGACATGCCGGAGGCGGACGCGCAGGATTCGGACCCGTTCGGCTATGACGATGTCACCTATGACGAATATGACGACGGTGATGCCTATGACGATGACTCGTATGAAGACTGGCACCTCGAGACGGATCTCGACGCGCTGGACGCCGCGCACCGGGACTATCTGAAGAAATCCGGCCTCCAGCTGGAACGGCCGGAATGGAACGAGCCGGCCCCGCCGCCGCCAAAGCCAACACCCGGCTGGCTGAAGGCGATGGGCGCCTTCCTCGATGCGCTTGCGCCGCTGTTCCAGCTGCTGTTCTACGGCATCATCGCGGCAGTCGTTCTCGGCTTCCTCTATTTCGTCTTCGGCGAGGCGGTCCGCGTCCGGTTCGGGCGCGTGGGCGCGAAAGACGACAAGGTCGGCGACGATGTCCTGCCGGATGTGCGCCCGGATGCCGATACGGCCCGTTCCCTGCTGGACGAGGCCGACACGCTGGCCCGGGCGGGCAAGTTTGCCGAGGCGGTGCACCTGCTCCTCTTCCGCTCCATCGAGGACATCCAGACGCGCCTCGATGGCGGGGTGCCGAAATCGCTGACCGCCCGGGAGATCGGCACGCTGGGCCGCCTGCCGGAGCGCGCACGCCGCGGCCTCGGCCCGATCATCGCCATTGTCGAGCACAGCTTCTTTGGGGGGCGGGTCGTCGACGCAGACGGCTGGCAGAAAGCGCGTGCCTCCTATGAGGACTTTGCCTTCGGGGAGGGCTGGGCATGAGCGAGACCGCCGCCGGTTCCGGCTCGCCCTTTTCCGCGCGCGTCGTCGGCATCCTGATTGCCGTTGCGGTGTTTTCCTTCGCCGCGGTGATGGTGCTCGCCGGCTGGGCGCCGGAACTGCGCGACCGCAACGAGGCCGGCGACCATCCCTACTCGACCTCGGCCATCGGCTATAATGGCTTCGTCCAGCTGCTGCAGGACCAGGGATTCGACGTCGAAATCTCGCTCCTGCCGCGCGACCTTGAAAGCTACAAATGGGGCACACGGATCGTCACGGTTCCCCAGCGGATGCATGACGACAAGCTGGAAGCCTATACGCCGACCTCGACAACGCTGATCGTGCTGCCGAAATGGATCGGCCTGACGGACTGGCAGAACCCGAAATACCAGAAGGACACGCGCTTCGCCGATGCGCGCGACCTGAACGATCTGCTCGAAGGCCTGAAGATCGAGGGAGAGATCGGGCGCATCGATGTGCCGGACCTGGTCGCGACGCCGTTTGGCGACATGGCCCTGAAGCCGGACGTGAAGATGCAGGTGATCGTGTCGGACGATCTTGAGCCCGTCGTCGAAGCGGGTGACGGCATGCTTGTCGGCCGGCTTTACGGCGAAGATGTCTATTTCCTGGCCGATCCCGACATGATCAACACGTTCGGCCTGTCGGAGCTCGAAAACGCGCGCTTTGCGGTGCAGCTGGTCAACTTCATCCGCTATGAGGAAGGCGAACCGGTCATCTTCGACGCCACCTTCCACGGCTTCGAACGCTCGGAAAACCTGTTGCAGATGATGTTCGATGTGCCCTTCATCGGCGTCACGCTGCTGGCCTTTGCCTCGGCGCTGCTGCTCGGCTGGGCGGCCGCGATCCGGTTCGGCCCGCCTCTGCGGGAACAGCGCGTCATCGCGCTCGGCAAGCAGGCGCTGGCCGACAATTCCGCCGGCCTTGTCACCATGACACGGCGCGAAACGCGCATGGCGCCCGGCTATCTTGCCATGATGCGCCGCCGCGCCGCCGCCGATATCGGCGCCCCGAAGACACTCAGCGAAACGCAGCTCTCCGCCCTGTTCGACCGGCTGGGCCCGGAAGAGCAGTCCGGCAAATCCTTTACCGAGATCGCCGCGAACCTGCGCACGCATGCCCCGAACCGCGAAACCCTTCTGACCGCCGCGCGAGACCTCTGGCGCTGGCGGCACGATATTCTGAGGAGATCGATGAATGACCCCAAGTGACATCCGCGCCCTGGCCGGGCGAATCCGGGACGAGGTGCACAAGGCCGTGATCGGGCAGGACACGACCGTGGACCTGATGCTGACAGCCCTGTTCTCCTCCGGCCATGTCCTTCTGGAAGGCCCGCCCGGCACCGCGAAGACATTGCTGGCACAATGCTTTGCGCGGGCCATCTCGCTGGAGTTCGGCCGCATCCAGTTCACGCCGGACCTGATGCCGGGTGATGTTCTGGGTACGAACCTGTTCAACTTCCAGACAAACGAATTCACGCTGACCAAGGGGCCGATCTTCACCGACCTTCTGCTGGCCGACGAGATCAACCGCACCCCGCCGAAAACACAGGCCGCTCTGCTGGAGGCGATGCAGGAGCGCAATGTGACAATCGATGGGGAATCCTATCCCCTCAATGAGCGCTTCATGGTGATCGCCACCCAGAACCCGATCGAACAGCAGGGCACCTATCCCCTGCCCGAAGCCCAGCTCGACCG
>JAGQRO010000477.1 GCA_020425315.1 Hyphomonas sp. | reverse complement strand
TTCTCGGTCCAGGTGCCGACGATATCGTCCAGCGAGTCGCCGACCTGGTTGAGGAAGCAGGAAATCGGCAGGCCACGATCGGCGCCGCCATTCGACAGGACAGGCGTCGCCGGCATGAACCAGAGCTTCGACATGTAGTCATAAAGGCGCTGGGCATGGCCCTGATCGTCGGCAAAGGCCTTCGACACGCGGGCAAACATGTCCTGATAGGACTCGCNNNNCGCCCGGCAGCAGGTAGCGGTCTTCGAGGGTCTTCTTGCCGAATTCCGTCAGCAGGGCGTCACGCGACGGGTCGGTCACGACTTCCATCGCGGAAACAACGCGCAATACCGAGTCCGCGCCCGCTTTCGGCTTACCCTTACGCGGCGAATTTTCGGTCACAGCTTTGGCGTTGGTTGCAGACATGCACCCCTCCAGATCGTTAGAAAAATATAGGAACTTCAGCCCCAAGCGCCAATATGTGGCGCCTTCCGTTGTCCCTGACACTACATATAGTGTCTGAAGGTTAAGAACCGGTCAACGTGGATTGTCTGAAAACCTTCATTTTCGCCGTGGAAAAGTGGTTAACAACCTATTAGCAAACCGGCTGAATCCCAAGTGGCACGGGCATTCTTGCCTGTGGAAATTTTATTCAGCAGGTCGCCCGCCGCGCGAAATTCGTGTGCCCCTTCTTTCCCCTTTTTTCGTGGCCGTTAGAGTGTCGGCGGGGTTCCGGGGACGACTCGCGGGGCCCACCCGCACACCTGCCCGAGGAGAGTCTCATGAGAGTCCCGCTGATTGCCGCCCTGTTGATGCTGGCCGCGATGCCGACCGCCGCCGAATCGCCAACCGACACGCGCCTGTCCTACCAGCAGCGCACGAGCGCCGCCTGCCCTGCCCTGTGGGTGCGCACGAAAGCCAGCGAAGGCTATGACGAGACCGCCTACAGCGAGACCGAGTGCGGCTGTCTTGCCGAGAAGATCACCGCGCAAACCTGGAACGACGCTGATTCTGACTGGACCGGGCCGATGATGCCCGAGTCGGACGCCGCCATCATCGCCAATGCCGCCGAGACCGAAGAAACCCTCGACGATGTTCTCTTCGCGATGACCGAAGACATGAGCGAGGCCGGCTTCGACCTCGCCGCCAATTGCTACTTCAAGGATGGCGAGGAAGGCGGCGATGCGGTCGCCGACAATGCCAACACAAACGCCGGTGGCAATGCAAGCAACCCGCACGCCGCCGCGCCTGTGAACGCCGCCCCGCACAAACCCGCCTGGATCATGCCGCCGGCCCTGGCGGACTATCAGGCCGAAGCCCGCCCGCTCTGCTCTGCGCTCGACAATGCGTCCCTGACGCCGGAGACGCAGGGCTCCTTCACCTGTTCCTGCGCGGTCGGCCAGATGACGGCACAGGCCTGGGACGACAATACGTATGACTATTCCGGCCCGTTCATGACCGAGGCGGACGGGAAGCTGATCCTCGATTCGCTGAAGGCGTCGGCCAATATGAGCCAGGCGAGCCAGCGCATCTATGGCGGCCTGTCGTCGAACGGGCAGTCGGTGATGTCGGCGTGCTTCTCAAAATAGGCTTCCTTGCCGGCCTGATGGCATCGGTCGCGGGATTCGCCGCGGCCGAGCTGCCGGCCGAGGCGGCCGGCCCCCTGCAGCCGGGAGACCTGCTCTTCAAGGCGGCCAATACCGGCACCGGCACCCGCCTTGCCGCCGACTGGTCGCAGGGCGACAAGCGCTGGGGCCATGTCGGCATTGTCGTGCCGGGCCGTGACGGCGCCGGGCTCGACGTTGTGCACGCGGACACGGGCATGCCGGGCGAGACCGGTGAAGTGCGCCAGGTGAGCCTCGCCGCCTTCCTGTCGGACGTGACCGAGCTCGGTGTCTATTCCGTCGATCTCGGCGGCGCTGAGCGGGCGGCCTATGTCAGCTATGCCGAAGGCGCCGTCGGCCTGCCCTTCGACCATGGCTTCTCGGTGAAGACCGAACAGAGCCTCTATTGTTCAGAACTGGTCTGGCGGGCCCTGTCGGCCGGGCTGGGAGAGGATGCGGTGCCGGAGAAGTCGAAACGCCTCGGGCGCGTCTATGTCTCGGTGTCTGACATTTCCGGGAACGCCCACGCGCACGAACAGCGCACCGTGACGGCGGCGCCGGCGGGGCATTAGGCTTTTCAGGAGAGTGAAGAAGGAGACAGGCGAGCGACCCGGGCGGAAACTCGTTGGGGCTGCTCCGTTCCCGGCCTGACCCGGTTGGCGAGCGGCCCGTCCGCCGCCTGCCTCCCGGGGGCTATATGCGCGGGGCACGCGCCCGGCGCAAGGGCGGGAGTGAGTCGCGGACGGCGCCGTCCCATCCCCGCGAGGCTTTCCAATCCCGTCACCATACCGCTAAGCTTGCCCGGGACCGACAAGACAGGAGCGCCGGATGCGCGGCCCATGGATAGCGATGACCTGTCTCGCCGCATCGCTCGTGGCGCAGGAGGCTGTTGCCGAACGGCGCCTCGCCCTCGTGATCGAGGAAAGTGACTATACCGGCAATTTGCGCGACATTGCCGCCGCCGTGAGCGAGGCCGATGCCGTGGAAGCCGCCCTCACCCGGACCGGCTTCACAGTCACCCGCAGGCGGAATGCGACGCGCGCCGAACTGGAAACCGCTTTCGCCACCTTCCGCCAGGACGTGACCACAGCTGGCGCGCCCGAGACCGTCGCGCTGGTCTATTTCACCGGGCACGGGGCCAGCGACCGGGACACCGGGCACAGCTACCTGCTCGGCACCGATGCGGACATTTCCAGCACCGGAGATCTCGCCCGCGACGGCATACAGATTGCCGCCCTGCGCGACGCATTTGACGAGCTTGGCGCACGGTCGGTTATTCTCGTCTTCGATGCCTGCCGGGACGATGGCTCCCTGGCCGCGATTGCGCCGCAGACGAAGGGCATGGCCCGGAAGGATGCCGGCGCGCCGGGCATGGATGCACGCGGCCTCGAAATCGTCGAGGCGCAGAACGACATGCTGATCGCCTATTCCACCGGCGTGGGAGACACTGCGGCCGAAGGCGTCTTCGCCCCGGTGCTGACGGACGCGATGACGCGCCCCTATCAGAATATCGTGTCTGTGTTCGCCTGGACGCAGCGCCGTGTCGCCCGGCAAACCGAAGGCGGACAGAAGCCATGGACGAACAATCTGCTCTACGGAGAAGATTTCTGCCTCGTTTCCTGCGCGCCCGAATATCTCCTGGCCGCCGGCGAACAAGCGGGTCTCAACGCGGCGCAGGCGAAGGCCATTCTTGCCTCTTTCGGCTACACGGACATCCCCTTGGAGAAGTGGCCGGAGGCGCTGGCCGAAAGCGCGGAGCGGCTGAAGGAACTGGAAGCGAAATACGCTGCGACGGTCGACGGCGAACCCGCCATCATGGCCCTGCGGGCCGAAGCGCGCGCGGCGCTGGACCTCGCCGACTTCGTCCGCGCCGACGAACTTCTGGCAGAAGTCGAACGCATCGCGTTCGCAGCTGGCGACCGGCTGACACGCATCGGCGTGGAGACGGCCGAACAGCGGGGCGACATCGCCTATACCGAAGGTCGCTTCGTGGACGCCGCAGGCTTCTACAGCCGCGCCGCCGACCACGTCCCCCGCTCTGAACCGCTGGAATGGGCACGGTTGAAATTCATGGAGGGCAACGCCCTGTATGAGCAGGGCCAGTACGATCCGGAAACGGGCCTGTTGCAGGCCTCCGTCACCGCCTATCGCGAGGCCCTCAAGGAAT
>JAGQRO010000068.1 GCA_020425315.1 Hyphomonas sp. | reverse complement strand
CCTGGTTGCAGTGGATGACGACTTCATCGCCCGGCTTCACGCGGGTCACCTTGCGGCCCACGGCCCAGACGATGCCGGCCGCGTCGGAGCCGGCGATGTGGAAATCCTGCTTGTGCACGTCGAAGGGCGAAATCGGCTCGCCGAGGGCGGCCCAGATGCCGTTGTAGTTGACCCCCGCGGCCATCACGAGGACCAGAACCTCGTCGGAATCGATTTCCGGCACCGGCACCTGTTCGATCTGCATCGCCGTGGTCGGCCGGCCATGGCGCTCGCGGCGGATCGCCCACGCATGCATCATTTTCGGCACGTGGAATTCCGGCGGAATCTCGCCGACTTCATAGATGTCCTTGACTTCCCGGGTCATGTTATGGGGGCCCTCTTTCGTGTTTCTTCCCCCGGATTGCCTGCACGCATGGTCTACGCATGTCTTCACAAGGCATCCGGCTCACGTCACCTTGGCGTCACGATAGCGCCAATGCAAGATTTTTTGTTGCGGTGCACAAAATAGCGCAGGGGCGTTGCAAAATGGCCATCGGGCAGACCGTGTTTCTCAATGGCGGCTACAGGCCGGTGGCGGAAGCGGCGATTTCGCCCTTCGACCGGGGCTTCCTCTTTGCGCATGCTGCCTATGAGGTCACCGCCGTCTATGGCGGCCGCTTCGTCGACCTGGAAGGCCACCTTGCGCGCCTTCGCCGCACCCTTGCCGGCATCGACATCCCGAATCCGTACACGGATGAGGAATGGGCCGATATCCATGCCGGCCTGATCGAGCATAACGGGATGGAAGAGGGCCTCGTTTACCTTGAAGTGACCGCCGGGGCCTACGGATTGCGCGACTTTGCCGGCCCTGAAACCTTCACGCCCACCGTCTTCTTCTATGCCGACTCCCGGCCCCTGATCGGGGAGGTGGCGCGCGACGGCATCCGCGCGGTATTCCGGGAGGATTCCCGCTGGAAACGGCGCGACATGAAGACCGTGCAGCTGGTGAGCCAGGCGCTCGCCTATCGCGCGGCCAAGGCCGAGGGCGCCGAAACCGCCTTCATGGTGGAAGACGGCATGGTGACCGAAGCGGCCTCGGCGAATGCCTGGATCGTCGACAGCGCCGGGCGGCTGGTGACGCGGGAGCTGTCCTCCTCCATCCTGCCGGGCATCACGCGGGCCGGCGTGTTCAGCCTGCTCAAGGGCTCCGGCATCGATCTGGTGGAACGAGCCTTCTCGCCGGACGAGGCGCGGGCGGCGGCGGAGGTGTTCACCACCTCGGCCGGGGCGATGATCGCGCCCGTCGTGGCGCTGGACGGCCAGCCGGTGGGCGACGGCACGCCCGGCCGCGTGACCCGGCGCATCCAGCACCTCTATTACGAAGCATTGGGCGCCGACGTGGCGAAAGTCGCGCCTTGGTGCCTGGGGTAGGGTATGCTGAAGCCTGTGCTGTTTGCCCTTGTCGGTACTGGCCTGATCGCGGCCTGCGGCGCTGAAATGACGCCGGACGAACACCGGGCCTACATCGAGCGGCTCTGGCCCCGTCCGGCCGATGTGCCGGAATCGGCCATCCTGCACGCCGGTGAGGATGGCGGGCACTGGTCAGATTGCCGGTTTACCGGAGAGCGGCTCGACTGCGACATCTATCATGTGCGGGGTGGATTGTATTATCGCCGTGCGTTCAAGCTTTGCGTGGCCGGAAATCCCGGCTCATTGGCTGGCGGCGTGAATGGGATCGGCGAGACCGGCTACCCGACCGGCTGGGAGAACGTTGTGCTCGTTCCGTTGGAAGCCGCGCAATACCCGGATGACCGCGCACACCTGCAAGATGAGGCAGACCGGGAATTCGAGGAAGCGGGCCCGCCCGAATGTCCGGTCGAACTCGTGCCTAGGCCGCAGCGCGTGCTGTAAGGCCCGGCTTCCGGATCTGCACGACGCTCTGAATTTTCAGACCCAGGATGATGCTTGCCAGCACAAGCGTCACCGCATTGGCGAGGATGACCGGCAGGGCGCCGCTCATCAGGCCATAGGCGAGCCAGCCGGCCACGCCGGCGGTGAACATGGCGTACATGGTCAGCGAAATGCCGTCGGTCTTGCGGGTGCGCAGGACGAGGATCGCCTGCGGCAGGAAAGACAACGTTGTCAACATTGCAGCCAGAATGCCGACGCCGTCGATCAGATGAGTCATGTGGGAGGAGCTCCAAAGAGAGCCTTCTTATAACCCATGCGCAGATGAAAGGCGATCTGCGGTTCTGCGATGAGTCACATGCAGGAATGCATGCCTAGTCGAGGTCGCGGAACTCGCCATCGATGATCTCGCCCTGCCCGTCCGCCGTCCCGCCGGGCGGGTGGGCGGAGGCCTGGAATTGCGCGGCGATGAGGCCCGCCTGCCGGCCGGCAAGCCGGGCGCTGGCGAGGTTCATCAGGTAGACGACCAGCGTCGTGCCGCCGGCCAGGGCCGCGTCTTCCCAGCCCAGCGACCGGGCCAGCATCGTGTCGCGGAACAGGGCCAGCACGCCGACGGTAACCACGAATATCCCCGCCAACAGGCCGGTTCGCACGGCAAAGCCGGGCCAGAAGGCGCCGGGATCCGGCAGCCGCGTTTCGCCCGCCGCGCGCAGGAAGCGGGTGCGCTCGATCCAGGAAACCAGCATCATGCCGGCGGCCAGAAGGAGCAGCACGAGAAAGCCGCGCTGCATCACGGCGGCCAGCGCAGCCGCGGCCGGAAAGGCCAGCAGCGAGGCAAGGCGCAGCCGGAGGGCGAGGCTGAGATCGCCGGGCGAGATCGGGTCGGGCGGCAGGCGGGACATTCCGCTCATTTGGCCCTCGCAGCCTGCGGCCGCAAGACGCCCTGCCCGCGGCTTGTCAGCCCGGCATGTCGCAGGCATGTTGCGCTGCAACAGAAAATCTTGCGCGGGGAGGCGCAATTCATGGCCGACAGCCAGACACCCATCCAGCACGCGCCCGACCGGCCGTGGATCTTCCGCACCTATGCGGGCCATTCGACGGCGAAGAAATCGAACGAGCTCTACCGGCTGAACCTCGCCAAGGGCCAGACCGGCCTTTCCATCGCTTTCGACCTGCCGACCCAGACCGCCTATGACGCCGACCATATCCTGGCGCGCGGCGAAGTCGGCAAGGTGGGCGTGCCGGTCAAGCATCTGGGCGACATGCGCGAGCTGATGGCCGATCTGCCGCTGGAGCAGATGAATACGTCGATGACGATCAACGCCCCGGCGGCCTGGCTGCTGTCGCTCTATGTGGCGCTGGCCGATGAGCGCGGCGACGACCGCAAGAAGCTGCTCGGCACGACGCAGAACGACATCGTCAAGGAATACCTCTCTCGCGGCACTTATGTGTTCCCGCCGGAGCCGTCGATGCGGCTGATCTCCGACATGGTGACCTGGTGCTATACCGAAGTCCCGAAGTGGAATCCGATGAATGTCTGCTCCTACCATTTGCAGGAAGCGGGCGCGACGCCGGAACAGGAACTGGCCTATGCGCTGGCCACCGCGATTGCCGTTCTCGACCGTGTGAAAGCCGGCGGACAAGTTCCGGAATCAGACTTTGATATTGTCTTCGGCCGCATCTCCTTCTTCGTCAATGCGGGTGTCCGTTTCGTTACAGAACTTTGCAGGATGCGTGCCTTTGTGGAACTTTGGGAAGAGATCGGGCGGGAACGCTATGGCGTCACCAATCCGAAGGCGCTGCTCTTCCGCTATGGCGTGCAGGTGAACTCGCTGGGCCTGACCGAGCCGCAGCCGGAGAACAATGTCTACCGCATCCTGATCGAGGCGCTCGCCGTCACGCTTTCCAAGAAGGCCCGCTGCCGCGCGCTGCAGCTGCCCGCCTGGAATGAGGCGCTCGGCTTGCCGCGCCCCTGGGACCAGCAATGGAGCCTCCGCCTGCAGCAGATCCTCGCCTATGAGACCGACCTCCTCGAATATGAAGACCTGTTCGACGGCAGCCATGTTATCGAAGGCAAGACGGATGAGTTGAAGGAACTCGCCCGCGCAACGCTCGCCGACATCGATGCGCGCGGCGGCGCCACCAATTCCATCGACTATATGAAGGAAAGCCTCGTCAGTGCGCATGTGACGCGCGTGAAGGCGATCGAATCCGGCGACCTCACCGTGGTTGGCGTCAATCGGTATACGGAGAGTGAGGCAAGCCCGCTCGGCGCCGGCGATGGCGCCATCCAGACCATCGATCCGGCCGAGGAAATGATGCAGGTCCGTGAACTGACGGCCTGGCGCGCCGCCCGCGACGCCTCCGCCGTCCATGCCGCGCTCGATGCCCTGAAGGCCGCCGCGAAGGACGGCACCAACATCATGGAGCCCTCCATCGCCTGCGCCAAGGCCGGCGTCACCACCGGCGAATGGGGCAGCGCCATGCGCGACGTCTTCGGCGAATATCGCGGGCCGACCGGAGTTGCCATCGTCGTCGCCTCTGACGGCGGAGAAGATACGGCCGCCGTGCGCAAGGAAGTCGATCGCGTGTCCGATGCCCTCGGCCGCCGGCTCACCTATGTGCTCGGCAAGCCGGGCCTCGACGGCCACTCCAATGGCGCCGAACAGATCGCCGCGCGGGGCAGGGAAGTGGGCATGGATGTCGTCTATGAAGGCATCCGCTTCGCCCCGGCCGAGATTGCCGCGCAGGCGAAGGAAGCCGACGCGCATGTCGTCGGCCTCTCCATCCT
>JAGQRO010000476.1 GCA_020425315.1 Hyphomonas sp. | reverse complement strand
GGTGTTCCTGCGACCAGTGACGCTCTTCGCGCCAGCGTTTGATCTTGGCGAAGTCGGCGTGGAATTGCATGGCAGTCTCCTTTGGTTTGGCCAGCTTAGTGCCTCTAAAGGAAAAGGGAAAATCCGCTCTACCGCCACGCCACGGGGCCGCCACGCCCCCGCCAGACACACGCCAGAGGCCCGCCAGTGGGCCCTATTCGCCCGCCGCAGCCGCCGCACTCGCCCAGGCCCATTGGAAATTGTACCCGCCGAGCCAGCCGGTGACATCCACGCATTCGCCAATGAAATGGAGGCCCGGCACATGCCGGCTCTCCATGGTTTTCGAGGAAAGCCCGGCGGTATCGACGCCCCCGGCAGTGACTTCTGCCGTGCGATAGCCTTCGGTGCCCGCCGGGCGCACGGCCCATCTGGTCAGCTGCGCCGCCAGGGCGTCCAGCGTGGCGTGCGAAAGGTCCGCCAGCCGGGCGCCAGTTTCGAGGCCCGCCCGGCGCAGGACCAGGTCCGCAAGTCGCTTGGCGAACAGGGCCTCCAGCGCCGTGCCGAGCGACTGCAGGGCATGGTTACGTTTCGCCGCTTTCAGGGTTTCGGCGATGTCGGTCCCCGGCAGCAGGGTGAGCGTGACCGCTTCGCCCGGCGTCCAATAGGACGAGACCTGCAGGATGGCCGGGCCGGAGAGGCCGCGATGGGTGAACAGCATCGCCTCCTCGAATGCCGCGCTGCCGGCCGCCGCGCGCACCTCGCAGGCAACGCCGGAGATCGAGGCGAAATCCTCGTGATCGGCGCCGGTGAACACGAAGGGCACCAATGCCGCCTTTGTCGGCGCAATGTCCTGCCCGAACTGGCGCGCGATATCATAGGCAAGGCCCGTCGCCCCCATTTTCGGGATGGAAAGCCCGCCGGTCGCCACGACCAGTTTCGGTGCCGTCACCGCGCCGCCGGACGTCTCCACCCGGAACACCCCGTCAGCATGGGTCACGGCCTCGATCTTGGTTCCGAGGCGCAGCTCCCCCTGCCCGGCGGCCAGTTCATCCAGCAGCATCTGGATGATCGCGCCGGATTTCTGGTCGCAGAAGAGCTGGCCCAGTGTCTTCTCATGCCAGGTCAGGCCGTGGCGGCCCATCAGCCCGATGAAGTCCCACGGCGTGTAGCGGGCAAGCGCCGACTTGGCGAAATGCGGGTTCGCGGAAAGGAACCGGTCCGCCTTCGTCTCCAGATTGGTAAAGTTGCACCGCCCGCCGCCGGAGATGCGCACCTTCTCTGCCGGCTTCGCGGCATGGTCGATCACCAGCACGCGCCGGCCCGCCTGCCCCATGCGCGCGGCGCAGAACAGGCCGGCCGCCCCGGCGCCGAGGACGATGGCATCATGGTGTTGAGGCAGTTGCGTGGGCATGGCGGGCCTATGCCGGAACGAGCGGCCCGCGCGCAAGCTTGATCCTGCGCACGGGCCCCGCTAGCAAGCGGTCTCCGTTTGCTCCTCCCGCAAGGAAATTTGATCCATGACCGACCTCTCCCCCCGGTATGACTGGTCGCGCGACCAGATCGCTGCGCTCTATGCCCTGCCGCTCGATACGCTGATGGCTGAGGCCCTCAGCGTGAAGCAGGCGAACTGGCCGGACGGGAAGATCCAGAAGTCCCAGCTCCTCTCCATCAAGACGGGCGGCTGCGCCGAGGATTGCGGCTATTGCAGCCAGTC
>JAGQRO010000067.1 GCA_020425315.1 Hyphomonas sp. | reverse complement strand
TCGCTCGCGCTGACCGGGGCAGGGCACGCGACGCCAAAGGCCGTGATGCTGGGCCTGCTCGGGCTGGAGCCCGAAACGCTGGACCCGGACACGGCTGACAAGGATGTTGCCGCGCTGGAGGCCTCGAAATTCCTGCCGCTTCCGGATGGCCGTTCTATCCCGTTCGATCCGGCTACGGATATTGTCTTTGCCTATGACGTGCTGCCCGCGCTGCACCCGAATGGCATGCAGCTCATCGCCTTCGATGCCGGCGGCGCCGCGCTGGCGGACCAGACCTGGTATTCCACCGGCGGCGGCTTCATTGCCACCGAGCGGCAGTTGGAACGCCCGGTGGAGGATGACATCCTCCCCATCGGGCCGGATGTGCCGCATCCTTTCACATCGGCCACGGAGCTGCTCGCCCTCTGCGAGGCGACGGGCCAGACCATCGCCGGGCTGGTCCTCTCGAACGAAGACGCCATGCGCCCGCGCGGGGAGACCGAGGCGGCCCTCGACCGGATTGCGGAAGTCATGCTCGCCTGCATCGGGCGGGGCCTTGCCCGCGAAGGCACGCTGCCGGGCGGTCTGAAAGTACGCCGCCGCGCGCCCGGCCTCTGGAAGACGCTACAGGATAATCCGCAGTCGAATGAACGCGAGCAGCTGTTCGACTGGCTGAATGTCTACGCCATGGCGGTGAATGAGGAGAATGCCAGCGGCGGACAGGTCGTCACCGCGCCCACCAATGGCGCGGCTGGCATCATCCCGGCCATCATCCGCCACTATTGCGCCGACGCCGAAGACCGCACGGAGCGCTTGCGCATATTCCTGCTGACGGCCGGCGGCATCGGCCTGCTCTACAAGCAGCGCGCCTCTATCTCCGGTGCCGAAATGGGTTGCCAGGGCGAAGTCGGCGTCGCCTGTTCCATGGCGGCGGCTGGCCTTGCGGCTGTCTGGGGCGCGAACCCGCAACAGGTGTGCAACGCCGCCGAGATCGGCATGGAGCACAATCTCGGCCTCACCTGTGACCCGGTCGGCGGCCTCGTCCAGATCCCGTGCATCGAGCGCAACGCCATCGGCGCGGTGAAGGCCGCCAATGCCGCGCGCCTCGCGCTCCATTCGGTGGAGCAGGCGAAGGTCTCCCTCGACCAGGTGATCGAGACGATGCGCCAGACCGGCATGGACATGTCCTCCAAATACAAGGAAACATCGCAGGGCGGCCTCGCCGTCAACGTGATCGAATGCTGACACCCACCGGGAGCGCGTATGGCCCGCGTCAACAATCTTTCCTCGCTGCTGCACAGCCTGGAGACGCGCACCGAAGGTGACACGGTCACCGTGCGCGACATGCTGAACGCGGTGGGCCGGCGCTCCTACGGGCCGATCCTTCTGCTGCTCGGCTTCATTGCGATCAGTCCGCTCACCATCATTCCGGGTGCAACCTGGTTGGTTGCCATCCTGACGCTTCTGATCGCCGGCCAGCTGCTGGTCGGCCGGGCCTTCCCGTGGATCCCGGCGCGCTTCCTGAAGATCGAGTTTCCGCGCGGCGCGCTGCTGAAGGGGATCGAGGTTGCCGATCCCTATGTTTGCCAGGTCGATCGGTTCCTGAAACCGCGCTTTGCCGTCCTCACTTCGCCGCTGGTCGCGCCCTTTGTGGCGCTGATCTGCATTGCGGCGGCGCTGATCACCATCCCGCTCGGCTTCATCCCGTTCGGTCCGCTGCTGCCGGGCCTTGCCGTATTGATGTTCGGCCTCGCCCTGACCGCGCGGGACGGATTCATGCTGATCCTTGCCTGTGCGGGCCTTGCCGGGGCCGTCTGGCTGCTCGCCCGGTTCTGGGAGCGCATTTCCGGCGCCCTTGGCGGCCTGTTCGGTTGACGCCGGGGACGGCCTTTTTGCCGGCACCGGCCTGAGTTAGGCTTACGCGCACGTCAAGCGGAGCGCATCATGCAGCCCATGCAGGACATCAAGACCTATCTCGGCTGGAAGGTGGATTATCTCAATCCCCCCGGCGAGCCGGCCTTTGCCGCGCCGGATTCGGTGTCGTGGCAGGTATTCAAGAACCCGATTGCCCTCGCCATCGGCGGCGTGGCTGCGGTACTTCTGGAATTTGCCGATGCCCGCATCCGTTCCGGCGTGTGGGACCATTCGGTCTTCAAGACCGATCCCATCGGCCGCTCGAAGCGAACCGGCGTCGCCGCCATGGTCGGCGTCTATGGGCCCCAGCAGGCCGCCCGCCGCGTCATTCAGGGCGTCACCAACATGCATTCGAAAGTGCAGGGCACCACGCCGAAGGGCGAGGCCTACAAGGCGCTCGATGTGGAACTGCTCGACTGGGTCAGCGCCACGGCGGGCTTCGGCTTCCTCACCGCCTATGACCGCTTCGTGAAGCCGGTCAGCGAGGTAGACAAGAAACGCTTCTTCGAAGAGGGCTTGCCGGTCTCGCGCCTCTATGGCGTGCAGAACCCGGTCCGCTCCCTCGAAGACTTCGATGCCATGCTGCAGGCCCTGCTGCCGCGCTTCGAGCCGCACCCGATCAATACCGAATTCCTTGACATCATGTGCTCCGGCCGCGCCGCGCCGGGCGTGCCGAAAGGCCTGCAGAGCGCGCTTGTCCACGCCGCCGTCGATATCCTGCCCAAAGTCGTGCGCGAGCGGCTGGAACTGGGCCCCGAATACGACCTCAACTGGAAAGGCGAAATGACGGTGAAGGCGATGGCGAAACTCGCCGAGCGCATTCCCGACACGTCCTCGCCTGCCGCCCATGCCAGTGAGCGTCTCGGCCTGCCGCGCTCTTTTGCGTGGAAGAGCCCGACCGAACGCGCCCGCCTCATGGAAGCGCGCGAAACCAGCGCCCTGCAAAACGCCTGACCATCAGACCACAGACAAAACACCCGGAGGAACTCAATGGCAATCAAGACGCGCTTTACCGAACTGTTCGGCGTCGAACACCCGATCGCGCAAGGCGGCATGCAATGGGTCGGCTATGCCGAAATGGTGGCGCCGGTCGCCAATGCCGGCGGCCTCGGCTTCCTGACGGCGCTGACCCAGCCAACGCCGGAAGACCTCGCGAAGGAAATCGCGCGCACCAAGGAAATGACCGACAAGCCTTTCGGCGTGAACCTCACCATCCTGCCGGCAATCAAGCCGCCGCCCTATGCCGAATACCGCGACGCCATCATCCAGGGCGGCATCAAGATTGTCGAAACCGCCGGCTATAAGCCGCAGGAACATATCGACCATTTCAAGCAGCACGGCATCAAGATCATCCACAAGTGTACGGCTGTGCGCCACGCGCTTTCGGCCGAGCGGATGGGCGCCGACGCCATCTCCATCGACGGCTTCGAATGCGCCGGCCACCCGGGCGAGGACGATATTCCGGGCCTCATTCTGATCCCGGCGGCGGCCGACAAGGTGAAAGTGCCAATGCTGGCCTCCGGCGGCTTCGGGGACGGGCGGGGCCTTGCGGCGGCGCTCGCACTCGGCGCCGACGGCATCAATATGGGCACGCGTTTCTGCGTGACGAAGGAAGCGCCGATCAATGAAGCCTTCAAGCGCCAGATGGTCGAGAATGACGAGCGCGCCACCAATCTCATCTTCCGTACCCTGCACAACACGGCTCGCGTTATGAAGAACGCCGTTTCCGACGAAGTGGTCGAAATCGAGCGCAAGGGCGGGGCGAAGTTCGAGGATGTTCAGCACCTCGTTGCCGGCGTGCGCGGGCGCAAGGCGATGGCTGATGGCGATACCGATGGCGGCATCTGGTCGGCCGGCATGATCCAGGGCCTTATCCACGATGTGCCGACCGTGAAGGAACTGATCGACCGGATCGTCGCGGACGCCGAAGCCATCATCAAGGGCCGCCTCGAGTCCATGGTCAAATAAGGGAGGGCGCGATGGCTTACGAGCAGGTCCTCCTCGAGCGGGATGGCCCCTCGGCCGTCATCACGCTCAACCGCCCCGACAAGCTGAACGCCTACACCGCGCAGATGGGCCGAGACCTCGCCAGTGCCATCCGCGAGGCCGATGCCGATGACAGCGTGCGCGGCATCATCCTCACCGGTGCGGGCAAGCATTTCTGTGCGGGGGCGGACATTTCCGACGGCGCCGGCGCGTTCGACACCAAGTCCGGCTCCGGCGCGAAGAATTTCGGCACGGCGGAGAAGGGCGCCGACCGCAAGGGCGCGGATTTCATTGGCGCCATCTTCAATTGCCGCAAGCCCGTGATCGCCGCCTTCAATGGCGCCGCCGTGGGCGTCGGGCTGACGCTAACCCTGCCGACCGATATCAAGATCGCGTCCGACAAGGCGAAGTTCGGCTTCGTCTTCGCCCAGCGCGGCCTGCCGCCGGAAGCGGGAAGTGCGTGGTTCCTGCCGCACCTTGTCGGCCTGCCGCAGGCGCTGCGCTGGTGCATGACGGGCCGCGTGTTCGGGGCCGAAGAGGCACTCGAAGGCGGCCTCATCAGCGAGATCCATGCCCCCGAAGAGCTCCTGCCAGCCGCCAAGCGCATCGTCGAGGACATCGCCCGCACCACGGCGCCGGTCTCCGTCGCGCTGGTGCGCCAGCTGCTCTGGCGCTTCGGCCCGGCGGAGCATCCGTTCGACCTCCTGAAGCTCGACGGCAAGTTCGCCATGGCCCTCGGTGCGGCGCCAGACGTGAAGGAAGGCGTCAGTGCTTTCCTCGAAAAGCGCGCGCCCAATTTCCCCGGCAAGGTCACCACCGACATGCCGGAAGGCTTCCCGTGGTGGGAGGACTGATCAGGCCGTCAGTTCCGCCAGCCCCTCGGCCCGCGTGATCACGGGTGCGTAGCCGAGTTCCCGGCGCGCCTTGGAAATGTCCAGCGTCACCGTATTGCCGACGGTCGCATATTCCTGCCGCCCAAGTGGCCCTGCGAGCGCGCCGCCGGTGATCGTGGCGAGGAATTCGCCGACGCCCACCACGATCTCGATCAGGCCGCGCGGCATGTTCTTCACATTCGACGCATCGACGCCCTGCGTCGCCAGCAGGTCCGTGATCCACGGGCGGAACGGCACGTCATCGCCATCGGTGATGAAATAGATCTCCCCGCCGCGCCCTTTCTCAAGGCAGAGGCGCACGCCTTCCACCACATTGGCGACATGCGTCGTGGAGGTGAGATAGTCCCCGCCATCGAACCAGGCGAGCTTGCCGCTCTTCGCCGCCGCCACCAGCTGCGGCAGGGCGGTGGAATCGTCGCGCCCCCAGACGAAGCGCGGGCGCATCACGATCACGTCCAGGCCGGCGCCGTTCGCCTCCAGCGCAATGCGCTCGGCCGCGCCCTTGGTGCGGGAATAGCCGCCGGCGGGCTTCTTCGGCAGGGGCCAGGTCTCATCCGCATTGACGATCGGCTTGCCCTCCATCAGCACCGCTTCGGTGGAGATGTGCACCGCGCGCGTCACGCCGGCAGCGCGGGCGGCCTCATAGACATTGCGGGTGCCCTGGAGATTCGTTTCTTCCTGCGCCTTCGTCGTGCGGCCATGATTCGTGTCGGCGGCGGCGTGTACGAGCTGGGTCACACCCTGCATCGCCGCGTTCAGGGAGTCCGGGTCCATGATGTCGCCGCGCACCGCCTTCGCGCCCAGCGATTCGACCGCGGCGGCCGACGACTCACTGCGGGCAAGGCCGCGCACATCGTGGCCGCGCGCCAGAAATTCCTTCACGATATTGCGGCCGAGATAGCCGCTCGCGCCAGTGACGAGGATGGTTTCGGTCATGATGGGCCTCCCGCGCGCATGTTCGCGCTCACCCGGTTCGGGTCAAGCCTGCCGTCTTCAGACTTTGGGCCCGCTGTCCGGACCGTTTCCGGACTGCGGGAAGGCCCGGCAGCTGTTGGATAAATTGGGGGGAAGGGGGTGGCTCCGCGAGTAGGACTCGAACCTACGACCGGGCGATTAACAGTCGCCTGCTCTACCAACTGAGCTATCGCGGAACAGCCGGAGAGGGGCTATTACCAGACCGCCGCCCCGGTTCAAGCCCTCTCATGCTGCGCAATCGCCGATTTTTCAGCGATGCCCGCCTGACCTGCAGACGAAAAAAAGGCGGGAGAAGCTTCTCCCGCCGAGGCGTTGGGTGATGGTGGGTGTCTCCAAGAGAAGACACGATCACATTCCCCGGAAATGGTTAACGAGAGTTAAGCGAGTTTCCGGAAACCCGAAGTTTTCCGGAAATCTTTGGCAAAACTGCCGGAAACATTGAGGCGGGAGGGATGGAGGCCCCGGCCGGAATCGAACCGGCGTGCACGGATTTGCAATCCGCTGCGTCACCACTCCGCCACAGGGCCATGCCGGAAGAAGGCGCTCACTAGCAACCTTCCGCGCCGCTTTCAATCTGCCGATTCATGCATTCGTGCGTTTATCGCGCATTGCACGGGAAAACCTGCATGCTAAAGGCTGCTTCAGATTCCTGGCACGCTTTGCAGAGGTAACGGACATGAACTTCGACGCCGCCCGCGAAATCATGGTGGACAGCCAGGTCCGCCCCAATGACGTGACCGACCCGGCCGTCGTCGCTGCCTTCCTGCGCACGCCGCGTGAAGCCTTCGTGCCGAGTTCGCGTAAATCTGTGGCCTATTCGGAACTCGAGTTCGAGACCTCGCCCGGCCGCTCTCTGTGGACGCCGCGCGACACCGGCAAATTGCTGAAAATGGCTCAGGTCCGGCCGACAGACATCGTCCTCGTCATTGGCGCCGGCGCCGGCTATGAGGCCGCGCTGCTCAGCCAGCTGGCTGAAACCGTAATTGCGCTGGAGGATTCGGCGGAGCTGGTGGATGCCATGTCCGACCGGTTCGCCAATCTCGGCCTTGACCGTGCTGTCGCCGTGGAAGGCCAACTGGCCGATGGCCTCGCCGACCAGGGCCCGTTCGACGTCATCTATGTCTGCGGCATGGTGGAATCGATTCCCGCAGCCTGGACCGACCAGCTGGCCGAGGGCGGGCGTCTTGCCGCCGTCGTTCTGGATGATGCCGGTGTCGGGCGCGGCACGGTCTACACGCGGGCCGGCGACACCGCCTCGCCGCGTCATGGCTTCGATGCCTTCCCGCCGAAATTCAGCCAGTTCGACCGGCCGAAGGCGTTCACCTTCTAAGGCCTGCGGCAAAGCGCCCGGAAGGGGCGCAAAAGCGCTGCAATGTTAAGACTCCTGAAAAGTGAACGGTGTTCTCTTCGCCGGGCACGCCTATATAACGATAACCGAAATTACACTTCTCCCCGCATCTGAGGAGCCCCCCATGCGCCTGAAACTCAAAGCCCTCACCGGATGTGCCATCGCCGCCCTCCTGACCGGCGGTGCCGCCTCCGCCGAGACGCTGGGCGAAGCCATCTCCGCCGCGATCGACACCAACCCGCAGCTGGAAGCCCAGCGGGTCCAGTCCGAGATTGCCCGCGAGGGCCTCGAACAGGTGCGCGCGCAGGGCCGCACCACGGTCAATCTCAATGGCCAGGCCGGTTATGAGTACACCGACACCAACTTGCCGCTTGTCACCAGCACGGGCGACCGGCCGCTGGCGTCCGCGACAGTGCAGGCCGTGAAACCCATCTACACCGGTGGGCGCATTGCCGCCGGCACGCGCCAGGCCCTTGCCGGGATCGACGCCGCCGAGGCACAGTTCGAGGCCGCCGAGCAGGACCTCATCCTGCAGGTCATCACCGCCTATATGGATGTGCGCCGCGACCGTGAGACGGTGGCGATCCGCCAGAACAATGTCGAAGTGGCCGGCGAGCAGGTGCGCGCTGCCGACGACCGGTTTGAAGTAGGTGTTGTCACCCGCACTGATGTGTCCCTGTCGACGGCGCGCTTTGAAGGCGCCCGCGCCGCGCTTGCCGGGGCCGAAGCGGCCCTTGAAACCAGCACCGCCAATTACACCTTCCTGACCGGCCTCATGCCTGCCGACCTGCCGGAACCGCCGCCGGTGCCGCCGCTGCCGGCCTCGCTGGAAGAGGCGACGCAGCTCGGCCTCAATGCCAATCCGGACATGGTCGCCGCCCGCCACGCCGAACGCGCGGCATCCGAGGCCATCGAAGTGGCCAAGGCCGCCGGCCGTCCGACGGTCAGCATTGTCGGCAATGCCAGCGTGCAGGAAACTTTTGGCGACAACAGCCGCCGCGATACGTCGGTCTCCGCCCTTGCACAGGGCCGCATTCCGCTGATGACGGGCGGCCTCGTAAAGAGCCAGACGCGCCAGGCCCGCCTGCAGCGTGATTCTGCCCGCCGCCAGATCGATACGCTGGACCGGTCCATCCGCGCCCAGGTGGCGGCGGCCTGGTTCGGCTATGAGGCGACGCTGCGCGCCATCGAGGCGTCCAAGCGCCAGGTCGACGCCGCCGAGATCGCCTATGACGGCGCCAAGGAAGAACTGGCTGTCGGCGTGCGCACCACGCTGGACGTGCTGGACCAGGAACAGCAGCTGTTCGAGGCGCGCCTCGCCCTCGTGCAGTCCGAGCGGGATGCCTATGTCGCGGCTCACAACCTGTTGCGCGCAACGGGCCAGCTGACCCGCCCATAGAATTGGCCGCCGCGACACGTTAAGTTTCGTGAGGCATTTGTTAACCCAATCGCCTTAGCCATCAGGATGTACAGAATCGCTGATGGGCGAGCAGATCAGGGGGCTTTGATGGCCGAGCCGCAAAAGGAACCGACGATGGAGGAAATCCTCGCGTCGATCCGTAAAATCATCTCAGACGACTCCGCGCCGGCACCGGCGCCGAGCCATATCGCCGCTGTTCCGGACCCGGAACCGGAAGACCTTTCCGCCAATGACGACGATGACATCGAGTCGGTGCTCGACCTCGTCGAAGAGGTGGCCGACGAAGTGGTCGAGGAGGTCATGTTCGACGAGGACGTGGCTGAAGAGACCGTCGAGGACGACGTCTTCGAAGCCGTCGAGGAGTTCGAAGTCGAGGATTTCGGCGACGATGAGCCCGAAAACGACCTGACCGACGAGACGGTCGCCGAAGAGACGTCCGAAACCTTCGAATCCCTGCTTGCAGCGGCCCGTGCCGCCGAGCCTGAGCCGGCCCCCGAGCCGGAACCTGCGCCCGCGCCCGCCGTTGCTGAAACACCTGCTCCCATGGAGACCGAAATGCCCGCTGCCCAACGTGTCGAATCCATCGCCCTGACCGAAGAAACCACCGCCACGGCCGCTGCCGGCGCGCTCGGCAAGCTGATCAGCCGCATGGATCTCGGCGGCGAGCACACGCTGGAAGGCCTTGTGCGCGAACTGGTCCGCCCGATGATCAAGGAATGGCTCGACGCCAACCTGCCGGCCATCGTGGAAGAGAAGGTGGAACTCGAGGTACAGCGCATCGCCCGCATGGCGCGCTAGCCTCTCCCGCCAAATTGTTTATAGGGAAGGGCGCGCCGCCACCGGCGCGCCTTTTTCTTTTTGCCTGGACCACCCCTGACCGATGCTTGACCAGAGATTCGACCCCGCTGAAGCCGAACCGCGCCTCTATGAGGCCTGGGAGAAGGAGGGCTGCTTCAAGCCCTCAGGTGACCCGGACGCCGAGGTCTATTCCATCGTCATCCCGCCGCCGAACGTCACCGGCGTGTTGCATATGGGCCATGCACTGAACAACACGCTGCAGGACGTGCTGATCCGGTTTGAGCGGATGCGCGGCAAGAATGTGCTGTGGCAGCCGGGCACCGACCATGCCGGCATTGCGACGCAGATGGTGGTCGAGCGCCAGCTGGCGCAGGAAGGCAATATCGACCGGCGCGGCATGGGCCGCGACGCCTTCGTCGAGCGCGTTTGGGCGTGGAAGGAAGAGTCCGGCGGCAGCATCGTCAACCAGCTGAAGCGCCTCGGCGCCTCCTGCGACTGGAGCCGCGAACGCTTCACCATGGACGAGGGCCTCTCCAAGGCCGTCACCAAAGTGTTCGTGGACCTCTACAACAAGGGCCTCATCTACCGCGACAAGCGCCTCGTGAACTGGGACCCGCATTTCCAGACGGCGATCTCGGACCTCGAAGTCGAGCAGCGCGAAGTCAACGGCCATTACTGGCACCTGCGCTATCCGCTGGCGGACGGTGTCACTTACGAACACCCCGTCAAGGACGAGGACGGCAATGTCACCGGCACCGAGACACGCGACTATATCATCGTCGCCACCTCGCGCCCCGAGACCATGCTGGGCGATACCGGCGTGGCCGTGCACCCGGACGATGAGCGCTACAAAGGCCTTGTCGGCAAGTTCGTCACGCTGCCCATCGTCGGGCGCCGCGTGCCGATCGTCGCGGACGAGTATGCGAACCCGGAAAAGGGCTCCGGCGCGGTGAAGATCACCCCGGCGCACGATTTCAACGACTTCGAAGTCGGCAAGCGCGCGAGGCATACGCCGCTCAACATCCTCACCGCCATCGCCCACATCGTGAGCGGGGACGAAGCCGATACCGCCGGTATCCCCGAAGACTATCGCGGCCTCGAACGATTCAAGGCGCGCGACAAGGTGGTCGCCGATTTCGAGGCGGCGGGCCTGCTCGACAAGATCGAGAAGCTGAAGATCGAACAGCCCTTCGGCGACCGGTCCGGCGTCGTCATCGAGCCGTGGATGACGGACCAGTGGTATGTCGACGCCAAGACGCTCGCCCAGCCGGCCATCGCCGCGGTGCGTGAAGGCAAGACGAAGTTCGTGCCGGAGACATGGGAGAAGACCTATTACAACTGGATGGAAAACATCCAGCCCTGGTGCGTTTCCCGCCAGCTCTGGTGGGGTCACCGGATTCCCGCTTGGTTTGGGCTGGCAATCGACTCCGATGGAAAGCTCGACCGGAATGCCGTCAACAAAATCTTTGTCGCAGACAGTCAGGATTCCGCGCTTGCGCTGGCGCGTGAGTATTACGGTCCCAACGTGCAGCTCACTTTTGCGCCTGACGAAAACATGGGTCCAAGTGGGGAGATCGGACCGCCGCACGCAGAAAATGACGTTGTGACAGCCGTTGAACTTTGGCAGGAGTCTGACGTCCTCGACACATGGTTCTCCTCCGCCCTTTGGCCCTTCTCCACGCAGGGCTGGCCGGATGAGACCGATGATCTGAAGACGTACTATCCGACCACGACGCTCGTCACCGCCTTCGACATCATCTTCTTCTGGGTCTCCCGGATGATGATGATGGGCCTCGAATTCACCCATCAGGTGCCGTTCCGCGATGTCTACATCCACGCCCTCGTCCTCGACGAGAAGGGGCAGAAGATGTCGAAGTCCAAGGGTAATGCCATGGACCCGCTGGAACTGGTCGATGTCTATGGCGCCGATGCCCTCCGCTTCGCCATGAGCCGTCTTGCCGGGCAGGGGCGCAATATCCGTCTTTCCAAACAGGTCGTCGAAGGCAACCGCAACTTCGCCACCAAGCTGTGGAACGCCGCCCGCTTCGCCGAGATGAACGAATGCGGCGCTCCGGGTACGGTCGATTTCAGCAAGGTCGAAAGCCCGGTCAACCGCTGGATCCTCGGCGAACTTGCCACCTGCGTGGCCGAAGTGACCAAGGGCATCGAGGATTACCGTTTCGATGGCGGCGCCGGGGCGCTTTACCGCTTCATCTGGAACACGCTGTGCGACTGGTATCTCGAACTCATCAAGCCACTGCTCGCCGGCATGGACGATGCGGCGAAAACCGAA
The DNA here is from genome assembly GCA_020425315.1 of Hyphomonas sp. GTDB lineage: Bacteria > Pseudomonadota > Alphaproteobacteria > Caulobacterales > Hyphomonadaceae > Hyphomonas. Next base: position 984 of record JAGQRO010000067.1, on the reverse strand, counting down.
ACGCGCGCCGTGTGCGGCTTTGTGCTCGATGAATCCCTGAAACTGCTCCACCCCTTCATGCCCTTCGTGACGGAAGAGCTGTGGGAGCGCCGTGCCGCCGGCCGCGTGCATGAGCAGGGCTTCCTCATGCTGCAGGACTGGCCCGCCTTCACCGGCGACCACGATGCCGAGGCGGCAGGGGAAATCAACTGGGTCATCGATCTCGTCACCGAGATCCGCAGCCTGCGCAACGATCTCGATATCCCTGCCGGCACCAAGGTGCCCTTCGCGCTGGTCGCCGCCGGTGACGAGATCGAGGCCCGCGCCATGCGCCACGAAGACCCGCTCAAGCGGCTTGCGCGCCTCGAAGACATTGCCATTGTGGACGCCGCGCCTGCGGGCTCCATCTCCCTCGTGGTCGGCGAGACGACCGCTGCGCTCGTCATTGCGGACCTTGTCGACATCGATGCGGCCCGCAAGCGTCTCGACAAGGACATCGCCCAGCTCGAGAAAGACATTACGTCCACCGAGAAGAAACTCTCCAATGCCGACTTCGTCGCCCGCGCGCCGGAGGAGATCGTGGAAGAGAATCGCCAGCGCGTGGTTGACTGGACGGCCCGGCTCGAAAAACTGCGTGCCGCACGGAAAGGGCTTGAAGGGCTCTGACATTCGGGTCCAACCTGCGTTCAGATGGAACGGAGGCTGACCCTTGATCCCGAAACCGCTTTACGCGGCCGCTGCGCTCCTGCTCGCGGCCTGCGCCACACCCATGCAAGCTGACCCGCCCGCGCCGGAATGGCGCCTGGCCATCCATGGCGGGGCGGGTGTCATCAAGCGCGGCTCAATGACGCCGGAGCGCGAGGCCGAATTCATCGCCGGCCTGACCGAGGCACTGGAGGCGGGCGCCGCCGTGCTGCGCGAGGGCGGCAGCGCCGTCGATGCCGTGCAGGCCGCTGTCATCCCGATGGAGAACAACCCGATCTTCAATGCCGGCAAGGGCGCGGT
>JAGQRO010000066.1 GCA_020425315.1 Hyphomonas sp. | reverse complement strand
CCGGCCTATCCGAACCCGAACGACAATCCGTTCGTGAAGGCACTCGCTGCGGAGAATGAAATCCTCAGCCCGACACCGAACGATGTCGGCGATTACGACTACCGTCCGGCCACCCCGGCCGACCGCTTCCGCAGCCCGTTTGCGAACGTGGAAGCGGCCCGTGCGGCCAATGGCGGCGCTGCCCCGCCGGACCTGTCGGTGATCACCAAGGCCCGCCATGGCGGCGCCAGCTATATCTACCGTCTGCTGACCGGCTATCCGCACGAGGATGCCTTCATCGAGCGTGAAGTCTCCCCGGCCGTGGTGACAACGCCGTACTCGGACAATGGCACGCCGGAAGACCCGAGCGATGACATTGCCGAAGTGGTGACGCCGGCTGTCTATGAGACGCTGATCGATGTCTCGAAACTGGGCGGCCACGACGCTGGCCATGACGCGCACGCCTCCGGCTATCTCAAGGTTTCGCCGGGCCAATACTACAATCCCTACATGGCCGGCGACACGACGCCGAACTATGAGGGCGACCCGCGCCACGCGCCGAAAGGCGGCTTCCTGGCAATGCCGCCGCAGCTGCTCGAAGGCCGCCTCGAATATACCGATGGCACCGAAGCCACCCCGGACCAGATGGCCTATGACGTGGCCCAGTTCCTGGCCTGGGCCGGCGAACCGAAACAGCATAACCGCAAGACGCTCGGCCTGTCGGTGATGGCGTATCTCGCCATCCTGGCGGCGCTGCTGTGGTTCTCCTACAAGCAGATCTGGCGCAACGTCGACCACTAGTCGACCCCGCCCGATTGAACGACCTGATCGCCATCCGCAGGGCCACCCCGGCGGATGGCGTTCTCGTTGAGGGGCTGACCCGCCGCATCTGGACCGGCCGGGTCTCGCTCGAATCCACGGTCTTCCGCGAAACGCCGGAAACGGTTGCCGCCCAGCTTGCCAGGGGCGGCGGCGCCATCCTGCTGGCCGGCGATGTCCCGATCGGCTCCGGCCGCTGGGTGCCGGTTCCGGGACCGGAGGGTGACGGCCTCTGGATGGAAGTGAAGCGTATCGGCGTGCTGGCCGACTGGCGAAAGCGCGGCTTCGGCGATCTCATCCTGAAGGATCTCGAGGCGCAGGGCCGTGAGGCTGGCGCCGCCGGTGCGCAACTTGCCGTGCGTCACGATCAGGGGAGGTTGGTCGACTTCTATGCCGGGCTTGGCTACGTGCTGGCAGACGATGTGGAACTGACCACGATCAACCATTTGTCGCCGCCCCCTACGGGCATGCGCAAACGCTTTCAGGACTGACTTCATGAGCAACTGGACTCTCGGCATCATCGGCGGCTCGGGCCTATACGAGATCGACGGGCTGGAGGAGCGCCGCGAGGAAACGGTGGAGACGCCCTGGGGCGCGCCGTCCGATGCGCTGGTGCAAGGCCGGATCGGCGACGTCCGCCTCGTCTTCCTGCCGCGCCATGGCCGGGGCCACCGCCTGTCGCCAACCGAAGTGCCGTATCGCGCCAATATTGCCGCGCTGAAGATGGCGGGCGTGACCGATGTGCTCGCCATTTCCGCCTGCGGCAGCCTTCAGGCGCAATATGCGCCGGGCGATTTCGTGGCCGCCGACCAGTTCATCGACCGCACCTTCGCCCGCCCGAAAACCTTCTTCGGCGAGGGCATGGTGGCGCATGTGTCGATGGCCCGGCCGGTCTGCTCACGCCTCTCGGCGCTGGCGGCTGATGCGGCTGAGGCAGCCGGTGCCCCGACGCACAGGGGAGGGACCTATCTCGCCATGGAGGGGCCGCAATTCTCCACGCTGGCCGAATCCCGGCTCTACCGGCAATGGGGCTGCGACGTGATCGGCATGACCGCCATGCCGGAGGCCAAGCTCGCCCGGGAGGCGGAGCTGCCCTATGCGATCCTCGCCATGGTGACCGACTATGATTGCTGGCGCGAGGATGAAGAGGCCGTCACGGTCACCAATGTGCTGGAAGTGATGGCCCGCAACAGCGCGCTGGCCCGCAAGGCGGTCGTGGCGCTGGCGAAGGGCCTCGGCGGGGTTTCGCGCACACCCAGCCCGGACGGGATCGACACCTGCCTCGACTATGCGCTGATTACATCTGAGACAGCCAGGCGCCAGGAAACCCTTAAAAAACTGGAAGTGATTGCGGGCCGCGCGCTCAACGGTTAAAGGTTTCCTATCCATGAAGCCCGCTGGCCTCCGGGGGGAGGCCCGGCTGGATTGACTGGAGGGGAGCTCAGAATGAGTGAGTCGGAATTCTACACGTTCTTCACAGGCGGCCTCGGCCTGTTGATTGCCGCGGCGTTGCTGATCGCCTGGCAGCTCTGGCGCATCCGCGTCGAGGAAGAGGAGGGCGCCGCATCTGCGCTCGATGGCGTCAGTCACGAATTGCGCATCAATCTCCAGCGATTTGTCGCCGAGATCGCGCAGGTCCATTCCAACCAGGAGGCCGGGCCGGACCTGCTGCTGCCGGTCCGCCATCCGCAGATCGACGGGGTCAATGCCTCGCTCATCCGCACCAATCGCAATGCGCTGGCCGTGATCGGCAACACCTATCAGGAACTCGAAGCGCGCAAGATGGCGCTGCGGGCGGCACTCGCCCAGCGCCGCGATCCGGGCAATGCGATTGACGATGCGATGGACGCGACGATCAACGGCATCGCCACGCTGTATATGTGGGAATCCCATGGCGGGGCCCGCCCGGCGGAAGTCGGCCGGGTGCGCTCCTGGGATGTGCGCGACTGGATGAAGGGCCACCATTTTGCCCAGGGCGCCCTGCCGGGCCTCTACCTGCGCGACGAAGTGGTCGAGCGCCTGCGGGCCTATGGCCTGCACCTGACGCCGCGCCCGCTGACCCATACGGCGCATGAATATTATTCCATGCATTATGACCGCAAGGCAGACCTCAACGCCCCGTTCTGGAAGCGCAAGTCGCCCGAACAGAAGGCTGAGGAAGAGCGCAAGAAGGCCGAAAAGGCCGCCCGCAAGGCTGAGAAACAGGCCGAGAAGGATGCGCTGAAGGCTGAGAAAGACCGCGAAAAGGCGGAAAAGGAAGCGGCCAAGGAAGCCGAACGTGAGGCCGAACGCGCCTCACTCGCGGCGGCCGCCGCCGCAACGGCGGCAGCCGGTGCCGGCGCCGCGGCCGACCTGCTCTCCGACGACACGGCGCTCGAAGAGGACCTTGACGATTTCGAAGCCGCCGTCGCCGGCGAAGCGGAGGCCATGGACTTCGACACCGCCGAAGAGGCGGACACGGACGAAGACATGTCTGACGACGAGCTGTCGGATGAGGAAGAGTCCGATGAGGACGAAGCCGACGAAGTCGACGCGGAAGAGTACGAGGAAGACGACTCCGACGAAGACTATGAAGAGGAGTCAGACGACGAGGCCGATGAAGTCGATGCCGAAGAGTCTGATGACGACGAAGACGGCGAAGTCGACGAGGATGGCGCCGGCGATGACGAAGCCGACGAGATCGACGCCGAAGAAGGCGATGAAGGCCTCGCCGTCGACTATGGCGAGTTCGGCGAAGAAGACGAGATGGAAGAGGAAGTCTGAGGCGCCGCGCGCCTCAGCGTTTCATGCTTCCCAGAATGCCCCGCAGGATATAGCGCGTGAATTCGCGGCCGGCCGAGCGTGCGGCCTGATTGCCGGCCTTCTGCAGGGGTGACATCCGGCGAGAGCGCGATGTCGTGGTTTTCTTCGCCCGTGCCTTCTTCTTTTCCATTTCGGCTTTTGCCTTGGCTTCGGCGGCGGCGAGCTTCTCGGCCTCCTTGGCGGCTTTCGCCTCCTTGGCTTCGAGGATTTCGTAGGCGGACTCGCGGTCGATCACGCCGTCATATTTGCCGGCAACCGGGCTCGACAGCATGATCTTCTTGCGTTCGGCCGGCTCGGCCGGGCCGAGGCGGGAGGCCGGCGGGCGGACCATGGTGCGCTGGACGATGCCGGGCGCGCCTTTTGCGTCGAGCGTCGAGACCAGCGCCTCACCGACGCCGAGCGTGGTGATCACTTCCTCCGTGTCGAAGGCGGGGTTGGGGCGGAAGGAGTCCGCGGCGGCGCGCACGCCCTTGCGTTCGGCCGGCGTATAGGCGCGCAGCGCATGCTGGAACCGGTTGCCGAGCTGGGCAAGGACGCTTTCGGGCAGGTCGCGCGGGTTCTGCGTGACGAAAAACACGCCGACGCCCTTGGAGCGGATGAGGCGCACGACCTGCTCGATCTTCTGCAGCAGGGCAGAGGGAGCGTCCGTGAACAGAAGATGTGCCTCGTCGAAGAAGAAGACGAGGCGCGGCTTGTCCGGGTCGCCGACTTCGGGAAGCTGCTCGAACAGTTCCGACAGCAGCCAAAGGAGGAAAGTGGAATAGAGCTTCGGGCTGTTGATGAGGCGCGTGGAGTCGAGCACGCTGACAATGCCCTTGCCGTCCGTCGTGGTGCGCATCATGTCGGAGAGTTCCAGCGCCGGCTCGCCGAAGAAATGTTCCGCGCCTTCGCGTTCCAGTACCAGCAGGTTGCGCTGCACGGCGCCGAGCGAAGCGGCGGCAATGTTGCCGTATTCCTTGCCAAGTTCGGTGCGGATTTCCTTGTCGCCCATATGGGCCAGCAGCTTGCGCAGGTCTTTCAGGTCCAGCAGGGCAAGGCCATTGTCGTCGGCATATTCGAAGGCGATGTTGAGCACGCCTTCCTGCGCTTCGGTCAGGCCCATGAGGCGCGAGAGCAGCAGCGGCCCCATTTCCGCAATCGTGGTGCGCACGGGGTGGCCGTTCTCTCCGAACAGGTCCCAGAACACGACCGGCGCGGCGCCATAGGCATAGTCGGCAAGGCCGATCTTCTCCGCGCGCGAGACCAGTTTCTCATGCAGCGGATGCTTGTCGCTGCCGGCCACGGCGATGCCGGAAAGGTCGCCCTTCACATCGGCGCAGAAGACCGGCACGCCGGCATCTGAAAAGCCCTGCGCCAGGATCTGCAGCGTCACCGTCTTGCCGGTGCCGGTGGCCCCGGCGACGAGACCATGCCGGTTCGCGATCTTCAGCAGCAATTCCTGCGCGGCGTTCGGTTCGCCCGTGCCTTCCGCATCCGCGCCGCCGATGAAAATGGTTTCGGTCATGCTGGCCTTGCCTCCACAGCTGTCTGCCGGACGCTAGTGATTTCGGCAGATTCGGCAAGGCCCGGGGTGTCATGGCCGGGCCAGCGACGGCGCTTGACGGGATGGGAGGCTGGCGTCAGGCTCCGGGCGGAATGCAAGGGCAGGGGATCGGCATGGACCGCGCCAGCAAGACCGGGATCTGGATCATCGCAACGGGCGTCATCATTGCGATGCTCTATTTCGGCCGGCAGATCCTGGCGCCCTTCGCGCTGGCGGTGTTCCTGTTCCTGATCATCGAGGGCTTTGCCGCGATGATCGACAATGTCTCCCGCTTCCTGAAGATCGGCCATGCGCGCTTCATTGCCGTGCTGCTGGTGATGGGCGGGTTCATCGGCTTTCTCGGCCTGATGGCCAATGGCATCCGCGAATTCGGCCGCGATGCCGGGGAATATGAGGAGAAGATCAACGGCCTGATCCATGACGCCTATGCGCTGGCGCACATGGCCGATGCCCCGACCCTGCAGGAACTGGTGTTCAACGAGACCGGCCAACGCTTCTTCGCCACCATCGCCAATGCCACAGGCGACCTTTCCGGCGATGTCATGCTGATCCTGATCTATGTGGCCTTCCTGTTCCTGGCCCAGTCCGGCTGGACCCACAAGCTGGACAATATCTTCCCCGAATTCGACCGGCGCGCCCAGGTGCGCGAGATCGGCGACGAGGCGCGGCGCAGCATCGAGACCTATCTGTGGACGCAGACCGTGATTTCCGCCCTGATCACGGCGCTGACCTATGCCTCGCTCCTGGCGCTGGGCGTGCAGAATGCGCTGTTCCTGTCGGCGCTGATTTTCGTGCTGAACTATATTCCCACGGTCGGCTCGATCGTCGCGGCGCTGGTGCCGCCGCTGTTTGCGCTGGTGCAGCCGGCGGTGCCGGACTGGGTGCCCGGCGTCGCGCCGAACGATACGTACATCTATGCCGGCATCGTCTTCGTCGCGGTCAGCTTCTGGCAGTTCTCCATCGGCAATTTCATCCAGCCGCGGATGATGGGCGACTCACTCAACCTGTCTTCTCTGGTTGTGCTGCTGGCACTGGCGATCTGGGGGGTGATCTGGGGCATTCCGGGCATGTTCCTGTCGGCGCCGCTGACCGTTCTGATGATGATCCTGTTCGCCCAGTCAAATGGCACGCGGTGGATCGCCATCCTGTTGTCGGCAGACGGGAACCCGCAGGGCAAGGGCGGTGTTCCGGCCGGACAAGTTGCAGTTGGCGCTGCACAAGAAAGTGGAGACTAGCCCGGTTTTCTGGCACATCTGTACCTAACAAACCGGGTGGCTTGGCCGCCTAGCATTTCAGGAATTTAACAAGTGATTTCTGCACGGCGCCATTGCCAATAAAACTTCCGATACAAAATACAGAATCAGGCCTCCGCGTGCGTCCCCCCACCCAGCCTGCGGATCAAGGCCTGTAGGGCCCGCTGGACACGTCCCCGTCTGGCGGGCCCGTTTGTACTGGCCCGAGGCTTTTTCGCAGGCGCAGCAAAACGGTTTCATATGAAACTAATGGTTTGAAGTCCTGCGCGACCCGGGCTAGACGGAAAAAATTGCAACACGCCCCGCGAGTGCTTTTCCATGACCACCACGATTGTCCCTGCCGACCCGCTCGAGCAGGTGCTGACGCAGGTTCAGACCGAATCCGGCAATGAAGACCTGACCGGCCTGTCGCCCGAAGATATTGCCCATCTGGCGAAGAATCTCTGGAGCTGGGGCTCGGGCGTGCCCGCCGGGCGCCAGGATGTGCGCATCCTGCGCGGCGCCAAAGGTGCCTCCGGCGCGCTTGGCCGCACGCTGCTCGAAACCACCAGTCCCGACATGCCCTTCCTGGTCGATTCGCTGCTCGGCGAATGTGCCGAACAGGGCCACGAAGTGCGCACCCTGTTTCACCCCATCGTGAAGATGGCGGACGGGCGGATGGTGTCCGTGATCCAGATCCACCTGCCGGAACTGACCGGGGAAGAAGCTGCCCGGCTGGAGCAGGGGGCCCGCAAGACGCTGCAGGACACCGAGCTGGTCGTGGCGGACTTCAAGCCGCTCAAGGACAGGATGCGCGAAGAAATCCGCCGTCTGACGATCATGGACGATGCGCATGAGGCCGTCGCCTTCCTTGAATGGCTGAGCAAGAACCATTTCGTCTTCCTGGGCTGCCGTGAATACCGGTTCGAGACCGATGCGGATGGCCGGGTGCTGCCCGAAGAGCCGATCATGATTGAAGGCACCAATCTCGGCCTGCTGCGCGATGAGGAGCTGAACGTGCTCTCGCGCGATGCTGAGCCGCTGGTGCTGACGCCGGAAATCGGGGAGCTCCTGTCCGACCCGTTCCCGCTGATCGTGGCGAAGTCGACCATGATCAGCCGCGTGCACCGCCGCGTCGCCTGTGACTATGTCGGGGTGAAGAAATATGACGCCGAAGGCCGCGTGAATGGCGAAGTGCGCTTCCTCGGCCTGTTCACGGCTGAAGCCTATGACGAAACGGCGCGGTCCATTCCCTTCATCCGCCGGCGGGTGAAGAAAGTGATCGCGGCTTCGGGCGCGACGCCGGGCGGCCACACCGAAAAGGCCATCGCCAACCTGCTGGAAACCTGGCCGCGCGACGAGCTGTTCCAGACGCCGTCCAAAGCCCTTGGCCCGATGATCCTCGGCGCGCTGCACCTGATCGGTCGCCCGCGCCCGCGCGTGTTCGTGCGCAATGACCAGTTCGACCGGTTCGTTTCGGTCATCGTCTATGTGCCGCGCGAAGCCTATGACACATCGCTCCGGGAGCGGATCACCGCGACGCTGGTGAGCGCCTTTGACGGGCGCCTCGTCCGTTTCCAGCCCTATTTCGATACCGGCCCGATGGCGCGTGTGCACTTCCAGATCGCGCTGGAGCGCAACCATCCGCGGCCAGACCCGGCAATGCTTGAGGCCGAGATTGCCCGGCTCGCCCGCACCTGGGACCAGGGCTTCCGCGAGGCCCTGATGGCCGCCACGCTCGATGAGACGCACCGGGAAGGGGCCCGCAAATTCATCGGCGCCTTCAACGCCGCCTATCGCGAAGCCTTCCCGCCGGAAGAGGCGATGCGCGACGTTGCCGCCATGGCGGAACTGAATGCCGCCCGGCCAATCCTTGCCCGCGCCTTCCGCGGTGCAGGCGAGGATGCCGACAAGGTGCGCGTGAAGATCTATGCGCGTGCCGGCTCTATCCCGCTATCGGCCTGTGTGCCGGTGTTCGAACATATGGGCATGTTCGTGGCCTATGAGACGGGCTATCCGGTGAAACCGCATGAGCGCCCGGTGGACGATGCGCCGGATATCTATTGGGTGCACGATGTCTCGATGCGCACCGAGAACCGGGCCGGCGTCGATCTCGGCGAACTCGGCAACCGGTTCGAACAGGCCTTCGAAGCGGTGTGGAACGGGCTGGCCGAGAATGACGGTTTCAACAGGCTGGTCTTCGCGGCGGGCGCAACCTGGCGCGAGGCGGCGCTCATGCGCACGCTGTGCGCCTATCGCCGCCAGAGTGGCATGGACCAGCCCCAGGATGTGCAGGAAGCCGCGCTTGCGCGCTATCCGGCGATCACCCGCCGGCTGATCGACCTGTTCGCCGCGCGGTTCGACCCGGCCAGCGGCGCGTCGCTGAAACAGCGCGAGGAGGCCTGCAAGGCCCTGCGCGAGGAGATCGAGGAACAGCTGCGCGATGTGCGCGCGCTCGCCGATGATCAGGTGTTGCGCCGCCTCGCGGATCTCATCCTTGGTGTTCAGCGCACGAACTTCTACCAGATGGACGCGGCCGGACAGCCGCACCGTTTCATCAGCCTCAAGATTGCCAGCCGTGAGGTCGCGGACCTGCCGGAACCGAAACCGTTCCGCGAGATCTTCATGACCAGCCCGAAAGTGGAAGGCGTGCATTTGCGCTTCGGCCCTGTCGCGCGCGGCGGGCTGCGCTGGTCGGATCGGGCGGCGGACTACCGCACCGAAGTGCTGGGCCTCGTCAAGGCACAGCAGGTGAAGAATGCCGTGATCGTGCCGGTCGGCTCGAAGGGCGGCTTCTATCCGAAACAACTGCCGGACCGTTCGGACCGAAATGCCTGGTTCGAGGGTGGCCGCGACGCCTACAAGGAGTTCATCACCTCTCTCCTCGGCCTGACGGACAATCTTGTCGATGGGGCGGTGACGCACCCGAACGACACCGTGATCTGGGATGGTGAGGACCCGTATCTTGTCGTCGCTGCCGACAAGGGCACTGCGACCTTCTCCGACACCGCGAATGCGATCAGCCTGGAGAAGGGCCACTGGCTGGGCGATGCCTTCGCCTCCGGCGGTTCGGCGGGCTATGATCACAAGAAGATGGGCATCACGGCGCGCGGCGCCTGGGA
>JAGQRO010000065.1 GCA_020425315.1 Hyphomonas sp. | reverse complement strand
GATGATCACCTTCTCGCCCATCTCGGTGCGCCCCTCGATGGTGGACGAGCCCATATGCGGCAGGAGGAGAACATTCGGCAGGTCCAGCAGGTCCGGGTTCACCGCCGGTTCGCGCTCGAACACGTCGAGGCCGGCGCCGGCCAGCTTGCCGGCCTTCAGCGCCCGGGCAAGCGCGGCCTCGTCGATCACCTCGCCGCGCGCCGTGTTGACGATGAAACTGTCGGGCTTCATCAGGTCGATGCGGCGGGAATTCATCAGGTGGAAGGTCGCCGGCGTGTGCGGGCAGTTGATGGAGACAATGTCCATCCGCGCCAGCATCTGGTCGAGGCTGTCCCAATAGGTGGCTTCGAGCTGTTCCTCGATCCGTGGGCTGACGGGCTTGCGGTTGTGATAATGGATCTGCAGGCCGAAGGCCTTGGCGCGGCGCGCGACGGCCTGGCCGATCCGGCCCATGCCGATAATGCCGAGCCGCTTGCCGGCCAGGCGCCGGCCCATCATCCAGGTCGGCGTCCAGCCATCGAAATCGCCCCGGCTCATGATCAGCGCGCCCTCATGCAGGCGCCGCGGCACGGCCAGGATCAGCGCCATGGCGACATCGGCGGTGTCATCGGTCAGCACGCCCGGCGTGTTGGTGACGGTGATGCCGCGCTGGATGGCGCTCTGCACGTCGATATTGTCCACCCCGGCGCCGAACTGGGCGATCAGGCGCAGCTGGTCCCCGGCCCTTGCCATCAGGCGCCCGTCGATCTTGTCGGTCACAGTCGGCACCAGCACGTCGGCGGTCTGCATCGCCTCGGCCAGCTCCTCCGGCGTGAAGGCATGATCGTCCTCATTGAGGCGGGCGTCGAACAATTCCTTCATCCGCAGCTCCACCGGCGCGGGCAGCTTGCGGGTGACGACGATCTTCAGCTTTCGGGTCGGCATGGACACCCTTCGGTAATTGCGGTGCAAAACTTTGCGTTCCCGAGGGCCTTAGCAAAGCCCTGACAGAACGCCAATGCCGAACATTTTACTCACAATTCACCAGACCGTGGAATCTTGTCGCGGCTTTCATACGGGACGACGAATGCACATGAAGTGGGCACCCCTCCTCATTGCGGGACTTTTCATCGCCGGCGGCACCGCCCTGGCACAGGCACCTGAGCTGATCCGGGTCAGCCGGTTTTCCGGCAAACCCGTGCCGCGCTTCGAAACGCTGAAATATGCGCAGGTCAATGGCCGCGCCGGCCCGTCGACCACCGAATACCCCGTCCTGTGGGAATACCAGCGCCAGGGCCTGCCCATGCTGGTGGTCAAGGAAAGCGACAAATGGCGCCGCGTGCGCGACCCCTCCGGCACCGAGGTCTGGATGCATGCCCGGATGCTGGAAGACGGCCATACCGCCTATGTGAAGACGCCCATCGTTATGCGCCTGCAGCCGGAAGAGGCCGCCGCCCCGGTGGCCGATATCGGCCGCGGCGTGCTGGTCGATCTCGGCCCCTGCGCGGCCGGCTGGTGCGAGATCCGGGCAAAGGACTATCGCGGCTACGCCCCGCAGGCCGCCCTCTGGGGCGCCGACCCCGGCGTCCTGACCCGCTGACGCCCGGCGCCATCGCCGCGCCGGCAGCGCCTCATGTGTTGACAATGCGCCCGGTCCGGGCCTTCAAGGCGGGTCTTGTCTCACAGGAAAGGCCGCCAGATGTCCGGACCGCACGATTACCATACGCCCCAGTCCTCCTATTCGAAGGAAGACCTGCTGAAATCCGGCGCCGGCGGCTATTTCGGCCCCGGCAACGCCCAGCTGCCGATCCCGCCCATGCTGATGATGGACCGGATCACGGATATCTCGGGCGATGGCGGGGAACATGGCAAGGGTCACGTC
>JAGQRO010000007.1 GCA_020425315.1 Hyphomonas sp. | reverse complement strand
AGCTATCATGCGCAGGGCACCTGCACCTTCTATGGTACGGCGAATTCCAACCAGATGCTGATGGAAGTCATGGGCTTCCACCTGCCGGGCGCGGCGTTCGTCAATCCGAACACGCCGCTGCGTGATGCGCTGACGGCGGCGGCGACGCACAGGGCGGCGGAGATGATTGCGCAGGGCGATGACTACCTGCCCGCTGGGGAGATGATCGACGAACGTTCCATCGTGAACGGCATTGTCGGCCTGATGGCATCTGGCGGCTCGACCAACCATGCCCTGCACCTGCCGGCAATTGCAGATGCGGCGGGCGTGATGGTGACGATGGAAGACTTTGATGACATCAGCGCGATCGTGCCGCTGCTGATGCGCGTCTACCCGAACGGTTCGGCGGACGTGAACCATTTCCACGCTGCCGGCGGCATGGGCTTCGTCGTGCGCGAACTCGTCAATGCCGGGCTGTTGCATGGCGATGCGATGGGAGTCGGCGGGCCGATTTCCGGCTATTCGCGCGAGCCGCATCTCGACGATGGCAAACTCATCTGGCGCGAGGCGCCGGAGGTGAGCGGCGACCTTGATGTGATCCGCCCGGCCAGCGACCCGTTCTCCAAGGATGGCGGCCTGCGCCTGATGAGCGGCCCGCTGGGGCGCGGCGTCAGCAAGGTCTCCGCCATCGCGAAAGAGAAGCAGGTGCTGGAAGCCCCCGCCATCGTGTTCGACTCGCAGGACGCGCTGAAAGCGGCGTTCGAGGCCGGGCAGCTGAACAAGGACTTCATTGCCGTCGTCCGCTTCCAGGGGCCGTCCGCTAACGGAATGCCGGAACTGCACAGCCTGACGCCGCCCATGGCGGTGCTGCAGGACAAGGGCTTCAAAGTGGCGCTGGTCACCGATGGCCGCATGTCCGGCGCCAGCGGCAAGGTGCCGTCCGCCATCCACATGAGCCCGGAAGCCGCGCGCGGCGGCCCGCTGGCCCGCGTGCGCGATGGCGACATCATCGCCTTCGACGCAACCACGGGCAAGCTGGACATCAAGGTGGACCCCGCCGAGTTCGCAGCCCGTCCGCCGGCGGAGTTCCGCCCCAACGAGGCTTCAACCGGCATGGGCCGGGAGATGTTCTCCTATTTCCGTCATCGCAGCAGCGCCGCCGACACCGGCGCCAGCCAGTTCGATTTCGCCGCAGCGGAGGAGAGCTGAATGGCGGGGGGAATCCTGGTCGGGGACGTCGGCGGCACGAATGTCCGTTTCGCGGTGGCAAACCGGCATGGCAGCGGCATCGAGATTGACGGCTTCCAGAAACTCGCCGGCGACGATTTCGGCGCCTTCGACGAGGCGCTGGCGCGCTATATCGACCAGTCCGGCCAGAAAGTGGAGCGGGCCTGTTTCGCCCTGGCGGGGCCGGTGCAGCAGGGCGAAGTGTTGCTGACCAACCGGCAATGGCGTGTCTCCGCCGCGCGCCTGCAGAAACGGTTCGACTTTGCGGACGTGCGCCTGATCAATGATTTTACCGCCATGGCCCGTTCCGTGCCGGAACATGATGCGGCGGCATTTGAAAACGTGCTGCCGGGAACGCCCAATCCGGATGCGCCGGTGATCGTGGCCGGACCGGGGACCGGGTTCGGTGTCGCGACCCTGCTGCGCAAGCGCACGGGTGGCTGGCGCGTGATGAACGGGGAGGGCGGCCATATGGCATTCGCTCCGCGTACGGACCTTGAATTTGATGTGGCGAAGATCCTGATGGACCGGTTCGGCTATGTCTCGAACGAACTGGTCGCCTCCGGCATGGGGCTGGAGCCGGTGCACGAGGCTTTCTGCCAGGTCTATGACCGCGCAGTGGAAGACATTTCGCCCGAAGACATGCGCAAGCGCGCCGATGCGGGCGACGACATGTTTCATCAGCTGATCCTGATGCGCGCCTGCGTGGTGATGGGGGCGGTGGGCGACCTTGTCCTCTCCAGCGGCGCGCTGGGCGGCGTGGTGCTGGCCGGCGGGGTCAGCGAGCGGATCGTCGACTATCTGCGCATGCCCGAAGCGGTGAACCGGTTCCGCGAGCGCGGGCCCATGAGCAGCTATCTTGCCGATTGCCCGGTCGACCTGATGCACGATCCCGAAGCGCCGCTCGTCGGTGCCGCCGCATTCTACGAACAGGAGTTCAGCCAGTGACGATCCCCCTGCAGAAACTGGTCGAGGCCGCCGCGGCCGCGCCGGTTGTTCCGGTTCTCGTGGTGCCTGATGTTGCCCATGCCGCGCCGCTGGCGAGCGCGCTGGTGGAAGGTGGCCTGACCATCGCGGAAGTTACCCTGCGCACGCCGGCGGGCCTTGCGGCCATCGAGGCGATGAAGCGCGCCGAACCCGGCCTGCATGTCGGCGCTGGCACGGTGCTGTCAGATAAGGATGTGCGCCAGTCGCTGGAGGCGGGCGCCGACTTCCTGGTCTCTCCGGGCATGAGCCCGGGCCTGCTTGCGGCACTGGGCGACAAGCGCCGGCTGATGATCCCGGGCGTGGCCACGGCGAGCGAGGCGATGAGCCGGCACGAAGAGGGCTTCGACCTCCTGAAACTCTTCCCGGCATCGATTGCCGGCGGCATCCCGGCCCTGAAGGCGCTGGCGGGCCCGCTGCCGCACCTGAAATTCATGCCGACCGGGGGAATCGGCGCCAGGGACGCAGCCGACTATCTGGCGCTGCCCAATGTGCTGGCAGTCGGCGGATCATGGATCGCGACGGCAGAGGATGTGCTGCACGGGAAATGGGCGGAGGTCTCCCGGAAGGCGCGGGAGGCCGTTTCGCTGGCGGCCGCAAAAGACGCGTAATGCAAAATTTGCAAAAATTTGGCGCCAAGCTGCCCTTAAGAAAGTCATTCCTCCTGACCTGATGAAATTAATAAAAACCATATAAAAACAAAGGTTAATGGTCGGTTGCGTGTCTGGCCGACAACACGTTTTTATAATTCCTTTGCAACAATCTTGCGTTCTTTGCATTTTGTTGCGATGACTTCCTCAAGCCGGAGGCGCGTAAGAGCCGTTCGGCACAGGGAGGCTTTAATGGACACCAACTTCAAATTCAGCCGTGCGCGCCTGATGACCGGCGCCGCTACGGGCCTGGCAATTTTCGTTGCCACCGCAAACATGGCCTACGCTCAAGAGGCCGAAGACGTGCCCGCCGTTTCGGTGGTCACTGCAGAGGATGTTGCAGCGGGCGAAGCTGCAGTAGAGGAAGAAGCGGAGGGCCGTCTCACCACGGTCGTCGTCAGCGGCTTCCGCCAGTCGATTGCCAATTCGATCGCGGCCAAGCGGTCGTCGGATCTGATTGTCGAGGCTGTGTCGGCCGAAGACATCGGCAAGCTGCCGGACAATTCGATTGCCGAATCGCTCGCCCGCCTGCCGGGCCTGACGGCGCAGCGCCTTTCCGGTCGTGCCCAGCTGATCTCGGTCCGCGGCCTCAGCCCGGACTTCACCAACGCACTGCTGAACGGCCGTGAGCAGGTGACTGCTGGTGACAATCGCGGCGTCGAGTTCGACCAGTATCCGTCGGAACTGCTGAGCCAGGTGCTCGTCTACAAGACGCCGGATGCGACGCTGCTCGGCCAGGGCCTGGCCGGTACGGCAGACCTGCGCACCGTGCGCCCGCTGGACGTTGACGGCCGCCGCATGTCGGTTTCGGCCCGCTATGAGTGGAACGATATCGGCGCGCTGAATGCCGGTTCGGAAGACACCGGCTACCGCGCCACGGCCTTCTATGTCGATCAGTTTGCGAACGACACGGTCGGCCTTGCGCTTGGCATTGCCACCTCCTCCTCGCCGACCCAGGCCGAACGCTGGGATTCGTGGGGCTATCCGACGACCGGCGATGGTGAATTCATCATCGGCGGCGCGAAACCCTATGTGGAATCGCGCGAACTCGAGCGCACGGCCGTCATCGGCACGCTCCAGTTCGAGCCGGTTGCGACCTTCCGCACCTCGATCGATGCGTTCTATTCCGAGTTCGAAGACAATGGCATCCTGCGCGGCGTCGAAATCCCGCTTTTCTGGAGCGGCGCCCAGCTTCAGCCGGGCTACACGATCTCCGACGGCTTCGTCGAGTCGGGGGAGTTCACCAATGTGCGCCCGGTCGTCCGCAACGATGTCCGCTCGCGTGAAGCGGAAATCCTCTCGCTCGGTGGCAACGTTCAGTACGATCTCAACGATCTGTGGACGGTGGAAGCCGATCTCAGCCTGTCGAGCGTGAAGCGCGACGATGTCGATCTCGAAACCTATACCGGTCTTGACCCGGCCGGCACCGTCACCGACACGATGGGCTTCATGCGCACCGGCGACGGCAACTTCGTGTTCGACTCGAGCATCGACTACTCGGATCCGACCGTTGCCCTGCTGACCGACCCGCAGGGGTGGGGCCAGGCAGGCTTCATCAAGCGTCCGTCTACGGATGACGAGCTGAAGGCGATCCGTCTCAGTGCCAACCGCGACATCGGCAATGGCTTCTTCAAGGATGTCGAGTTCGGTGTGAACTACACGCAGCGCGAAAAGACGAAGCGCAGCGAAGAAGCGTTCATTGATCTTGCCGGAACGGCCTCGGCTGTTCCGGTCCCGGCCGACCTGCTGCAGGGCAGCACACCGCTGAACTTCCTCGGCATCGACGGGATTGTCAGTTACGATCCGGAAGCCATGCTGAACGCCGGTGTGTACACGCTCCGCGTCAATGACAATCCGGACGTTGTGACGAAGGCCTGGGATGTTCAGGAAGATGTCACCACGGTCTTCCTGAAAGGCAATATCGAGACCGAATTCAACGGCATTCCGGTGGATGGCAATATCGGCGTCCAGTATGTCCAGACCGAGCAGGCCTCCCAGGGCGCGCGCGTCGGACGGGACACCGATGGCAACATCACGATCCTGAATGTGGACGAGGGCGACGACTATTCCAACGTCCTTCCCAGCCTGAACCTGCGGTTCGAACTTCCGAACGACAAATACATCCGCCTCGGCGTCGCCCGCACGCTGGCACGGGCTCGCATGGACGATTTGCGCGCCAGTCAGGAGTTCAGCATCGACTCCAGCCTCATCCTGTTCCCGGGTGAGCTGACCGATGCGGATCCGACGAACGACACGTCGGACATCGACATCGATAACGACCGCGCGGTGTTCAAACCGAGCGGCGGCAATCCGATGCTGCGGCCCTACATTGCCGACTCGTTCGACATTTCGTTCGAGAAATATTTCGGCAATGCCGGCTATGTCTCGATCGCCGGTTTCTACAAGGACCTGAAGGACTATGTCGCGCCGGGCGGTTCGACACTGGTGGATTTCTCCGGCATCGTCGACCAGGCAACGATCATCGATCCGATCACCAGCGCGGTTGTGACGGCCGCCGAGATCCGGGCCCTCAACCCGGGCATCGATACGGGCATCCTGTCCCAGCCGCAGAGCGGCGACGGCGGATACATCCGTGGGCTGGAATTTGCTGCCCACATTCCGGGCGACATGTTCCTGCCGGCCCCGTTCGATGGCTTCGGCGCCTATCTCAGCGCGTCGTACACGGACAGCGAAGTTACGCCTGCCGGCGAAACTGAAGGCATTGAGTTGCCGGGCCTTTCCAAGCGCGTCGCCAACGCCACGCTCTACTATGAGAATTCCGGCTTCGAGGCGCGTGTGTCGACCAGATACCGGTCTGACTTCCTGGGTGAAGTCACCGGCTTCGGTGCAGGCCGCGAATTCCGCTCGGTCAAGGGCGAGACGGTTGTGGACGGCCAGATCGGCTACCGCTTCCAGTCGGGCCAGCTTGAGGGGCTCTCCGTTCAGTTCCAGGCGAACAATTTGACGGACGAGGAATTCGTGACCTACCTCAATGACGACGAACGCCAGATCAAGGACTACCAACGCTACGGTACGACCTATCTGTTCGGCGTGAACTACTCCTTCTAAGGCTGGACTAGCCGGGACAAGCAGGACGCCCCCGCTGGCCATGCCGGTGGGGGCGTTCTAGTTTGCAGGCAGGAGGAGCGCGCGTGGGCAGGCGGCCGGTATCGAAGATTGTGATCGTGGGCGGCGGCACGGCGGGCTGGATCGCCGCGGCGGCCCTGTCGAAAGTGCTCGGCAGGCTGATCGACATCGAGCTGGTGGAGTCCGACCAGATCGGCACGGTCGGCGTTGGTGAGGCGACGATCCCGCAGATCCGTCTGCTGAATGGTGTGCTGGGCATCGACGAGAATGACTTCATCGCGAAGACGGCCGGCACGTTCAAGCTGGGCATCGAATTCAGCAATTGGGGCGCCCTTGGCGAGCGCTACCTGCACACCTTTGGCGAAGTCGGCATCAATCTCGCCGGCATACATTTCCATCACTACTGGCTGCGCCATGTTCAGGCCGGCGGCACGGCGAGCCTCTGGGATTATTCCCTGCACGACCGGGCCGCCTATGCCGGCAAGTTCGCGCGGATGGAGCGGGTCGGCAACACGCCCATGGCGGGGCTTGCCTATGCCTTCCATTTTGATGCCGGGCTCTATGCGAAACTCCTCAGGGAGTATTCCGAGGCACGCGGCGTGCGCCGCACCGAAGGACTGATCAGGTCGGTGGAACTGGATACCGAGTCGGGCTTCGTCCGGGCAGTGACCCTGTCGGACGGGCGGGAAGTCTCTGGCGACCTCTTCATCGACTGTTCCGGCTTCCGCGGCCTGCTGATCGGGGAGGCGCTAGGGTCTGCCTATGAGGACTGGTCGGATTTTCTTCCCGTGAACCGCGCCTGGGCCGTGCCGTGCGAGAGTGCCGGTCCGCTTCTTCCGTATACGAAATCCATCGCGCGCGGGGCCGGCTGGCAATGGCGTATCCCGCTGCAGCATCGCACGGGCAATGGCCATGTCTTCAGCAATGCCCATATAAGCGAACAAGCGGCCGTCGATGAGTTGATGCAGAGCCTTGACGGAAACGCGCTTGGCGATCCGAAGCTCCTGAAATTCGTGACGGGGCGCCGCCGGGAATTCTGGAAGAAGAACTGTGTCTCGCTCGGCCTTGCCAGCGGGTTCATGGAGCCGCTGGAGTCCACCTCCATCCACCTCGTCCAGTCAAATGTGAACCGGCTGATCGCGCTCTTCCCGCAAATGGGCATCCGCGAGGCGGATGTTGCCGAATACAACCGGCAGGTGGGCTATGAATTCGAGCGCATTCGCGATTTCCTGATTCTCCACTACGCGCTGACCCGCCGCGACGACACGGATTTCTGGAATTATGTGCGCACCATGCCCATCCCGGATACGCTCCGGGAGCGGATGGATGTGTTCCGCGCCCATGGCCGCATTTTCCGGGACCAGGAGGACCTGTTCAAGGAAACCAGTTGGCTGCAGGTGATGGTGGGGCAGGGACTGGTGCCGGAAGGGCATAACGCCATGGCGGACCTGATCGACGACGCCCAGCTCGCCGAATTCCTCGCCAATGTGAAAGCGATCGCCGGGCGCGCGGTCGAGGCGCTGCCATCGCATGCCGATTTTATTGCGCAGACCTGCCCGATGCCGGCCGGGATGATGGCCTGAGCCCTAGGCCCGGCCGAAGACGCGCTGGAAGATCGTGTCGACCTGTTTGAAGTGATAGTCGAGATCGAACAGGGCGCGCAGGTCCGCTTCCGGAATACGGGACGTGACATCGCCGTCCGTGAGCAGAAGATCCAGCAGGTCGCCTTCGCCGCCCCAGGTGCGCATCGCATTGCGCTGGACCATGCTATAGGCTTCCTCGCGGCTGACGCCGGCTTCGACCAGGGCCAGCAGCACGCGTTGCGAATTGTGCAACCCGCCCATGGAGTTCAGCGTTTTCAGCATCCGTTCGGGATAGACGACCAGGTTCTCCACCACGCCGGCAAGGCGGTGCAGGGCGAAATCGAGGTGCACGGTCGCGTCCGGCCCGATGCCGCGCTCGACGGAGGAGTGGGAGATGTCCCGCTCATGCCAGAGGGCGACGTTTTCGAGTGCCGGGGTGACGGCGGAGCGGACGAGACGGGCGAGGCCGGTCAGATTCTCG
>JAGQRO010000475.1 GCA_020425315.1 Hyphomonas sp. | reverse complement strand
GCGGCGAGGGCGAAGGCGTATTCGGTGGCGACTTCCTTGAGGCCTTCGAAGCGGCCCGAGGCGCCGCCATGGCCGGCATCCATGTTGATCTTGAGGAAATACGGCCCGCCGTCCGGCGCATCATGGCGCAGGCGCGCGACCCATTTGGACGGCTCCCAATAGGTCACCCGCGGGTCTGACAGGCCGCCGGTGATGAACAGGGCCGGATAGGCCTGGTCGGTGACATTGTCATAGGGGCTCCAGGACGCGATGCGGTCATAGTCCTCGGCGCTGGTGAGCGGGTTGCCCCATTCCGGCCATTCCGGCGGCGTCAGCGGCAGGGATTCGTCCGACATGGTGTTGACCACGTCGACAAAGGGCACAGCCGCGATGATGCCGGCGAACAGGTCCGGCGCATCATTGGCGGCCACGCCCATCAGCAGGCCCCCGGCCGAGCCGCCATGGCCGACCACCTTGTCCGGCGCGCCATAGCCCTTCTCCACCAGGTAGCGTCCGGCGGCGATATAATCCTTGAACGTGTTGGTCTTCTTTTCGAGCCGGCCGTCGAGATACCATTGATAGCCCTTCGACATGCCGCCGCGCGGATGCACGATGGCATAGACGAAGCCACGGTCGACGAGGCTGAGCCGGCTGATGCGGAAGTCCGCCGGGATGGTGATGCCGTAGGAGCCATAGCCATAGAGCAGCAGGGGCGCACTGCCGTCGATCGGCGTGTCCTTGCGGCGCAGCAGCGTGACCGGCACTTCGGCGCCATCCCAGCTCGGCGCCATGATGCGCTCGGCCACATAGTCGGCCGGATCGTGGCCGGAGGGCACTTCGCGCGTCTTGCGCAGCGTGCGCTCGCGGGTCGTCAGGTCATAATCGTAGACCTGGTCCGGCGTGGTCGGCGACTCGTATTCGAAGCGCAGGATCGGCGTGTCGAAGCTGTAGCCGGAATCGAGATCGAGATCATAGGCCGCTTCCGGGAAGCTGATGGCATGCTCGGCGCCGTCGGCGCGGGCGCGGATGACGATGCGCGGCAGGCCGTTCTCCCGCTCGACCCGGGCGAGATAGTCTTTCTGGGCATGCGTGCTGAGCAGCAGCGTGCCGGGGCGATGGGGGATGACTTCTTCCCATGCATCGCGGGAGGTCGCCTCCATCGGGGCGCGCATCAGTTTGAAGTCGACCGCGCCGCCGGTATTCGTGGTGATGTAGAACTGGCCGTCCCAGACATTGACGGAGTATTCATCGTCGGTCATGCGCGGGGCGATGGTGCGCAGCTCCGGCTCTGTTTCGCCGGCCGGGAACCAGTGCCATTCCGATGTCGTGTGGCTGCCGGAGGTGACGAAGATCACGCTCTTGTCGGCACTTTTCGACACGCCGACGAAATAGCCGGGATCGGATTCCTCATAGATTTTCGTGTCCTCGCCGGTGGCCAGGTCGCGGCGGTAGACGGCGTCCGGACGGGCGTTTTCGTCGCGGTGGACCCAGTAGATGGCGGCGCCGGTGGCGTCCCATTCGAACGAGCCATAGGCGTCCGGGATGGAGACGCCGCTATCCTCGCCCGTAGCGATGTCCTTGATGCGGATCTCGTAGAACTCGCTGCCCTGCGTATCCGTCGCATAGGCAATGCGCTCATGGTCCGGGGACGTATCGATGCCGCCGAAGGAGAAATAGTCGGTGCCTTCAGCCATCTTGTCGCCGTCGAGCAGGATGGTCTCGGGCGCGTCCGGATTGAAGGCGTCAGCCGCGTCGCGCCGGGCGATGATCGGATACTCGCCGCCTTCGCGGAAGCGGGTGTAATAGGCAAAGCCACCGTCGATCTCCGGCACCGTGGAATCGTCTTCCTTGATGCGGCCCTTCATCTCCTGGAACAATTCCTCACGCAGGGCCGTGGTCGGGTCTTCCAGCGAGGCCTTGGTGAAGGCGTTCTCGGCTTCGAGGTAGTCGCGGATGTCGGCGCGCAGCACCGACGGATCGCGCATCACGTCCTGCCAGTTCTCGTCCTTCAGCCAGTTATAGGGATCGTTGCGGGTGCGGCCGACTTGCGTGATCTCGTGGTCGATCCGCTGGGCCATGGGGGCAACCGGCGCGGCCGGCGCGGAAGCGTCCGCAGCGGCGCCGGCGGCCAGGTCAGTCTTTTCGGTCATTGTGCATCCTGAAAGAAACACTGCAGCGGCAACGCCGGCGAGCAGGGATGGAAATCGCATGGGACAGCTCCGGACGGGTGGATCCTACCTCGGGGGCGAGTGGACCAGTCCGGGCAGGGCCTGTCCAGCCCTATTCCTGCGGCCGAAAGTCCAGCACGACGCCATTGATGCACCAGCGCATCCCAGTGGGTGGCGGGCCATCCTTGAAGACGTGTCCCATGTGCAGGCCGCAGACGGCGCAATGGCATTCGGTGCGCGGGATGATCATCTTGAAATCCGTCTTGGTTTCAATGACATCCGGCTCGGCCGGTTGCCAGAAGCTGGGCCATCCGGTGCCGCTGTCGAATTTGTGTTCCGACGACCAGACCGGCGTGCCGCAGCCCTTGCAATGGAACAGGCCGGGTCGCTTTTCGTCGTTGAGGTTTCCGGGTGTGAAGGCCCGCTCGGTGCCTTCCTTCACGCCGACGCGGAATTCCTCATCGGTCAGCAATTCCCGCCATTCGCGGTCGGTCCGTTCGATGCGTTGCCTGGCCATGGCTGTCTCCTGTGGTGCCTCACCACCATATAGCGCGCCGCGCCGGAGAATTCAGCGCCTGCCTCAGTTGCTGCAATAGGACTGCGTCGAGCCGAGCTTGCAGGCCTGCTTGCGGGCGACTTCGGCGCCAACCGTGTCGACCGGGCCGCCCGATCCATTGGTGAGCATCACATTGTAGCTGTGGCAGCCATTGGCGTAGCCCTTGCCGCAGGTCTTGCGGAACATCTCCCGCGCGGCCAGCAGGTCCGGCTCGCCGTCGTAACCGTTATAGAGCGCCACGCCGTAATTGTAGCAGCCGCGGGTGGAGCCGCGCTCGCAGGACAAATTGTAGTTCGCCATGGCGCCCACCTTGTCGACGTCGCCGCCCTGTCCGTTCTCCATCATGTAGCCAAGGTCGCTGCAGGCATCGACATGATCGGCGTCGCAGGCCTGCTTGTAGAGGACCCGGGCCGCGGGCATGTCCTGCGGTCCGCCGGTGCCGTTCTTCACGAATTCGGCGAGGTTGTCGCAGGCCATGGCATTGTTCCCGGCATCGCAGGATTTCTTGTAATAGCCACGGGCAGCGGCCTCGTCCTTCGGCCCGCCTTCGCCGTTCTGGTAGAGAATGCCGAGATTGTTGCAGGCAAACGGATAGTCGCCATCGCAGGCCTTCTGATAGGCGGCGCGGCCGGCGGTCGTATCGACCTCGACGCCCCGGCCTTCGACCAGTGCGTAGCCGACCTGGTAGCAGGCCTCCATCCGGTCGAGATCGCAGGATTTGGTGTAGTAGGCGTGGGCACCGGTGAGGTCCTTGTCGCCGCCCTTGCCATCCTTCAGGAAGTCGCCGGCATTGTCGCAGGCGATCGCATTGTTGTCGCTGCAGGCCAGCACGTAGAGGCGGCGGGCCTCAACATCGTTCTTCGGGCCGCCCTCGCCGCGGGTGTGGAGCAAGCCGAGATTGTTGCAGGCATAGAGATAGTCGTTGTCGCACGCCTTCTTGTAGGCGGCGCGGGCGCCGACAAGGTCTTTCTCCGTGCCGCGCGCATAGTGTTTCGAATAGCCGACCTGGTAGCAGGAGGCATAATAGTCCCCGTCGCAGCCCTTGGTGTAGCTGGCATAGGCGCCGACATAGTCCTGGGCCATGCCTTTGCCCTCGCGTTGCAGGTTTCCGAGATTGTCGCAGCCAATCGCCCGGCCGGCCTCGCAGGCAGCGCCATAGGCCCGGATGGCTTCGGCAAGGTCTTCGGGCCCGCCAAAGCCGTTCTGGGCTGAATAGCCATAGTCATTACAGGCCGAGCCATTGCCGAGATCGCAACCGCGCTTGTAGTCGGCCCGGGCGCCGACCTTGTCTTCCGCGCCGCCTTCACCTTCATATTTCATCCGGCCAGCCGAGAAACAGGAGGTGGCCCGCCCGAGGCCACAGGCCTTGATGAAGTGCGTGCGCGCGGAGGCTTTATCCTCGCCGCCGCCCTGGGCGAAGTATTCCATTGTGGCCAGCAGGTAGCAGGCATTGGAGTCGCTGCCATTGCAGCCCTTCGTGTAGGAAGCGCGGGCGGCGGTTTCGTTCTTCTCGACACCTTCGCCATCGAATTCGAGATTGCCCTTGTTCTCACAGCTGGCGGCATTGTTGAGCTCGCAGCCTTTCGAATAATAGCTGTAGGCGGTGGTGAAGTTCTGGTTGTCGCTCTTGGCTGCATAGGCCTCGCCGACGGAGTTGCAGGCCGGGCCGTAATTCTGCTGGCAAGCGGAGACCCAGTCATTGAAGACATTCGTCGTGTCGCCGGCTTCGGCGCGGGCCTTGGCGGTCTCGTAAAGCTGCTGGGCGCCCTGGGCGGCGGCCGGCAGGGCGATGGCTGAGGCGAGTCCGAACAGGATCGTGGCGAAAAGCTTGCGCATGGCATGTCCCCTTGCTGCGGCCGAGCTTCGATTCACGGGCAAGTCTAGCGGGCGCCCGGCAGGCCTTGCAAGGGCTGCCGGGAAATTGACACAGCTGGCGCAGGCCACAAGAAAAAGGCCGCCCCGGAGATCCGGAGCGGCCTGATTTCAATCGCCTTTTTTGAGCGTCAGGCGAAGAGGACGGTCAGCGTCTCGGCGACGAGGGCCGGGCGGTCCTGGCCTTCGATTTCAACGGTCGCTTCCATGCGCATCTGCTTGCCGCCGGACTTGGCCTCGATGGCGAGGCATTTCTGGCGAAGGCGCACGCGTGAGCCGACCGGGACCATATTGGTGAAGCGTACCTTGTCGGAGCCGTAATTGATGCCGCGCGTCGTGCCGGAGACGCGCATCACTTCAGCGCCCAGCATCGGCAGCAGCGACAGGGTGAGGAAGCCGTGCGCGATGGGGCCGCCCATCATTTTTGTCGCCTTTTCAACGTCGACATGGATCCATTGATGGTCGCCGGTGGCGTCGGCGAACAGGTTCACGCGGTCCTGGTCGATCGTGTGCCAGTCGGACACGCCGACTTCCTGTCCGGCAATGGATTCGAGCTCGTCAAAGGCGACGGTGCGAGGGGTGGCCATGGTGTTATCCTCCTGATGTGTGGCGCCTTTTCTGGCGCGGGGCGGCGCGTGGAGCAAGTCTGACGGTAGGGAAGGTGATGACTGCGAGTTGCGTCGGAGTTTGCCCTGAGGGCGGTCACGGTTGCAGGTGGCGCTGCAATGCTTTGCAGAAGCGGTCGATATCGGTGTCCGACGTGTAGAGGTGCGGCGTCACGCGCAGCCGGTCGCCCCGGCGCGAAGCATAGATGCCGTCGGCCTTGAGACGGGCGGTGAGATCGTCCGGCGCCGATGCGGGCAGGAGGGCGGAGAGATAGTGCGGCCCGCGCACATCTGCCGGCAGGCAGGAAAGGCCCATCGCGTCCAGCCGTGCGGCGAGCGCGGCGTTCCGCGTGCCCAGGGTCTCCTCCACATTGCCGACGCCCCAGTCCAGCACCTGGGCCACCGAGGCCTCCATCGCAGGCAGCAGCGCGAAATTGGACCGCTCGCCCATATCGAAGCGCTCGGCGTCGGGGGCGTAGGCGTCGGTATAGTCGATGAGGCGCGCGAAGTTCGAGGCGCCCTCGCGGGTGATCCAGTTCTGTTCCAGCGGCCGGCCTGCGCGGTGTTGCGGCGCGACATAGAGAAAGCCGGTGGCATAAGGGCCGAGCAGCCATTTATACGCGGCGACGGCAACGAAATCGGGCTGAACCTCGCTCACATCGAAGCGCAGCGCGCCGCAGCTTTGCGTCAGGTCCAGCACGAGTGCGGCACCCACTTCGCGGCAGCGCTTGCCGACGGCGGCGAGGTCGATCAGCGCACCATCGGTCCAGCGCACATGGGCGCAGGCGACGAGGCCGGTATCCGGCCCGATGGCGGCGAGGAGGGCGTCCGACAGGGTCTCATTGCCGCGTGTGCCGATGGTGCGCAGGGCTGCCCCGGTCGCCGCCGCATGCGTGTGCCAAGTGTAGACATTGGAGGGGAA
>JAGQRO010000064.1 GCA_020425315.1 Hyphomonas sp. | reverse complement strand
CGATCGGATCGGTCACCGGGAAGGTGGTGATGTCGAACGGCACGCCGCCGATGAAGTTGGTCGACGTGGTGGCGAAGTATTGCTGCTGCAGCGACGGAGCCCGGAAGCCATTCTGGATGGATCCGCGCAGGGCGAACACATCGTTGAAGTCATAGCGTGCGGCGATCTTGCCGGTCACCGTCTCGCCGAAGTCCGAATAAGATTCGGCCCGCACCGCGCCGGACAGCAGGAACTGGTCCGTCACATTGGCTTCAAGGTCGATATAGGCACCGACGGCCGTACGGTCTTCGTCCACTTCGTTCTCAGGCCGGAAGCCCGGGAACACCTGCGACCCCGAAGCCGTGGGCGAGCCATTCAGCAGCACGCCGCCATTGCGGTAGGAATCCGGTTCGCCGGCGAAGATCTCATACGTTTCCTGACGGGCCTCGATGCCCCAGGCGACGTTGAGCGGAGAGGCAAGGCCTTCGACATCGAAGCCTTTCACGGCCGACAGGTTGGCAACCAGCTGCGAATACTCGAAGCCGCCGGCATCGAACGTCGTCTTCGACGTCGGGCCGATGGAGCGGTTCAGCGTATTCGTGATCACGAATTCCATCTTGTTGTCGCCATAGACGAGCGAGGCGTCCATGTCCCAGCCGCCCCAGCCCCAGCGGGCGCCGCCGGCTGCGGAATAGTCCGTGGTCGTCGGATTGATCTTCGGCAGGAAGCCATCCGGATAGATCTCGATCACGTTGCGGGCATCCTGGGCGCGGCGATAGAAGCCGGCCGTCAGGGTCTCGCGGTCCTGGTAGCTCGCCCAGCCATAGAGCTCGACGCCGTTTTCCAGCTCATAGCCGGCATTGGCGAACAGGGTGAGCTGGTCGAGTTCCGGCTCGCCGGTCCAGGCGTTGAAGCGGTTGAAGTCCGCTTCGCGCGGATCGAAACCGCCGCCGGTCGGGGTCGGATAATTCTGGCGCACATCAAAGCCGGAGCGTTCGCTGTGGCTCTGGTCCTTGTATTCGGCGGTAACGGTCAGGAAGCCGTCCTGGCCGAGGGCAAAGCCCTTCCAGCCGGACAGGGTCAGCACCTGGCCATCAGACCGGCTGCGCGAGATATTATTGCCCACCGTGATCGGCAGGCCCGCCGGCGGCGTGCCGACCGGGACCTCATATTCCGTTTCGCGCCAGCCATAGGAGACCTGTGCCGCGCCGCCACCATCGGCTTCGCGCAGGCGCGTATTGATCACGCCGGCAATGGCGTCCGAGCCGTACTGGGCCGAAGCGCCGTCGCGCAGCACTTCCACCCCGCCAATGGCGAAGGTCGGGATCGTGTTGAGGTCGACGGCCGAGGCGCCACGGCCGATCGTGCCGTTGACGTTGACCAGCGAGGCCGAATGGCGGCGCTTGCCGTTAACCAGGACCAGGGTCTGGTCAGGGGCGAGGCCGCGCAGGCCGGCCGGGCGAATGGAGTCCGTGCCGTCTGCAAGGGCCGGGCGCGGGAAGTTGAAGCTCGGCAGCTGTACGGACAGCGCCTGGTTCAGTTCGCCGACACCGAGTTTTTCGAGACTGTCGGCCGACACGACATCGACGGCGACCGCAGTGTCGAGTGCGGTACGGTTGGCAACGCGCGTACCGACGGTGACAACGCGGTCCAGCGTGCGGTCGGTGTCTGCGCTTTCGGATTCCTGGGCGGATCCGGGCAGTGCGACGGCTGCGACCAGGATCGCAGCGGCAGACGCAGCCCTCAGAACTGACTTGTATGACATTTCATGCTCCTTAGAACGAGGTGCGTCTTCGCAGGCGCAACAAACTACCTCGCCAACAAGAGTGGGCCGCAGAAAGGAATCCACAAGGGCGGACGCGCCCGCCCGTCAATTTGTTTTCATTTTGTTGTAAATCCGACACAATTCAGGGTACTCGCCTCATACGGGAGAATTGACACGATGATTCGCCGCCTATGCCTGATCACAGGCGCCTCCGCCGGGATCGGCGCCGAATTCGCCCGCCAGTATGCCGCGCTCGGCTGGGATCTCGCACTCACCGCCCGCCGCACCGACCGGCTCGAAGCGCTCGGCACCGAACTCTCCGAAGCGCACGGGATCGAAACCCTCGCCATCGCCGAAGACCTTGGCGCCGATGGCGCGCCGGAACGCATCCTCGCGGCCATCGCCGCCAGGGACCGGCAGGTCGATGCGCTGGTGAACAATGCCGGCTATGGCCTGCCGGGCACTTTCTTCAATACGAGCTGGGACGACCAGGCGCAGTTCATCCGCGTGCTCTACACTGCGCCGATCGAACTCGCGCATCGGGTCCTGCCCGGCATGGCGGAGCGTCATTATGGCCGCATCATCAATGTCGCCTCGCTCGCCGGCTATGCCGCCGGCAGCGCCGGACACACGCTCTATGCCAGCGTGAAGGCAGGCATGATCAAGTTCTCCGAGAGCCTGAATGCCGAGTGCGAGGCGATGGGCCATGCCGACATTCACTGCACCGCGCTCTGCCCCGGCTTCACCTGGAGCGAGTTCCACGACGTCAATGGCACGCGCGAGGACACCAACAAGATGCCAAAATGGATGTGGATGGAGGCCGCGCCGGTGGTGAAAGCCGGAATCGAGGCGGTCAATCGCGGCCAGCCGGTGGTCGTGCCGGGCATGGCCAACAAGACGATCGCCACCCTCACCCGCATCCTGCCCGAGCCCCTCGGCCGCGCCATGGTCAGCGCCCAGAGCCGCCGCTATCGCCGCATGGATTAGGGCCCTGCGTTGTTGCACCGCACAATTTTGGCCTGACAGGCGCGCAGTGGCGCCCTATAAATCCTCAAAACGAAGAGGGCAGGAACATGGAAGGCACAATGACGGCAACAGCTGAGCAGAGTCCCGTGATGGAGGGCCTGACCGGCCTGATGCAGGAAGCGCTGGCGGCGCTGGACACCTATGCGGCCGCAGCCACCTCCGGCGCACGGGCCCAGCTGGCCGGCGCAGACGGCCGGCCCGACCGGGCCGCTTTCGAGCGCCACCAGCACCTTGCCCATGGCCTCTCCTGGCTGACCACCTATGTCGAAACGCTGCGCCAGGTGGCTGAATGGGCCGGCCGGCTGGAGGCCGAAGGCAGGTTCGGAGAGATCGAACACCTGCTCTCGCAGATCCTGTTCAGCGAATACTGCGCCCAGATCGTCGGCGGCATCCCGATGAACCAGGGCGAGACCATCCGCCCCCACGAACTCGGCAGCCTCAAGGCCGCCGACGAACTGTTCGCCGTGCCGGTCATCCAGCGCCTGATCACCGAGGGCAAGACGCCGGCCTCCATGGCGGCGGCGGCGCAATTTCTGCCCGATGCGCTCTCGCGCGACACGGTGGAGAATACCGGCCTCGACGAGACCATGAGCATGGTGCGCGACCAGTTCGCCAAATATGCCGCCGAGCGGATCAAGCCCTATGCCCATGAGTGGCACCTGAAGAACGAATACATTCCGATGGATGTGGTCTCCGAAATGTCCGAGCTCGGCGTGTTCGGCCTGACCATCCCGGAGGAGTTCGGCGGCCTCGGCATGGGCAAGACGGCGATGTGCGTCGTTTCGGAAGAACTTTCGCGCGGCTATATCGGCACCGGTTCGCTCGGCACCCGTTCCGAGATCGCGGCCGAACTGATCCTGATCGGCGGCACCGACGATCAGAAAGAGAAGTGGCTGCCGCTGATCGCCTCGGGCGAAATCCTGCCGACCGCCGTGTTCACCGAACCGAATACGGGCTCCGATCTCGGCTCGCTGCGAACGCGCGCCGTGAAGGATGCCGATGGCGCGAATTACTCCATCACCGGCAACAAGACCTGGATCACCCATCCGGTGCGCGCCGACCTGATGACCGTGCTCGCCCGCACCAATCCGGACACGAACAATTTCTCCGGCCTCTCCATGTTCCTCGCCGAGAAGCCGCGCGGCGACGATGCCACCCCCTTCCCCGCCGAAGGCATGACCGGCGGCGAGATCGAAGTGCTCGGCTATCGCGGCATGAAGGAATACGAGATCGGCTTCGACGGCTTCAAGGTGAAGGCGGAGAACCTGCTCGGCGGGGTCGAGAACCAGGGCTTCAAGCAGTTGATGGCGACCTTCGAAAGCGCCCGTATCCAGACGGCCGCCCGCGCCATCGGCGTCGGCCAGAATGCGTTCGAGACGGGCCTGCGCTATGCCCTCGACCGTAACCAGTTCGGCCAGCCGATCTTCAAGTTCCCGCGCGTTTCCAACAAGCTGGTGATGATGGCCGCCGAACTGATGGGCGTGCGCCAGCTGACCTATTTCTCCGCCCGCCGGAAGGATGAAGGCAAGCGCTGCGACCTGGAAGCCGGCATGGCCAAGCTGCTGGCGGCCCGCATCGCATGGGCGGCGGCCGACAATGCCGTGCAGATCCATGGCGGCAACGGCTTCGCGCTGGAATACCCGGTCAGCCGCATCCTTCAGGATGCGCGCATCCTCAACATTTTCGAGGGCGCCGGCGAAGTGCAGGCCATGGTGATCGCCCGCCGCCTGGTCGAAGGCGGCAATTAGGAATCGGGCTTGGCCGGCTCCGGCTCGGGCACGCGCTCATAGACGCGCACCCAGTCGAAGACCACATCGTCAGGGAATTGCGACGGGTCCGGCTTGTTCGCCCACCATTCATTGGTGGTCGTCCGGACCGTCGCCACCTCGCTCGACAGCTTCACGCGCAGCGGCGTCTGGCAGACGCCACCGGCACTGGTGCGCCAGGTTTCCTTCCCGTCGACGAAGAAGACATATTCGTCCGGGTACCACTCAAGTGCAAATGTGTGCCAGCCCTTGCGGATGCCGGGCGTGATCGTGTCGGTGGAGGTCGCCTGGTGGGCCCTGCCATAGCCGTCCCAGTGCAGGGCATTGTGCACGCGGTCGGTCCAGCCGAAGAATTCGGCGATGTCGATTTCGGTGCCGTCGCGCCCGCTGCCGTCTTCATTGTGCACGCTGTCTGAGAACAGCCAGAAGGCCGCCCACCAGCCCGGCGTTTCCGGCAATTGCACCCGCGCCTCATACCGGCCGAAGGCCTGTTCGAACCGGCCCTCTGTGGTGACCATTGCGGAGGCATAGTCATACTCGTCATCGTCTTCGAGCCAGTTGCGGTTCTTGATCACGCTGGTGCGCAGGACAAGATGGCCCTCGCCGTCGAGGAAGGCATTGTCGGCCTCCCACCACCCGTCCGGACCGTCCGGGCTCGGATTACGGTTGTATTCCTTCGATTTCCACTTCCGCCGGTCGGGCCGGCCCTTGCCGTCGAATTCGTCGCTGAACACCAGCTGCCATTCCGGCGCCTTGGCATCGAGCGCCGAATAGGGCGCCTCCGCGCAGCCGGCCAGCGCACAGGACAGGAGGGCCCAGGCGATCATCCGTCCCGCCTAACGGATCACGCCGCCGAGCGGCTCGATATCGGCCGACTCATGCTGGATGATTACCTTGGCGCCAAGCTCACTGGCCAGGGTCTCGAACTTCTCCATCGACTCCAGCGTCTTCGCTTCGTCCCAGTTGAAGCGCGGCACGCGCTTGAGGCCCCGGCTCTCGGCGCGGTGATAGAGATCGCCCGACAGCAGCACCGGCCCGCTTTCCGGCATGTCCAGCAGCAGCACCGAATGGCCCGGCGTGTGGCCCGGCATTTCGAGGATCTTCACGCTGCCATCGCCGAACACGTCATGGTCGCCGGAGATCTTCATGGTCTCCAGCGGCGTGAACAGCGACCACATGGCGGCCATGTCGGCGGTCGGCTGTTCGGCGCCTTCAGGCGGGAACATGGCATTGTACTCGTCTTCCTGCACGATCCAGGTTGCGCCCTGCACCTGGTCGACCTGGCCGACATGGTCGAAATGATTGTGGGAGATGGCGAGATAATCGACATCCTCCGGCGTCAGGCCCAGCTCTTCGAGCTGTTGGGTGATCGTCTTCTCCATCGAGACGGTGAAGATCTGCTGCGTCTGCGGTTCGGCGCCGACCAGGATGCCCGGCAGGCCGAGATCCCACAGCAGCCGCCCATCCGGATGGTTCACCAAGTAACAGGTATCGGTCAACGTGTCGGCTTCACCGGCATAGTCTCCCGCGCTGGAGAAGGCGTCCATGTCGGAGACTTCGATCTTGCCGCAATCGAGCACGTTTACCATCAGCGGTGCAGCAGCCGTTTCGATGACGGCTTCTTCCGCGGTCGGCGCGTCCGGTGCGGGAGCTTTCGGCGTGCAGGCTGCCGCCAGGCCCAGCCCAGCCGCCGTGAGCAGCACATACGTGATGCGCAAGGAACGTCCCCTCTTCGATTTATGCCCTTCGGAAAGGAAACTAACCCATGTCCGCCACGGGTGAAAGCGCTGACCCGTCAGACGCGATCCGGCGGTAGAAGCAACTCGCCCGCCCGGTGTGACAGGCCCCGCCGGTCTGGCGCACCTTAACCAAAACCGCGTCCTGATCGCAGTCGATCCGCACCTCGACGACCTCCTGGACGTTGCCGGAGGTTTCGCCCTTCACCCAGAGCTCGCCCCGCGACCGCGACCAGTAGGTCGCCTTTCCGGTTTCGAGCGTGGCCTTCAGCGCCTCGGCATTCATCCAGGCGAGCATCAGCACCTCGCCGCTCTCCGCATCCTGCGCGATGGCGGCGATCAGGCCGTCGGCGTTGAATTTCGGGCGCAGCTGAAGCGTCTCATCCTGGGCGGAACCGGACAGGGGGGCGGGAAAATGGGTCATGAGCGCTCCATACGTCACCCCTCCCCTTCGCGCCAGCCAGAGTCTAGTGTGCCGGCAAAACAAGGAGGACCGGCCATGGCGTACACCCAGATTCTGACCGACACGAAGGACGGCGTCCTGACCGTCACGCTCAACCGGCCGGACCGGCTGAATGCTTGGACCGATGTCATGCACAATGAGGTCAAGCACGCCATCGTCACCGCTGGCAGCGACGAGGCCGTGCGCGTGATCGTGGTCACCGGGGCGGGCCGCGGCTTCTGCGCCGGGGCAGACATGGATGTGCTGCAGGGCATACAGGGCGGGGCGCGCGACCGGTTGACCGAAATCACCGAGGCGCCCTCGGATGTGCGCGATCTCTATCCCGGCCGGTTCGGCTATCTGTATGCCTGTCCGAAGCCGGTCATCGCGTCGATCAACGGCGCCTGCGCCGGCATCGGCCTGATCTTCGCTCTCTTTGCGGACCTGCGCTATGCGGCCGAGGAGGCGAAATTCACCACCGCCTTTTCCCAGCGCGGCCTGATCGCCGAGCATGGCATCGCCTGGCTGCTGCCGCGCCTTGTGGGCGAGGCGAATGCGCTGGACCTCCTGTTCACCGCCCGCAAATTCACCGGTGCGGAGGCTGCGAGCCTCGGCCTCGTCAATTCCGCCCACCCGCATGAGCGCCTCGGCACCCATGTCGGCTCCATCGCCCAGCACCTTGCGACGCAGGTCTCGCCCCGCTCGCTCGCCGTGATGAAGCTCCAGATCCGCAAGACCTATACCCAGTCCTTCGGCGACTCTCTTGCAGAGGCAGATGGTGAAATGGAGAAAAGCTTTACCACATTCGACTTCAAGGAAGGCGTGGCGAGCTTTGTGGAGCGCCGCGCACCGGCCTTCCAGGGAAAGTAGGAGCCTCATGACCCGCCGTATCGACATTGTGGAAGTCGGCCCCCGCGACGGGCTGCAGAACGATCCTGCCAATCTGAGCGTGGAGCAAAAGCTGGAATTCATCGCCCGGCTGGAAGCGGCCGGCGTGAATCGGATGGAATCGGGCAGCTTCGTTTCGCCCAAGGCCGTGCCCAAAATGGCCGACAGCCCGGCCGTGTTCGCCGGGCTCGACCGGTCGAAGCCGACGCGCCACATCGCCCTTGCCCTCAACGAGAAAGGCGTGCGCCGGGCCATCGATGCGCAGGCAGACGAGATCAATTTCGTGCTGGTCGCCAGCGAGACGTTCGGGCGCAAGAACCAGGGCATGAGCCCGCAGGACAGCGCCGACATGCTGGCCCAGTGCGCCCCGCTCATCCATGAAGCGGGCATTCCCCTCTCGGCCACCATCTCCGTCGCCTTCGGCGATCCCTATGATGGCGAAGTGGACCTTGGCGTGGTCGCCAGCCTCGCCGCGCAATCCCAGCGCGCGGGTGTGGGCGAGCTGGCGCTCGGCGACACGATTGGCGTGGCCGACCCATGGGCCGTGCGCCGCGCCATCGACCGGGTACGGATCGAGGCGCCGGACGTGTTCCTGCGCATGCATTTCCACGACACGCGCGGGCAAGCTTTGGCAAACGTCGCCGCCGCCGTGGATGCGGGCGTCGATGTCATCGATGCGAGCTGCGGCGGCATTGGCGGCTGCCCCTTCGCCCCGGCCGCGACCGGCAATGTGGCGACCGAAGACGTGGTCTACCTGCTCGAACGCGGCGGCTTCGACACGGGCCTCGACCTCGGCAAACTGATCGAAACCTCGAAATGGCTGGAGACCGTGCTGAAGCACCCGGTCAGCTCATCGCTCAGCAAGGCAGGCGGTTTCCCGGCCCGTGAGATGGCCTAAGCCACCGCCGCCACAGGTTCGCGCGGCGAGTCGGCGAACACGCCGGGGCGCAGCCAGGATTTGATGTTCCGGGTCAGCGCCGGTTCGCCCTGCACCATCATCTCGCCGGACTGCATCACCTCATTATAGGACCGCTCGCCCATCCAGACCTCATACATGGTGCGTACGGAGCAGTTGAGATAGACGTTCACATCCTTGCCCGGATCCGTAACGCAGAAATCTACCTTCTCGTCCTTCACCAGAAGCCAGAAATCCTTCTGCTCCTGAAGGTCGTTGAACTTGAACTGGATCACGCTTTCATCGCCGATGATTTTCGTCGGATCGATGGCGCGCTCCATGTAGAGCATCAGCATCTCCACATCGAAATCGGAATCGAGCATCGTTTCCCGCGTCCAGATGATGCCCCATTCGCCGATGGCGACCAGCACGGGCAGCAATGCCTGGCAGGCCGGCGTCGGGAAATATTCATAGCCCTTCTGCCCCGTCAGGCGGCGCTTCACGATCATGCCCTGCTGTTCCAGAGACTTGAGACGCGATGTGAGCAGGGCGGGCGAGATATCGCCCAGCCCGCGCTGAAGCACATTGAACCTGCGTCCCCCCATCAACAGTTCGCGGATGATCAGGATCGTCCACTTTTCCCCAAGGATTTCAGTGGCCGAGGCGATGGGGCAGAACTGTCCGTACTTCATTTTCGTCCCTCCGTTCCCGTCTTCTATCATAGTTTCAGGGAATCTGTAGCGCGTTACTTCAAACTCTGTAGTGGAACGCTTCAGAGTACGAACTGAACAGGCCCGGCGCGGTGTGGGAAACCGTCCCTGTCGCCGGATGGTCCGGCCCGACAAGACAAACAAACCAAGGAGAATTGAAATGCCGCTCGTAACTGTTGACGTGATCAAGGACGTGTTCACCCCCGCCCAGAAGGAAGAGATCATCCGCAAGGTGACCGACGCCGTGGTCGAGGTCGAAGGCGAAGCCCTGCGCAGCGTGACCTGGGTCCGCATCATGGAAGTCGAACAGGGCGACTGGGGCATCGGCGGCCAGCTGCTGAAGGCCCGCGACGTCCACGCCATCCGGGACACCGTGCCGGCCTGACCGGGCCGCCGACCCTTCCCTCTTCCACTTCATGAGGGGCTCGCGCCAGCGGGCCCCTATTTTTTTGCGCCGCGGACTTCCTGCAGGCTGGTGGATTTCACGGCGCGGCCGAGATCGACCTTGCCGCGGCCCTTGCCATAGGACGGCGCGCCGGCCGAGGCACCAGAGACGGCGCCGCGCACGGTGCGGTCCGTGAGCGGAGGAATGGCCATGGCCTTCGGATTCGGCTGGTTCTCGTCGAACAGGGCGGCGAGCTGGTCGGTCATCGCGCCGCCCAACTGTTCGGCATCCACAATGGTGACCGCGCGCTTGTAATAGCGGGTCACATCGTGGCCGATGCCGATGGCGATCAGTTCCACCGGGCTGCGCGTCTCGATATCTTCGATCACCTGGCGCAAATGGCGTTCGAGATAGTTGCCGATGTTCACATTGAGCGTGGAATCGTCCACCGGCGCACCGTCGGAAATCACCATCAGGATCTTGCGCTGTTCGGCGCGCCCCAGCAGCCGGTCATGCGCCCATTGCAGCGCCTCGCCGTCGATATTCTCCTTCAGGAGGCCCTCGCGCATCATCAGGCCAAGGTTGCGCCGCGCGCGGCGCCACGGCGCATCGGCCTGCTTGTAGATGATGTGGCGGATATCGTTGAGGCGGCCGGGGCTCGCCGGCTTGCCCGCCTTCACCCAGTCCTCACGGCTGAGCCCGCCCTTCCAGGCCTTCGTCGTGAAGCCGAGGATTTCGGTCTTCACATTGCACCGTTCCAGCGTGCGGGCGAGAATGTCCGCACACAGAGCCGCCACCATGATCGGGCGCCCGCGCATGGAGCCGGAATTGTCCAGCAGCAGGGTGACGATCGTGTCGCGGAATTCCGAATCGTCTTCCTGCTTGAATGACAGCGGCGAAGTCGGATCGGTGATCACGCGGGTGAGGCGCGCGGTATCCAGAACGCCTTCTTCAAGGTCGAAACTCCAGCTCCGGTTCTGCTGTGCCATCAGGAGGCGCTGAAGCTTGTTGGCGAGTTTCGAAACTGCCCCCTGCAGGCCCTGCAGCTGGTGGTCGAGATAGGCGCGCAGGCGCGTCAGCTCTTCGGGGTCGCAAAGGTCCGGCGCATTGGCCACTTCGTCATGCGCGCGGGTGAAGACATTGTAGACGAAGCGGTCGCGGTCATCCCCGTCGCGGAAATTCGGGCGAAGCGGCTTGGTGCCTTCCTCGTCATCGTCCGGCGCATCGTCGGATTCCATCTCCATGTCCTGGTCGACGGAAACGTTCGCTTCCTCACCTTCCAGTTCATCGGTGTCGCCGGCATCCATCTGCTCGGCGGACGCGCCCATGGGCTCGTCCGGCTGCATTTCCTGGTCGCCTTCATCGGGTTGCTGCTGGGCGTCGCCATCTTCTTCGGGCTGGTCTTCGGAGCCTTCGGCATCCTCGCCGGGAATGTCGCTCGCCGTCAGGTCGCGGATCATGTCGCGCACGGTGCGGGCGAATTCGCCCTGGTCGTGCAGCTGGGCGATCAGCCGGTCCAGCGCATCGCCGGTCTTCTCCGCCACCTGCGCGCGCCAGAGGTCTGCCACCCGGCGGGCCGGTTCGGGCAGGTCGCGCCCGGTCAGCCGTTCGCGCAGCAGGAATTCGACCGCCGGGGCCAGCACGGCTTCCGGGTTCTCCGCACCGATGGCGAAATCGCCGGTCATGCAGCGATGCTCCAGCACCGCGTCGAGATTGCCGGCCGTGCCGCGCATGGCATTGGCGCCGAGGCTCTCGATCCGGGCCGTTTCGGCCGCATCGTAGACGCGGCGTGGCAGGTCGCCCTGCGGACGGTGTTTCATGTGCGCGGCGGCATCATGGTGCGCCTTGCGCAGGGCCAGCGCATCGGCCTCGCCCCTTATGCGCGCAGCGATATGCGCCGGCAGCGTCACCGGCGGCGGGCGCAGCGTGATGCGGCCGTCTTCCTGCACGGCGTCATTGCCGAAGCCGACTTCCACCTCGCGGTCAGCGCTCATCGCCTTGGTCGTCACGGCGAGCGCCTGACGGAAGAGTTCCTGCGGGGTCGTTTCCTTGGCCATGGCCTTTACCTACTGCGCGATGACGCACTTGCGAAGCTTTTCCTCTGCGGCACGCCGCTGCATCTCTTGACTCTTTGCGTTAGTTTATGCTTACCGTTAGTTATGACTTACGTTGATGCCCTCAGCGCGCTCTCCGATCCGACCCGCAGGCAGGTGCTCGAAGCCCTGCGTGCCGGGCCGATGGCGGTGACGGATATCGCCGCCCGCCTGCCGGTCTCGCGCCCGGCCGTGTCGCAGCATCTGAAGCGCCTTGCCGAGGCGGGCCTTGTCCAAGCCGAAGCTGCCGGCACGCGCCGGCTCTACTCCGTGCGCCGCGAAGGGCTGGAGCCGCTGCGCCGCTATCTCGACTCCTATTGGGACGATGTCCTCGTCGCCTTCCGCGACTTTGCCGAAAAGGAAGACAAGTCATGACCGCCATCCCGCCCGTCACCCGCGAGATCCTTGTCGCGGTCACGCCTGCCCGCGCCTTCGAAGCCTTCACCGCCCAGATCGGCCAATGGTGGCCGGGCGAGACCCATTCCCTATCCTCCGGCATCTGCAAGGCCCCGCCGCGCGACGTGATCATGGAGCCGCGCATGGGCGGCGCGCTCTATGAGATCATGGCGAATGGCGAGCGCAGCCAATGGGGAACGGTGACAGACTGGTCCCCGCCCCACCGCGTGGCCTTCACCTGGCATGTCGGCCGCCCGCCGGAGGAGCATACCGGTGTCGCCATCGCCTTCGCCGCTTCCGAAGCCGGCACGAAAGTGACGCTCACCCATTCAAACTGGGAACGCCTCGGCGAGGCCGCCGAAGAGACGCGCAAGGGCTATTCGACCGGCTGGATCGGCGTGTTCGATGGAGCGTATGCGGATTACCTGAAAGCCTAGAAGCCGGCGTCCGCTGCGGCGGCATTGAACAGGTCCAGCGTCCGCCGGAAGGCCAGCGTATCGGCGTGTTCGTCATGGTCGCTGGTGCCGCGCCGGGCAAAGCCGTGGCCGGCATCGTAGACATGGACCGGCACGTCGTGGCGCGCGGCGGCGAATTTCTCGACGCCCTCCATCGGGATGTGCGCATCGAGTTTCCCGAAATGCACGATGGAAGGGCATTTCGGCGCCGAGGCCGCAAAGGCCGGCACCAGGCTGCCATAATAGCCGCTTGACGCCGACAGGCCGTCCAGCTGGCAGGCCGCGATATAGGCCATCGAGCCGCCATAGCAGAACCCGGTGATGAAGACCGGCGCCTCCAGCGCGGCGATGCAGGCGGCAATGTCCATCATCGCATTCTCAAGCCCGTTGGCGCGGGCATAGCCGCCGCCCTCGGCAATGTCGGCATCGGTATGACTCTCGGTCGTGTAGCCCTTCTTCTGCCGGTCGAACATGGACGGCGCGATGACTTCATAGCCTTCGGCGGCGAAGCGCTCGCACGCCCCCACCATGTAGGAATTCACGCCGAAGATTTCCTGCACCAGCACCAG
>JAGQRO010000063.1 GCA_020425315.1 Hyphomonas sp. | reverse complement strand
ACATCGACTACGGCACCGCCGAAGCCGAAACCACCTATGGCATCATCGGCATCAAGGTGTGGGTCTACAAGGGCGAGATCATGGAACATGACCCGATGGCCCAGGACAAGCGCCTGGAGACGTCCGGTCAGTCGCGCGCTCGCGCCAATGCAAACCAGCGCGGCCCGGCAACGGGCGCCCAGACCGCCGGAGCATAAGAGATGCGTCAACCGAAACGAACCAAGTTCCGCAAGGCCTTCAAGGGCAAGATCAGCGGCAATTCGAAGGGCGGCTTCTCGCTGGCATTCGGCGAGTATGGCCTCAAGGCCCTCGAGCCGGAACGCGTCACCGCGCGCCAGATCGAAGCGACCCGCCGTGCCATCACCCGCGAGATGAAGCGTCAGGGCAAGGTCTGGATCCGCGTATTCCCGGACGTGCCGGTTTCGGCCAAGCCGATCGAAGTGCGTATGGGTAAGGGCAAGGGCTCGGTGGACCGCTGGGTCTCCCGCGTCGCCCCGGGCCGT
Source organism: Hyphomonas sp. (assembly GCA_020425315.1). Lineage (GTDB taxonomy): Bacteria > Pseudomonadota > Alphaproteobacteria > Caulobacterales > Hyphomonadaceae > Hyphomonas. The sequence goes on along the minus strand of JAGQRO010000063.1, from coordinate 3,159 downwards.
ATCCTGTTCGAGATCGACGGTGTTCCGGAAGAAACCGCCCGCGAGGCCCTGCGCCTCGGCGCCGCCAAGCTTCCGATCAAGACCAAGATCGTCAAGCGTATCGAGGGGATCTGATCATGGCGAAGAAGACCAAAGCACGCCTCGACGACATCAAGGCGAAGTCGGCCGACCAGCTCAAGGACGAGCTCGTGAAGCTGAAGAAAGAGCAATTCAACCTGCGCTTCCAGGCGGCCACAGGCCAGCTTGAGAAGACCGCCCGCGTTTCCGAAGTCCGCCGCGACATTGCTCGCGTCAAGACCGTGATGCGCGAGCAGGCCCAAGCAGGCAAGGCGTAAGGAGAGGGATCATGCCCAAGCGTATCATGGAAGGCGTCGTGGTCTCCACCAAGCAAGACAAGACCGCTGTCGTCCGCGTCGAACGGACTTTCACGCACCCGGTGCTGAAAAAGATCGTTCGCCGTTCGAAGAAATACCACGCCCACGACGAAGCCAATGCGGCTGTCGAGGGCCAGACCGTAACCATCCGCGAGTGCCCGCCGAAGTCAAAGCTGAAGCGTTGGGAACTCGTCTCCGGCGAAGGGGAGTGACGCATGATCCAGATGCAGACCAACCTGCGGGTGGCTGACAACTCCGGCGCGCGCCGCGTCCAGTGCATCAAGGTGCTGGGTGGCGCAGGCCGTCGTTATGCCTCCGTCGGCGACGTGATCGTCGTCTCCATCAAGGAAGCGATCCCGACCGGCCGCGTGAAGAAGGGTGACGTCCGCAAGGCCGTCGTCGTGCGCGTGTCGAAAGACATCAACCGCCCGGATGGCTCGACGATCCGTTTCGATTCGAACGCTGCCGTCCTGATCAACAACAACGGCGAGCCGATCGGCACCCGCGTGTTTGGCCCGGTTCCGCGCGAACTGCGTGCCAAGAACCAGGTCAAGATCGCCAACATGGCCCCGGAGGTCCTGTAACATGGCTGCGAAGATCAAGAAGGGCGACACGGTCATCGTGATCGCCGGCCGCGACAAGGGATCCAAGGGCGAAGTCCTGAAGGTGATCCCGGATGAGAACCGCGTCGTCGTGCGCGGCGTGAATGTGGTCCAGCGCCACCAGAAGCCGTCCCAGGTTGATGCCGGCGGCCTGAAGCGCTTCGAGGCCCCGATTCACGTCTCGAACGTGGCGCTCGCCGATCCGCGCGATGGCAAGGCCGTCCGCGTGGGTTTCAAGATTGACGACAAGGGGCGCAAGACGCGCTTCGCAAAACGCTCTGGGGAATCCATCGATGTCTAAGGCATACGAACCCCGTCTGAAGACGAAGTACCGCGAGCAGATCCGTGGCAAGCTGCAGGAGCAGTTCAACTACTCCAACCCGATGCTTGTTCCGAAACTCGACAAGGTCGTGATCAACATGGGTGTGGGCGAAGCTGTCGCCGACTCCAAGAAGATCAAGTCGGCCCTGTCGGAGCTTGAGAAGATCTCTGGCCAGAAGCCGGTGGCCACGAAGGCCCGCAAGTCGATCGCCGGCTTCAAGCTGCGCGAAGGCATGCTGATCGGCTGCAAGGTCACCCTGCGCCGCGACCGGATGTACGAGTTCCTCGACCGCCTGACCAACATCGCGCTGCCGCGCGTGAAGGACTTCCGCGGTCTGAACGGCAAGAGCTTCGATGGCCGTGGCAACTACGCCATGGGCCTGAAGGAACACATCGTGTTTCCGGAGATCAACTACGACGACGTCGACGAAGTCCGCGGTATGGACATCATCGTCTGCACCACCGCCTCCACGAACGAAGAAGCCAAGGCACTCCTCGCCGAGTGTGGCTTCCCGTTCCGGAACTAGCGCCCGAGGAGACTGCTGACATGGCAAAGAAGAGCGCAATCGAGAAGAACAAGAAGCGGGAGAAGCTGGTTGCTCGCTACGCTGAAAAGCGTGCGAAGCTGAAGGCTGCTGCGATGGACGAGAATCTGTCGCTGGAAGACCGCTACAAGGCCCGCCTCAAGCTGGCTGAACTGCCGCGCAACTCGGCTTCGAACCGGGTTCGCAATCGCTGCGAAGTGTCGGGCCGTCCGCGTGCCTACTATCGCAAACTGAAAATGTCGCGGATCGCGCTGCGCGAGCTTGGCTCGTCCGGCCAGATCCCCGGCCTCGTGAAGTCCAGCTGGTAAGAGAGGAGGGACATAAATGAACGTTTCCGATCCCCTCGGTGATATGCTGACCCGCATCCGCAACGCTCAGTTGCGGGGCATGTCCAAAGTCGTCACGCCGGCATCGAAGCTGCGTGCCCGCGTGCTCGACGTCCTCCAGTCCGAGGGCTACATCCGCGGTTACGCCGAAATCGAGAAAGACGGCCACAAGAACCTGGAAATCGAGCTGAAGTACTACGAAGGAAGCCCGGTCATTTCGGAGATCAAGCGTGTCTCCAAGCCTGGCCGCCGCGTGTACTCTTCGGTCTCCGACATCCCGCTTGTGCGCAACGGCCTCGGCATCTCCATCCTTTCGACCTCGAAGGGTGTGATGTCCGATAACGTTGCCCGCAACGAGAATGTCGGCGGCGAAGTGCTCTGCCGGGTCTTCTAGGAGAGCGCACCATGTCACGTATTGGAAAACTCCCGATCACTGTTCCCGCCGGCACCACGGTGACCGTCGACGGACAGACCATCAAGGCGAAGGGCCCGAAGGGCGAACTCTCCCTGACGGTTGTCGACGTCGTCACGCCGAAGCTGGAAGGCAGCGAGCTGACCGTCGAGCCGCGCGCCGACATCATGCAGGCTGCAGAAGCTGCCATCGAGACCGCGAAAGCCCGCGGCAAGCGTCCGCCGACGCTGGCCCAGGCGCTGGACCCGGTGGCGCGCACGCAGTGGGGCACCGCCCGCGCTCGTGCCGCCAACATGGTGGAAGGCGTCTCGAAAGGCTATGAGCGCACCCTCGAACTCGTCGGCGTCGGCTACCGCGCGCAGATGCAGGGCAAGGATGTGAAACTCGCCCTCGGCTTCTCGCACGATGTCGTCTACGCCGCGCCGGAAGGCATCACGCTGGCCTCGTCCAAGCCGACGGAAATCGTCGTCTCGGGCGCTGACAAGCAGGTTGTCGGCCAGGTCGCCGCCGAAATTCGCAAGTATCGTTCGCCGGAGCCTTACAAGGGCAAGGGCATCCGTTACGCGGGCGAATATGTCC
>JAGQRO010000474.1 GCA_020425315.1 Hyphomonas sp. | reverse complement strand
CGGCGCTCGCCGCGATGATCGGCGCTGCCGTGATCCTGACCGACCCGATCTTCCAGGGCCTGGCGATTTCGCTCCTGTTCGGCCTTGCGTCCTCCACGGCGCTGACCGTGCTCGTTATTCCGGCAATCTATGTCGCCCTGCGGGGGCCGGACTGGGTGGCGCGTGACAACGGCACGGAATCTGCTGACGAACCCCTGATGACAGAGGAGGCCCCTGCATAATGGCTGCGAGAAAACCCGCCTCGAAAGACGCATTCGAAGTCGTCTCGGAAAGCATCCATGAAGCCTCCGAAGTGATGAAGGCCATGGCCAGCGAGACGCGGCTGAAGATCCTCTGCGCGCTCAGCGAAGGCGGCGAGATGCCCGTGGGCGTGCTCGCGGACCTGACCGAACAGTCCCATTCGGCCGTCTCGCAACACCTCGCCAAGCTGCGCGCGGCCGGCCTCGTGGAATCGCGCCGCGATGCCCAGACCATCTACTACCGCTGCAGCGGCGGCGTCGGCCGAGCCCTGATCAACACGCTCTGCGATTTCTATCGCTGAGCCGGGCGCCCCGACGCATCCATCCATCTTCCTTCGCGTGACGGCTTGACCCTGCCCGGCCCCTCATCGTCAGATGAGGAAAAGATCAGGGAGGAAGACATGGCCGACGATGTGATGACCCCGTTCCCGGGATTCCAGCGCGGGACGCTGGACGACGAGATCGTCCATCCGGACCTCTATGCCAGCGGGGAAATCCACGATGTCTATGCCCGGCTGCGCCGCGAGGACCCGGTGCACTGGACCGAGCCGCATGGCTTCCGGCCGTTCTGGTCGATCACCAAACATGCCGACATTCTGGAAGTTGAGCGCAACAGCGCCACCTTCATCAATTCGGCACGCACCTATCTCAGCCCCATTGCCGGCGAGGAATGGGTGAAATCGATGACCGGCGACACGCATCTCTTCCGCACACTGGTGGACCTTGACGACCCGGTGCACATGAAGCTGCGCACGCTGACCCAGTCCTGGTTCATGCCGCCGAACCTCCGCAAGCTGGAGGCGCGGATCGGCGCGCTGGCGAAAGAACATGTCGACCATATGGCGAGCCTTGGCAGCAGCTGCGACTTCGTCAAGGAAGTGGCGCTCTGGTATCCGCTACGCGTGATCATGGAAATCCTCGGCGTTCCGAGGTCTGACGAAAAATTCATGCTGCGAATGACGCAGGAAATCTTCGGCCCGGGCGACCCCGACGTGGCGGACGAGAGCGAGAACAAGGCCGAAGACGGCATGACCATGACCAGCGACACGGGCGTGGATCTGCTGAAGACAGCGCAGGAGCTGTTCGCCTATTTCGGCGCCATCACCGAAGATCGCCGCAAGCAGCCGAAAGACGATGTCGCCAGTGTCATTGCCAATGGCATGATCGACGGCCAGCCCATCGGCGACCGGGAGGCGATGAGCTACTACATCATCGTCGCCACGGCGGGGCATGACACGACCAGCTCCACCGCTTCAGGCGGTCTGCTGGAACTGATCCGCCGGCCGGGTGAGATGGCGAAACTGAAGAACGACCTCTCCCTGCTGCCGAATGCGATCGAGGAAATGATCCGCTGGGTGACGCCGGTGAAACATTTCATGCGCACGGCGACGACGGACTATACGCTCCGTGACAAGTCGATCCGGGAAGGCGACGGGCTCAGCCTCTTCTACTGGTCCGGCAACCGGGATGAGGACGTGTTCGATGATCCGTTCGAATTCCGCGTCGACCGCGACGTGAAGAAACAGGTCGCCTTCGGCCACGGCGTGCATCTCTGCCTCGGCATGCACCTCGCCCGGATGGAGCTGCGCGCCCTGTTCCAGGAGCTGTTGCCCCGCCTCGGCGAGATCGGGCTTGATGGCGAGCCGCAGAACACGCGCGCCAATTTCGTTTCGGGCCTGAAAAGCCTGCCGGTGAAATACTCGCTGAGCTGACGCGCCTCAGGCGTTTTCGGCGGTGACCATCCAGCAGGCCGCAGCAAGGGACACCGCGCCGTCCGCATCCTGATGCGCGGCGAGTTCCTCCGCCAGCGCCGCCTCCACGGGGGCCGCATCAACTTCCTGTTCGGCCAGCAGGCGGGCGTGCGGGCCGACCTTCATCATGAATTGCGCGCTCATCGCTAGATCGTCGCCCGGCATGGCGACGCGTGTTTCGAACGGCTCGATGGCGATGCCGGTCCAGCCCGCTTCGGAGAGAATGCCGGCGACGCGATCCTTGTCCTGGAAGGCAAATGGTCCGGGGGCAGAGGGATCTCCTGGCACCGGCGGCTCTTTCAGGAAGGGCAGCGCCACTTTCAGCGGCACGGTCACCCAGTCATTGAGGCGCAGCGGCTGCCAGCAGATAAAGGTCATCCGGGCGCCCGGCGCGGCGGACGCGCGGATATTGGCGAAGGCCGGCGCTGGCGCGTCGAAAAACATGACGCCGAACCGGGAGACCACCGCATTCACCGGCTGCGGCGCGCGCCACTGGCTGGCATCGGCCTGCTCGAATGTGGCGGTGAGGTTGGCAGCCGCCGCGCGCTGGCGGGCCACGCCCAGCAGCGGGCCGGATATGTCGACGCCCAGCGCGCCGCCGGTCTCGCCCGCCGCTGCAGCCGCCTTCAGCGTCAACGCCCCGGCACCGCAGCCGATGTCGAGCACGCGCTCGCCCGGCACGATGGCGGCGCGGCTGGCCACCGCCTCTGCGAACGGGGCGAGCATCCGGTCCAGCCGGTCCGCCATCACGGCCCAGCGCTCGCCGCCGGGGCCGTTCCAATAGTCTACCTGTTCCTCGTTCGACATGCGCCAGCTCCCTGAATTTACCCATCCGTCGCATCCGCCGCGCCAAAAGGAAAGGCCACGCGGCGCCCTGGCCGCCGGTCACCCCACGTCAACGATTGCCATGCCCGGCCGATCCTGATCCATGGACATTCGGCAAGCGACAATGGGAAGCTCATGAAATACTACGAAGACCTGGTCGTCGGCACGGTCACGCGCTCGAAGGGAACCTACAAGGTCACCCGTGAGGAAGTGATCGAGTTCGCCA
>JAGQRO010000062.1 GCA_020425315.1 Hyphomonas sp. | reverse complement strand
CCCCCTCCGCCTCACTGCGTTCGGCCCCTCCCCCGCTTCGCAGGGGAGGATGGAACTGTGGCGTCTTCCGGTCTTCATCCTCTCCTGCGAAGCGGGGGAGGTGGCAGACGGCGCAGCCGGCTGACGGAGGGGGCCTTTGCCGCATGTGCCTGCACCCGCAGGGGCGGTGCACCCTCCGGCAAAAGGCCCGAATACAGTCCGAATACAGTCCGGTTTATCCCGGATCGTACCAGCCGGCGAATTCGGCGTTCAGCAGTTCCGGCAGGAGCGCGGCAATGACGCCGAGTTCCGGACGCAGGCGATGGCGGCCGGCCTGCGCGAAGACGAAGGGACGCGGCCGGCCGGCGCGGCGCTGGCGCGCGATGGACCGGGCGAGGCGCCTTGCATGCGCCTCCGGGTCCGTCAGCACGCGGTGCAGCGCGGCCCATGTCTCGATCAGGCCGCGCACGCTGGGCGCCGGAGGGCCGCCGGTGCGCCGGGCCAGGTCTTCGGGCGGCGGTGCCACATCCGAGGGTGCGAAGCAGAAGCGGCGCAGGCGCGGGCCGAAGCTGGCGGTGACATCCTCGGCGCCCTCGGGAGGGGCTGAAAGGCGACTGCGCGATGACTCCGGAGGCGGAGACGGGAGGCCGAGCGCCATCAGCCAGATCATCCGGCGCAGGATCACGGCGAGCTGCCGGAACCGTCCCCGGCAGCGCCGGTAGAGCGTGCGGGAAATGGAGGAGGGGTTCACCTGAAGGTTCGCACTGGCGACGATATCGAGCAGGGCCTCGGAGATGAGGCGGACGCCATGGGTGAAGAGCGCGGTGTGATCGGTCATGCGCGGAAGGTTCTCATGAGAGCCAATGCGGCGGATAAGGCGCTCACTCCAAACTCTGTCATACCGGAACGCGCGCAGCGCTTATCCGGGACCCAGGGCGGCATGTGGGGTACTGCCTGGCCCTGGGTCCCGGCTCTCCGCTGCGCTCCGGCCGGGATGGCGAAACAAATGGAATTCGGGAATCGTCCGGGGACAAGCTGTCGGATTTCCCCCGATTCCCTGTAGGCCCACGCGGAAAGAAATGCGGCACCAGCGCCCGGTTCCCGTTCAGATCCGGCGGCAAATCCTAACGCGCATTTGCAATGTGTGGTTTTCGGGCAACAGCAGGGGCAGGTCCCGTAACAAAGCTGATTTCGCCAGTTGCCGCCACAGGGCTGGGCGATAGGTAGGAAGTGCGGAACACCGACCGCGTTTGGATTTCCTCCACTCAAACAGAATTAACTTGCACAAAGGGAGCTGACTTCGTGTCACAATCGAAAACTGCCCACCGCGCGGGCCTCAAATCCGTGCTGACGCTTGGCGTCGGCCTGACAGCACTGACCGCCGTACAATTGCCGGCCCTGGCCCAGGAAACGACCGCCGAAGAAGAAGCGCCGCGCACGCTGCAGACCGTCACCATCACCGCGACCAAGCGCGAGCAGACGCTGCAGGACGTTCCGGTGGCCGTGTCCGTGGTGGACGATGAAGTGATCGACAAGGCCGAGATCATCGACCTGGGCGACCTGCAGTCGCTCGTGCCCTCGCTGCGCGTCAGCCAGAACCAGTCTTCGGCCAACACGACCTTCTCGATCCGTGGCTTCGGTAACGGCTCCAACAATGCCGGCATCGAGCCGTCCGTCGGTGTGTTCATCGATGGCGTCTACCGCTCGCGCTCGGCCGCCCAGATCGGCGACCTGCCGAACATCCAGCGCGTCGAAGTGCTGCGCGGGCCGCAGTCGACCCTGTTCGGCAAGAACGCTTCGGCCGGTGTCATCTCGATCGTCACCCGCCAGCCGGAATTCACGCAGTCCGGCTCGATCGAAGCCAGCGTCGGCAACTATAATTCGGTCCGTCTCGCCGGCGACATCACCGGCCCGATCTCCGAGAAAGTGGCCTATAGCCTGGCTGCCAACTACAACTCGCGCGACGGCTATGCCGACGACCTTGCTACCGGCACGGACGTCAACCAGCGCAACCGCTACGGCTTCCGCGGCCAGCTCCTGATCGAGCCGACCGAAGACCTGTCGTTCCGCATCATCGGCGATTTCGACAAGATCGACGAAGTCTGCTGTGTGGCCGGCAATGTGGTCAACGGCCCGACCGGCGCCGCTGTCATGGCTGTCGGCGGCATGCTGGATGCGGAAAATCCGTACTCGTATGAAGTCTACAACAACTTCAACTCCGACAATGATATCGAGAATTCCGGCCTCTCCGTTCAGGCCGACTACGATATGGGCTGGGCGAACCTGACCTCGATCACGGCGTACCGCAATTCCAGCCTCTCCGCCAACCAGGACTCCGACTTCACCAGCGCGGACCTGCTGGGCCGCAATTCGACCGAAACGGACATCGACACCTTCACCCAGGAACTCCGCCTGACCTCGACCGGCGACGGCGCGGTCGACTGGATGGTCGGTGCCTTCTACTTCGATGAATCGGTGTCGATCGACAACCAGATCCTCTATGGCGACGATATCCGCGGCTATATCGACATTCTCTCGTCGAACCTGCTGACGGGCCTGGAGCCGGTGATCTTCAGCGTCGCGCCGGGCACCTTCTTCCAGCCGGGCCAGGGCATGACGGAAGAGTTCGGCCAGGACAACACGGCCTTCTCGCTGTTCGGCACGGTGGACTATCACCTCACCGACCGCCTGACGGCCACGCTGGGCCTGAACTACACGCAGGACAACAAGGACGCCTTCGGACGGATCGTTTCGACCGATGCCTTCTCGGCCATCGACCTGAACGCGCTCTCCCCGTTCATTTCGCAGGCAACCCTTGGCGGCCTGCTGATCCAGGCTGGCGTCGACCCGACCGACCAGGTCGCCGTCGGCACCTTCGCCTCCAACTTCCCGACCGTGTTCGCCACCATGCAGGCGACCGCCGCCGGCGCGCCGGGCGCCCTGCAGACGCTGCAGTTCTTCCCGCAATTCGTCGGCTTCCCGAACGCTGTCGAGTCCGGCTCGACCAATGATTCGGACACGTCCTACACACTGCGTCTGGCCTATGACCTGACGGACAATATCAACGTGTACGGATCCTACGCGACGGGCTTCAAGGCCTCCTCGTGGAACCTGTCGCGTGACAGCCGTCCGACGCCGGCCGGCTATGCAACCTCGTCCTCGGCGGTCTGAACACGCCGAACCTGACGACCGGCACGCGCTTCGCTTCGCCGGAAGACTCCAAAGTGTTCGAGATCGGCCTGAAGGGCGCCTGGGATACGTTCGCCGTCAATGTCGCCCTGTTCGACCAGACGATCGATGGCTTCCAGTCGAACGTGTTCACGGGCACGGGCTTTGCGCTGGCCAATGCCGGTGAGCAGTCGACCCAGGGCCTCGAAATCGATGCCACCTGGAACGCCACCGAGAACCTGACGCTGGGCTTTGCCGGCACGTTCATGGACCCGGTCTATGACAGCTTCCCGAACTCGGCCTCCGGCGACATTTCCGGCCAGCGCCCGTACGGCATCTCGGAAACCTCGACGTCGGCCTCGGCCACCTATGACTTCGTGCTGAACGGCTGGGACGCGTTCGTCCGCGGTGACTGGCAGTATGAAGGCCCGTCGAACTATTTCGACGAGCCGGCGAACAACACCCTGATCGGCGAAGAGCGCGAGTACAGCCTGTTCAATGCCTCGGCCGGTTTCACCACCGAAGGCGGTATCGACGTCTCTGTCTGGGGACGGAACATCTTCGGTGAGGAATTCATCACCACGGCGTTCCCGTCGGTCGCCCAGTCCGGCTCGCTGTCGGGTTACCCGAACCAGCCGGCCACCTATGGCGTGACGGTGAAGAAGTCCTTCTAGGCCTTCACCAGACCTTCAAAAGGAAAGCCCCGCCAGCGATGGCGGGGCTTTTTCTTTTCGGCCTTTGAGGGCAGGGGCCTAGTTGCCGTCTCCGGAAGCGAAAGTGGCCGAGTTGCCGATGGCCGTGGCCGAGCCCATGATCGCGCCGGCGACCGGCGTGTTGACATAGGAATAGGCGGTGGTGGCGCCGGAATTGACCTGGTTGGCACTGCCATAGACCGCGCTGTCGCCGCAGAGATTGCAGAGGAAGGCGCTGGCCGCATTGCCGATGGCGACAGCATTCGCCGCGCCCGTGCCGCCGACCCAGGACTGGCCCGTCAGCGTCGCGCCGGAGGTGACGTCGCCGGTGTTCACCTGGGCGGTATACATCGCCGTGTCGGCGCCGACATTGGAGACGGCGGCGGAGTTGCCGACGCCATAGGAGGACGAGACGGCATAGCCGGACCAATGGTCAAGCTCGACAGCCGAGAGCGCTTCGATGTCCGCGCCGTTCAGCTGCTCTGCCGGGCCGCCTTCGAGTCCGAGCGAGGCATAGCCCCACTCATTGGTGACGGTGACAGAGTTGCCCGCGGCGGTGAGCGCGGAGGAGACGTTGTTGCCGTCCTGCATATAGATGTCCGCGCCGGCGGCGACGGTGGTGCCGTCGGCGGTGGTCTGGTTCGAGGTGACGAGACGCGTCGCGGAGGAGCCGGCCGAGGTGAGATTGTTGCCGCTGGCGGTGGTCAGCCAGGTGGCCGACTGCGTGTTGCGCAGCACGGAAGCATTGGTCCAGGCGCTGACATCGCCTTCGGAGAGCTGGGTCTGCGTGCCCGATGCGGTGCCGTAATCATTGGCGGTGACCAGAACATTGGCCGCGGCCGTGGCGGCGGAGGTGACAGAGCCGGCCGTGTCCAGCCGCGTCGTGGCGAGCGCAGTCGTGTCGGCGCTCATGGTCTGGGTCACGTCGGCGGCGATGTCGCCGGCCCAGGTGGAGCCGGTGGCGGCGTTGCCATAGGCGGTGGACGCGATGGTGGCCGGGCCCCAGACTGTGCCGCCGCGCAGTTCGGCGGTGGCAAAGGAGTCGCCGGAGGCTTGTTGCGTCACCACGGCATCGATGCTGCCACTATCGAGCAGGCCTGCGGCGGTGTTGCCGACAGCGGTGGCGACAGCGGTGGCCGCGTCGGCTTCGCCGGGAACTTCAACGATGAGTGCGCCGAGCGTTCCGTTCAGCTGCACCTGGTCGATGATGATCGGGTCGGCACCGGCCAGCGGCGCGGCAGCGAGCGCGGCCGCGATGGCGGTGGCAGTGAAGTGGCGGGTCTTGCGTGCCATGTCGTGTTCCCCTTTCGGAGGGCGGTTCCCTAGTAGCGGCCGCGCAGGGCGCCCAGCTTCTGCTCGCCGGAGCGATAGGGCTGTTCGCGCACCTGGCCGTTATAGTCGGCGACATTGTCATAGGCGGGCAGGAAGTCGCCCGTCGTGCCGTTTGTGGAAGCAAGGACGCCAAGGTCGTTGCACACATCCGTGGACGGAGCGCCGTACATGTTGGACATCATTTCCAGGACGGCGCGCTCGATGGTGGAGCGCACGGCGAGCTGGATCGGCTCCTGTGCGCGGCCGCCGACGCCGATGTCGAAGACATTGCCATTGGCGAAGTCGAACACGCCGAGGGAAACTTCGCGGCCGATGATCTGTTTCTGGTAGGAGATGACGTCGACCACGTTCAGCGTCTTGGTTTCCACCATGCGCAGGTCGATGGCGACATTGATGACGAACATCTTGGCGCCGATCGTGCCTTTCGGGTCGTAGACATCCTGGTCGCCGATGAAGGCTTCGCCGCCGACGGAGCGGATATTGTAATTCAGCTCGGTGATACCGCCGACGAGATAGAAGTCGGAACCGGCGACTTCGCCGGCCGTGATCTTGGCGTAGGAGCCGTTGCCGTCCTCGATCAGCTTGTTGTTCTTGAAGTTGAGTTCCATCTCGGTGACCGAGGTGTCGAACCGCTCAACCAGGCGCGCGCCGGCCTTGGCGAAGGCCGACATGGCCATCAGAGAGGCGCCCTGGGTGACACGGCGCCCGCCTTCGACATCGGCCTTGCCGGTATAGTCGAGGATGCGGCCGACCGCGATGCGCGGGGCGCGGATGTTGGCGTTGCGGGCATACTGGCCCATGCACACGAGGCCCTCGGAATAGGGCGTCGGGTTCGACGTTACCGGGGCATTGCCGATGGGCGTGGCATAGTTGCCGCTCGGGCCGGCCACCGGCGAGACGCAGGCCGTCAGCGCCATGGCGCCGCCAAGGATGGCTGCGGCAGCCTTGCCGCGGGCGCGGAAGGGGAGGCTCTTGAAGGAGGTCATTGGTCGGTGTCCCCGCTGACGACGGCCGTCTGGTCGCCGTTGTTGATCTGTGTGCTGTCGATGATGATCGTGTTGTACGATCCATTGGTGATGACGTTCAGCTGGTTGCCCACGGCCATGCCGGAGCCGATCATGCCGGTGCCGCCTTCGGTCTGTCCCCAGCCGGTGTAGAGGCTCTGGCCCAGCGTCGAGCCGCCATTGATCAGGCCGTTGATGATGACCCGGTTGCCCAGCTCGTCGCGGCCATTGGCGGCGTCATAGGGGCGGTCTTCGGAGCCATAGGACCAGCCATAGGGCCGTTCGAATTCGGCGGTATAGCCGGCTTCCTGGGCCATGGCCGGCGCGCCGGCGAGCGCGGAAAGCGCAAGCGCCGAAGCGGAAAGGATGTGCCGTGCGGTCTTCATGTCGTTCAGATCCCCTCAGGGCTGGTTTACCGGCACAGTTGCAACGGCCATGCCAGACGGCGCGCGGATTTCCCCTGTGCGGAGAGCCGGGATTCACCCTGTTTCGCGCTGCAGGGGGCCAAAGATTCAGGATTTGTTGACATTCTGACCGCGACTGTCCCCTGCTGGCACAACCGGCAGGGGAAAACGCCGCAGGGGCGCTGCTCACGCGGCAGGCGAACCGGAACCGGAGGGAACATGGCCCGGAAGGCCCGCTCGACACCGCCGATCATCGATGCCCCGCCTGTCGTCGTTGCGGTGGGACTGGCGATTATCGGCGCCCATGCGCTGCGCGCGCTGGCGCCGGCCGGGATCGGCTCATCTCTCCTTATGTCGGCCAGCCTGCAGCCCAGACGGGTCTGGGCGACACTGGGCCTCGGCGCGCCGGGGGCAGTGGCCTATGGCAACCCGGTGGAGGCGATCCTGCCGCTGCTGACCGAGGCGCTGGTGCATGATGGCTGGGGCGCGGCCCTCTTGAATGCGGCGCTGGTGGTGATGGCCGGGCGGCCCGTGCACGCGGCCGTCTCGCGCGGGCGGCGCGGGGCGATGGGGCGATTCCTCAGCCTCTTTACTATCAGCGTGCTGGGCGGGTCGCTGGCGCACCTGATTCTGGGCTTTCCGTCCGGGCCGGCGCTGATCGGGGCCTCGGGCGGGGTGTGCGGCCTGCTGGGGGCGCTGGTGCTGAAGGAAGAGGGCAGCGGCGCGCGTATCCTGTCGGCCCGGTTCCTGACCGTGCTGGGCGTGTTTGCGGCGGTGAATCTCGCTGTGGCGGTGATGGGGCCGTCGCTGCTGGGCTTCCGGATGAGCTGGCAGGCCCATATTGGCGGCTTCCTGGCCGGGGCGGTGGCCTTTGCGGCGCTGAGGCCGGCCCGCGGCGCGCCCCGTTTCTGAACCGAATCGTGTTCCCGCAGGATTTGTGGTAGGAATCGGTCGGCGGCGCGTCCGCTCCTCGGTGCGCCGGCAAGGAGGAGGAACGCATGACGATTGACCAGATTCTCAATGATAAGGGACGGGAAATCATATCGGTGAGCGCCACGCAGACACTGCGCGAGGCCGCCGAAACGCTGGATACACGCAGAATCGGGGCGGTTGTGGCCCTGGAAGAGGGCGGCAAGGTCGTTGGCGTGCTGTCAGAGCGCGATATCGTGCGCCAGGTGGCGCGCAATGGGGAGCCGGCACTGAGGATGACGGTGGGCGATGCAATGACCCGCGACGTGATCACGGTCGACAGCGCGACAAAAGTGGACGATGCGCTGCAGCTGATGACCGACCGGCGCATCCGCCACCTGCCGGTATTGCGCAATGACCGGCTGATCGGCGTCGTCTCGATCGGGGATCTGGTGAAATGGAAGATCGCCGAGACCGAAGCCGAAGCCGAGGCGATGAAGTCCTACCTCTCCGCCCAGTACTGATTTTACAGGGCTTTAGCGCCGGGCAGGGCAGCCGGCGCACGCCGCTGCAGCAATGATTGCAGCGGAATCGCACTTTTTCTGCCGAAATGCTGCACAAGGGGGTTGCGGTCTCTGCGCCCCCCGGCTATCTCGCGGCCTCTGCCGAGGCGGACCCCGAAAGGACCCCGAGGCGGTGCCCGCAAATGGCACCTGTATGGTGAAAAAGGCCTTGCCTAATTCGCCGAACAGGGGCTATATATGCGGTTCCTCGAAACGCTCGGACACGACGGGCCGGTTCCCGGCCTTGGGTGTCTTTTGCGCTGAAATTCTGGCGGTCTGACGGGTCAAACCGGAAACTGCAGAAAGCGCGAAAAAGAGTGTTGACGGGCAAATAGGCGGCCCATATAAGCCGCCACTTCCGGACGGGGCCAGCGGCCTTCTGAAGGAGCCCGGAGCCTCGGTTCCAGCTGTTTGACATCGTAAGAGATTAAGGAAGAGAAACGCAGGCGGCGTGATGGCTTGCGAACCTCGCTTCGGCAGGTTCAAACGATCACGACGGATGCGTTTCTTGAGAATTCTTTTTCCATCGAACAGGGCTTCGGTTCTGTTCTTTGTGACAAAGGGTTCTCGTCAAAGAACGCAATACTTATGCTTAACAGCTTGAGTAACCGTCCTCATTTTCCTGAGGATGGTTTCGTCAGATCACACTCA
>JAGQRO010000061.1 GCA_020425315.1 Hyphomonas sp. | reverse complement strand
CCGCTTCCGCTGGGCGCCGGGCTCGATGGCGTTCTGGGACAATAGGGCCTGCCAGCATTATGCCGCCAGCGACTATTTCCCGAATGTACGGATCATGGAGCGCGTCACCATTGCGGGCGACCGGCCTTTCTTCACGCCGGACGCCTAGTCGAGCGCCGCCACTTCATCCTGTGAGAGGAGGCGCCAGTCGCCTTGCGACAGATCGCCAAGCGTCAGCGGGCCAAAGGCGGCGCGGTGCAGCGCTTCGACATGATTGCCGGCGGCCGCGAACATGCGGCGCACCTGATGGTATCGGCCTTCGGTGAGGGTGAGGCGCGCGGTGCGCTCACCGGTCACTTCAAGGCGGGCGGGCAGCAGCGGCTTGTCCTCCCCGCGCAGCACCAATTCGCCGCTGGCGAACAGGTCCGCCTCATGGCCTTCCAGCGGGCGGGCGAGCGTGGCCTCGTACGTCTTTTCGATGGAGGATTTCGGGGAGATCAGTTTGTGCAACGGCTTTCCGTCGTCCGTGAACAGAAGAAGGCCCGTTGTGTCGGCGTCGAGCCGGCCGATGGAGGAGAGCGCCGGGTCGCGCTTCAGGAAGCGAGGGGGCAAGAGTTCGTAGACGAGGCGGCCCTGATCGGCGCGGGAGCAGGTGAAGCCGGCGGGCTTGTGCATCAATAGTATCATGCCGGGCGGCGGGTCCAGCGGCTCGCCATCGAAGCGCATTGCCTCGCCTTCGCCCGTGATGCGGCCCGCGCGGATCGCCGCCTCCATTTCCTTGCGGCTGCCATAGCCGAGGCCGGCGAGATATCTGGCGAGCTGGCGGGTTTCCTTCATCGCTTCCGCTTCGGCCGTTCGGCGCGGATGATCTTGTAGCCGCCCTCATCCTCGACCATCTGGTGGCCCTTGAAGCATTCCGACAGCACCGTCTCATAAGGCAGGTGCCGGTTGGCGACGAGCCAGAGTTCGCCGCTGTTCTTGAGGGCACCGGCGGCCGCCCGGATGAAGTTCTGGCCGAGTGAGGCCGCATCTGCCCGGCCGGTATGGAAGGGCGGGTTCATGACGATGAAGTCGAACTCTGCCTGCGGCGCATCCTTCGTCACATCGGCCCAGTGCTGGGACCAGTTGTCAAAGTCTTCGAGGTTCCGCTTCTGGCAGGCGAGGGCGCGGTGTTCGGCCTCGAACAGGGTCATGCTTTCCACCTGAGGGCAGTTCGCCAGCACTTCACGCGAGAGGAAGCCCTGGCCCGCGCCGAAATCGGCGCCCTTGCCCTTGATCCATTCGGGCACGCTGTCGGCGAGCAGTTCGCTGCCGGCATCGATCCGGTCCCAGCTGAAGAGGCCGGGCCGGGTCCAGAGCCCGTCACTGCTCTCCTGCGGCTGGTCCAGCGCGATCCACTCCTCCGCCAGCGGAGCGTTCCAGTCCTCGCCCTTCACGGCCCAGAAGGCGCGGCATTTGTGCTTGGATAATGCCTCGGCGGAGCCGGCGAGCTCGGCCAGCATCTTCTCGCCCGTCTTGGCGCCCAGCGTGTTGGGCAGGCTGGCGATGACGACCCCGCCCAAGGGAGCATCGCGCAGGGCGCGGGCGAACAGGGCGCGGGCCTCGTCGCGCTGGCGAGGCGGGAACACGATGGTCAGCGGGCAGGGCGGGAACGCTTCTGTCTCCGGCGCCAGCATGGTGAAGCCGGCAGCGGCGAGGGCGTCATGATCCGGCTTGAAGCTGTTCCATGAGGTCAGCCGTTCGCGCGGCAGGCCGAGCAGGAAGGGGGCCGGCTCCGCGCGTAGGCACAGGATCGGCCCGGCCTCCGGTACGAGGGCGGCTTCGTCGAGGGCGAGCGACAGGGTTTCAAAGACGGCAGGATCGAACATGGCCGCTCTCTACGCGGGCGCGGAGCCGGGCGCAATTGGCGCCGTCATGTGGTGAGTATCATTGCACGCGCACCTGCTTCGACTTCGCTCAGCATGAGCGCTTCTGTGTTGCGGCAAGGGCGGGACTCATCCTGAGCGAAGTCGAAGGATGGCCCGACGCGCTATTCTTCCTGATGGAAGCGGTCCGGCGTGGTGCGGCTGGCATATTGCTGGCCGGCGGCGATTGAGAAGGCCTGGCTGAGGCCGCGATAGAAGGCGATGCGGGACTCGGCCGCCTCGCTGACGACCATGCCGCTTTCGGCCCCGATCAGGGGCTCAGGCGTCTTGCCGGCATGGGCGAGTTCCATCATGTCCGACCAGAGATCGGCCGGCAGGCCGCCGCCAGTCACTTTCTTCATCGGCGTATCGTCGTCATTGCCGACCCAGACGCCGCCGACATAGGCCGAGGTGAAGCCGATGAACCAGGCGTCGCGCCAGTCCTGGCTGGTGCCGGTCTTGCCGGCCACGGTCCAGTTGCGCACCTTCGCCCGCCCGCCGGTGCCAACGTCGGAATTCACCACGCGCACCATCATGCCGTTCATGTCGCGCGCCAGACCCTCCGAGTACACACGGTCGCGCTCATAGGCCGGGCGCTCATACAGCACCATGCCGCGCGAATCCTCGATCTTCTCGATCAGCCACGGGTCGAGGCGCAGGCCGCCGGACTGGAAAGTGCCAAAGGCGCGCGTCAGTTCCCAGAGGTTCACTTCCTGGCTGCCGAGCGCGATGGAGGGGAAGGGCTGCATCTTGGTCGTGATGCCGAAGCGGCGGGCGGTGTCGATGACGCGCTCCTCGCTGGTCAGCTGGGCGATTTCGGCGGCGACCGTGTTGATCGAGCGCGTCAGCGCCTCGCTCATTGTCATCGGGCCGAGGAAGTGGCCGGAATAGTTTTCCGGTTCCCACTTGTCGATGGTGATCGGGGCGTCGTCGAACACGTCATAGGGGGAATAGCCGTCTTCCAGCGCCGTGGCGTAGACGAACGGCTTGAAGCTGGAGCCCGGCTGGCGCAGGGCCTGGGTCACGCGGTTGAACTCGGACGTGGCATAGTCGACGCCGCCGACCAGCGCGGCGACGCGGCCATCCTTGCAGATCAGCAGGGCGGAGACCTGGCTGGCGCCAGCTTCCGTTCCGTCCTTGGCCATGCGCTCGGCCAGCTGTTTCTGGATTCGGGCCTGCAGCTCCGTGTCGATGGAGACGGTGACGACGAGGTCGCCCGGAATGCGCGGCAGCATCGCCTTCACCCGCTCGGCGGCAGCGTCCAGCACATAGCCGAGCTGGGCGTCATAGGCCGGCGGGTCGATGATGGTGATCGCCTGGGCGGCGGCCGCATCGGCCTCTTCCTTCGACAGGAAGCCGAGACTGACCATCTCTTTCAGCACATAGGACTGGCGCTCCTTCGCGCCTTCGAGGTTCTCGCGCAGGTTCAGCTTCGACGGCGCCTTGGGCAGGGCGGCGAGCAGCGCGGCCTCGGCGACGGTCAGCTGATCCGGCCCCTTGCCGAAATAGAAGCGCGCGGCTGCGTCGATGCCATAGAGACCCGCGCCGAAATAGACACGGTTGAGATAGAGCGAGAGGATCTCGTCCTTGCTCATCATGGTTTCGAGTTCGCGGGCGAGCTTCACTTCCTGCGCCTTGCGCTTCACCGTCTGGCGGCTGTCGAGGACGAGATTCTTGATCAGCTGTTGGGTGAGGGTGGAGGCGCCGGACACGGTCTCCCCGGCGCGGAGGTTGCT
Source organism: Hyphomonas sp. (assembly GCA_020425315.1). Classification (GTDB taxonomy): domain Bacteria; phylum Pseudomonadota; class Alphaproteobacteria; order Caulobacterales; family Hyphomonadaceae; genus Hyphomonas. The sequence goes on along the minus strand of JAGQRO010000061.1, from coordinate 4,494 downwards.
CCAGGCGGCGCGGGCGATGGCCGCATCGTCGGCCCCGTCATGCTGGTAGAAGCGCTTGTCTTCGGCGGCGATGAAGGCCTGCGGCACATGTTTGGGCAGCAGGTCCACACTGGTCGCACGGCCATAGCGGGGCCCGCGCACGTCCAGCGTGGTGCCGGCCTGGTCGATGAACTCGATCGCTGGCTCGCGCTTGACGCCCCACAGTTCGGTCACTTCCGGCAGTTTCGGCATGCCGGCATAGAGAGAGCGCCATTTCCAGAAGCCCCAGCCGCCACCGGCCAGCATCGCCAGCAGGAGTGCCAGCAGCCCATACTTCACGATCCGGCCATGGCGGGACAAGAACCCGCCGCCGGGAGCCTTGATCGTGCGCTGGGCCGGGGCCTTGTCACCCTTCTGCGCCATGTCCGCCTGCCGTCTCGAATCTGTTTCCGCAACGGTAAATGCAGAAGGATTACGGCAGGGTGAAGGCGATGTAATCCCGGGGCGCAGTGGGCACTGCGGATCGGGCCGGGACGGAATTCCGTTGCACGACAAGGTGGGCGCCGGAATTCGGGGCCGGATGACCCGGCGTCATACGGGCTCTCCCGTAGTGTTTCTGCGAAAAATGGGCTTCAATGTGCCATCAGAAGTGCGCCGTCGGACGGGCCGCTGGCGCCAAATCAGATGGACGGGACGAGCCATGCCAGGGACGGAAACGAAAGCGCGGCCGGCGGCCGCAAAGGCAGAGCACTTCGATGTGCTGGTTGCGGGGGCCGGCATTTCCGGTATTGGCGCGGCCTATCACATGAAGGACCAGTGCCCGGACAAGAGTTTCGTGGTTCTGGAGAAGCTGGAAAGCTTTGGCGGCACCTGGCTCTGGCACAAATATCCCGGCATCCGCTCCGACTCCGACCTCTACACGTTCGGTTATCGCTTCAAGCCGTGGACCGGTGTGCCGATCGCGACGGCGCAGGAAATCCTCGACTACATGGACGAGGTGATCGAGGAAAACGAACTCGGCCAGTACATTCGCTACGGCCACAAGATTCTCTCGGCCGATTGGTCGTCCGATGACAGCCTGTGGACGATCACGGCCCGGAAGCTGGATACCGGCGAAGAGGTCTACTTCACCTGCAACTTCCTCTGGATGTGCCAGGGCTACTACAATTACGAGCGCCCCTACACGCCTGACTGGCCGGACATGGACAAGTTCAAGGGCCAGATCGTCCACCCGCAGCTGTGGCCGGACGATATCGACCTGAAGGGCAAGAAGGTCATTTGCATCGGGTCCGGCGCGACGACCGCGACCGTTGTGCCGGCCATCGCCGGAGAGGTGGATCATATCACCGTGCTGCAGCGCTCGCCGACCTATTTCATCCCCGGGCGGAATGAAAACGAGATGGTCACGGAGCTGGAGCAGCATTGGCATCGACTGGGATACGATCCACCGGATCGCGCGCCAGAAAGTCCTGTTCGACCAGCATGACTTTACCCGCCGTTGCCTTGAAGAGACCGAGACGGTCGAGCAGGAGCTGCTGGAAGGCGTGAAGGCTTTCCTGGGCGAACAATACCCGATCGAGAAACACTTCACCCCGCGCTACCGCCCGTGGCGCCAGCGCATTGCCTTCGTGCCGGATGGTGACCTCTTCCAGGGCATCGCCAGCGGCAAGGCCAGCGTCGTCACCGACGAGATCGAGCGCTTCACCGAGAATGGCATCCTCACCAAGTCCGGCGAGGAATTGAAAGCCGATGTGATCATTACGGCGACGGGCTTCAACCTGTCCGTCCTCGGCGATATTCCGTTCACGGTGGATGGCGAGCCCGTCGATTATTCGAAGACGGTTACCTATCGCGGCATGATGTTCACCGGCGTGCCGAACATGGCCTGGGTGTTCGGCTATTTCCGCGCTTCCTGGACCCTGCGGGTCGACATCATGGGCGATTTCATCTGCCGCCTCCTGAAGCATATGGACGAGAAGGGCGTCACGCAGGTGCGTGTCCAGTTCCGCGAGGAAGACAAGGACATGGAAATCCTGCCCTGGATCGACCCGGAGAATTTCAATCCCGGTTACCTGATGCGCAACATGCACATGCTGCCCAAGCGTGGCTCCAATTATGAATGGCAGCACACGCAGGACTATTGGCGTGAAAAGGACGAGATGCCGAAGATCGACCTTGACGGCGAGCAGTTCGCCTATGCCGGCAAGAAGGCAAAGACAAAGGGAAAGGCAACGGTCGACGCCTGAGTCGGCCTTGTGTTTCCGGACTGGCCAATCCTTCCGAGCCAGTTTAGCGTCCCTCCCGGAACCTGACGGGAGGGACGCTTCATGTTTCACCGGCTTCTGGCCGCCTCGGCCATCCTGGCAACCGCCTGCGCCACGGCAGAGGCCCAGCGCGCCGAGCCGACGATCGATCTCGAATCTGCCAGCGCGATTGTCACGGCCTGTGTCGACCATGCCCGCGCGAACGATCAAGGCGTCGCGGTGGCGGTGTTCGACCAGCACGGCAATCTCAAGGCCTATGCGATCATGGATTCGGCGGACACGGCTGTCGGCGATATTGCGCAATGGAAGGGCAAATCCGCCGCCACCTATGGCTTTTCCTCAGCCGAGACCGGGAAATGGGGCAGTCCGGGGCCCGGCATGGCGACCTGGCGCGGCGGCCTGCCGATCCGGCTGGAATCCGGCGAACTGATCGGCGGTGTCGGTGTCTCCGGCGCGCCTTCGGAATTCGATGAGGCATGCGGCAATACCGGCATCGCGGCAGCCGGCCTGCCGAAGGCAGAAATCGTCGCAGACTAGGTTTATGGGGTAACCGGGCAGGGCGGACAGGAGTGATATTCATGAGACTTGCAGTCATGGCAGGACTGGCAATGCTGGCGGCAGGTGCGGCCACGGCGGACACCGGAGAGGCCGCCGATTGCGGCACCGCCCGCTCCCAGTCGATCTACAATACGGTCCTGTCCGTGCGTGCCCAGGCAACGACACTGGAAGATGGGTTGAAGACGTTCGAGGCGGCTGCAGAGCAATGCCCCGACAATGCCTGGGCCCAGCACTATGCGGCGTTTGGGCATTACTCGCATTCCGGGACGCTGAACGAGGCGAAGGCGGGCGACGAGGCTGTCCTGTCGGAATTGTCGGCGGCGTTCCAGAGGAGCCAGGCCTATTGGACGCTTGAAGACCGTCACCAGGAAATTCACGTGAAGACCGCGGTCGGGTTGTCCGAACTTGCCGTTCCGTTCAGTGAGGTGACAACCCTCCGCAAGGAAGTGATCACGACGCTGCTGAACATCCATGCCTTTTCCGGAGTCTCGCACGGTTACATCACCAGCACCGATACGCCGGAGGCGTGTACGGACAATCTGTTCTGGGACATATCGGCGGCACGTGGCTGGTACACGGACCATCGTGATGGCGGCCACATAGCGATTCCGTTCGCTGAGCGGTTGGTGGCGGCCTGCCCGCTGCTCAACAAGAGCGGCGGTGTGGACCTGGCGCAGGAGGCGGTGATGAACATGCGGCTGACCTATGCCGAGGCGATCGTGGAAACGGATGTCGAGCGCACGCGGGAACTGGTCGCCGCGATCAAGGCCTACCGGGATGGCGTGCTGAAGCCGGGTGAGACCCACAATTACGCCTGGCATGATTATGACGGCTCGAAGCTTTCGCGCATCGAAGCCAGGCTGCCCGCCATCGTCACCATCCCGACCGGGAAGGAAGATCCGCTGGTGTCTGCCGGGGCAGTGCCGGCGGAAGAGTGGTTTCTCGAAACCCCCGCGTCCCCGAAGGTGCGCGAGTCCATCGGCCAGACAATGAACGCCTATGTCGCAGACAAGGGCAGCGTGGCATTCGCCTCCGCAGTCGGCAAGATGTTCGTGCTGACGAAGTCGGCGCCGGACCCGGCCGCTGCGCGCCAGACGCTCTACTGGACTGCCCTGAGCTATGACGGCGGCAGCTGGCGGACGTCCGATACGGTCGAAACGGAGGTCTACGACGTCGTCTACAAATGGCTCAAGGACTACAAGGAAGCGGAGTGAAGGGGCCGATGTCGTAACGGCAGGGCTACCCCATGCCCCCGTACCTGTGCTGAAACAGCGGCAACAGGGAGAAGCGGGAATGGAATTTGACGATGTAGTCCGCAGCCGGCGCAGCATTCGCGGCTTTCTGAAGAAGCCGGTGCCAAAGGCGCTGGTGCGTGAAATCCTCGAAATCGCGATGCGGGCGCCGACCTCGCTGAATTCCCAGCCGTGGAATTTCTATGTCGTCTCCGGGGAGGTGCTGGACCGCATCCGCAAGGGCAATGTGGAGCGCAACCTCGCCGGCGTGCCGGACAGCCGGGAGTTCCGCATGGGCCCGGCCTATGACGGCGTCCACCGCGAGCGCCAGGTCGGCATCGCCAAGCAGCTCTTCGCTGCCATGGGCATCGCCCGCGAGGACAAGGACGCCCGGATGGACTGGGTGCTGCGCGGCTTCCGCCAATTCGATGCGCCCGTCTCCATCGTCGTGACCTATGACA